>NZ_JBNWCP010000013.1:0-167334 GCF_053522345.1 Agrobacterium sp. 22-226-1
CGTCGCTCAGTTCGTGACGGCGCATGACGATCTCCCTTCAAGGGGAGTGAATCATAATCCGCTCGCCACATGAACCCCGTTTATGGGGACGCGTCCTAGGACTCTCAGCTGGGACGCTGAACCAGCGCGGGCTTCGTATTTCCTTGACGCCTGCGGCAGAATATGGCCTAAGCCGAAGCCGAACGGGAATGTGCAAAAGGCGCTTTCATTGCGTCTTCCAACATGATTTCCTGCCGCATCCAAACGAAAACATCGTGACAGAAGGGTGAAACCGCCCCGATGTCACTGCCACGTCACGACGAGTGAATTTCATGACCACTTCCGGCGTTCGCGTCCGCATCGCACCTTCCCCCACCGGCGAGCCGCATGTCGGCACCGCCTATATCGCGCTGTTCAACTATCTCTTCGCCAAGAAACATGGCGGCGAGTTCATCCTGCGCATCGAGGATACCGACGCCACCCGCTCGACCCTCGAATATGAGCAGAAGGTACTGGAAGCCCTGCGCTGGACCGGGCTGACCTGGTCGGAAGGCCCGGATGTCGGCGGCCCTTACGGTCCCTACCGCCAGTCCGAGCGCAAGGCCATGTATTGGCCCTATGCCGAAGAGCTTCTGGAAAAAGGCCATGCCTTCCGCTGTTTCTGCACGCCCGAGCGGCTGGAAGAAATGCGCGAAGCCCAGCGCGCCGCCGGCAAGCCGCCGAAATACGATGGCCACTGCCTCAACCTGAAGGCCGAGGAAGTCACCGCCCGCGTCGCCGCCGGCGAGGCCAACGTCGTGCGCATGAAAATCCCGACCGAAGGCTCGTGCGATTTCCATGACGGCGTTTATGGCGATGTCTCGATCCCGTGGGATTCGGTCGATATGCAGGTGCTGATCAAGGCCGACGGCATGCCGACCTATCACATGGCCAACGTCATCGACGACCATCTGATGAAGATCACCCATGTGGCGCGCGGCGAAGAGTGGCTGGCTTCGGTGCCCAAGCACATTCTGCTTTACCGTTATTTCGGCTGGGACCAGCCCACGTTCATGCATCTTTCGCTGATGCGCAACGCCGACAAGTCGAAGCTTTCCAAGCGCAAGAACCCGACCTCGATCTCCTATTATTCCGCTCTCGGTTACCTGCCGGAAGCGCTGATGAACTTCCTTGGCCTGTTCTTCATCCAGATCGCCGAAGGCGAAGAGCTCCTGACCATGGACGAGCTGGCGGCGAAGTTCGACCCCGAAGCGCTGTCCAAGGCCGGCGCCATCTTCGACATCCAGAAGCTGGACTGGCTGAACGGCCGCTGGCTGCGCGAAAAGCTTTCGCCGGAGGAGTTCATTTCCCGCACGCTGGAATGGGCGATGGAAAATGCCCGCCTGACCGAAGGCCTGAAGCTTGCCCAGAGCCGCATTTCAAGACTCGGCGAATTGCCGAACCTCGCCGGCTTCCTGCTGGCAAGCGATGTCGGCCTGACGCCGGCTTCCTTTGCCGGGCTCAAAAGCAAACCCGAGGAAATCCACGAAATCCTCACCACGGTTGCCGCCGATCTGGAAAAGATGCCGGATTGGAATGTGGAAGCGATCGAGGCGGAGCTGCGCGATGTCGCCGAACGCACCGGCAAGAAGCTGCGCGTCGTGACGCCGCCGCTGTTTGTGGCCATGTCCGGCTCGTCGCGCTCGCTGCCGTTGTTTGACTCGATGGCGCTGCTTGGCCGCTCCGTGGTGCGCCAGCGCCTGAAGATCGCGATTGCCGTCGTGGCTACGATGGTGGGCAGCGGAAGCTGATAGTTATGTGCTGGCGGCGACGGCAGCATTCTGAATATACCCCTCTGCTTGGGGCTTACCCCCTCTGCCCTGCCGGGCATCTCCCCCTCAAGGGGGAGATCGACAAGCGGCTGACACCTTGCCCATGGAACGGGCGGGCGCGGCATCTGATCTCCCCCCTTGAAGGGAGATGTCCGGCAGGACAGAGGGGGTAAGCCCGGAGCGCACAGGGTAACCGCAACGAACAAGGCCGCTGAAGGCGAATACGATGAACGACAAGACGACCGAAACCACCGCCCTCTCCTCCGACGCCACCGAAGTGCGCCGCCAGAAACTCGCGCTGCTGCGCGAGCAAATCGGCGATGTCTATCCGGCGCATTTCCACCGCACGCTGACCAATGCGGAGCTGGCGGAAAAATACGCCGATATCGAAGCCGACGTCGAAACCGGCGATACGGTGACGGTGGCCGGTCGCGTTTATTCCTCTCGCAATTCCGGCATGTTCATGGATATCCATGATGCATCCGGCAAGGTGCAGATCTTCTCCCACAAGGATACGACGCCGGAAGCGGCGCGCAACCTGCTGCCGATGATCGATATCGGCGACATCATCGGCGTGACCGGCAAGGTGCGTCGCACCAAGCGCGGCGAGCTGACGATCAACGCCGAAGAAATCACCATGTTGACGAAGTCGCTGCTGCCGATGCCGGAGAAGTGGCACGGCGTCTCCGACATCGAGCTGCGTTACCGCAAGCGCCACCTCGACATCCTCTCCAACGAGGAATCCAAGCTGCGCTTCCTGCAGCGTTCGAAGATTCTCTCCGGCATTCGCCGTTTCATGGAGGCCGAAGGCTTCCTCGAAGTGGAAACGCCGATGCTGCAGACTATCTATGGCGGCGCGACGGCCGATCCGTTCAAGACCTTCCACAACACGCTGAAGATGGACATGTATCTGCGCATCGCGCCGGAACTGTTCCTGAAGCGCACGCTGGTTTCGGGCCTCACTGACAAGGTGTTCGAAATCAACCGCAACTTCCGCAACGAAGGCGTCTCCACCAGGCACAATCCTGAATTCACCATGATGGAGTGCTACTGGGCCTATGCCGACTACGAAGACATCATGGGTCTCGTGGAGCGGCTGTTCGAGACGCTGGCGATTGCCCTGCATGGTACCACCGAAGTGGAATTCCAGGGCCAGACGATCTCCTTCAAGGGTCCGTTCAAGCGCGTGCCGATGCCTGAGGCGGTGAAGGAAGCAACCGGTATCGACTTCCTTGCCATCAAGACCGACGAAGAAGCCCGCGCCGCCGCCAAGGCTGCCGGTTTTGCTGTCGAAAAGGACTGGACCTGGGGCGAATGCCTTGCCTTCATCTTTGAAGAAAAAGTGGAAGGCACGCTGATCCAGCCGAGCCACGTCACGCATTTCCCGAAGGATATCTCGCCCTTCGCCAAGGAAGTGCCGGGCGAGCCGCGCCTCGTCGAGCGTTTCGAAAGCTATTGCAACGCCTGGGAAGTGGGCAACGCCTTCTCCGAACTCAACGATCCGGAAGAACAGCGCCGCCGCATGGTGGAACAGCTGGAACAGGCGCACGCCCGCGGCGAAAAGGACAAGCAGCTGGACGACGAGTTCCTCGATGCCATCGACCAGGGCATGCCGCCCGCCGGCGGCCTCGGCATCGGCGTCGACCGCCTGATCATGCTGCTCACCAACGCCCCGTCGATCCGCGACGTCATCCTCTTCCCCGCCCGCCGCAACAAGGCGGACTGATAGGACGAAACCCGGGGCGGCCTTGCGGCCGCCTTCCGCGCCCCGATTTTCTCGCTGGTGGGGAGGGGCGTATTTTCTTGACGTCGGAGAGTGTGGCGAGGTTTCGCCCGTTTGTCTGCCGGTTTTCCCCTCCATAGATAGACGCCCGCAAGTAATCATCCGGCTTTCAGCGAACGGATCGCGCAAGTTTATTTAACTTTCAGTAGAATATACTGGCGATATCGCCTCAACTTGTGACACCCATTCCCCATCATTCGCATTGTGTTTGACGGCTTTCGATCAGGAGCCGCCGGGGGAGATACGCATGCCCGAGAATGAGCTTCCCAAATACCAGCCTGATATGTTCGCCGCACCTGAAAAGGAATGCGACGTGGTGATGAAAGGCGGCATCACCTCCGGCGTCGTTTATCCCTATGCCGTTCTGGAACTGGCGCGCCGGTATCGCTTCCGCTCGATAGGCGGCACATCGGCCGGGGCGATTGCCGCCGCCTTTGCGGCGGCGGCTGAATATTCCCGCACGGTCAGAAACGATCCGGATGGTTTCACCCGCCTGCAGGCTCATTGCGACACGATACCCACTATTCTGGACAGGCTTTTCCAGCCGCAGCGCCGTTTTCGCCCGCTGATGCGTTACCTGCTATGGGCGCAGGCCGGCGGCTGGCCGGGCAAGGTTTTGGGCTTGCTCCTGGCTTTTCCGCTGGCAGCCATAGTTGGCATCGTCATCGGCGCCGGCGCCCTGTGGGTTCTGGGCGACGGTTGGGCCGGGTCGGTTCTCGCCGGGCTGGTGGGAATGCTGGCCGGCATCCTCGGCCAGATCCTGTGGCTGGTTTTCTACCGGTTGCCAAGGGACGGCTTCGGTTTCTGCTCGGGACTGACGGTTTCCGATGTCGAGGTTCCGGGCCTGACGGAATGGCTTCATGCATCGATCCAGGACATCGCTTTCGGCAGCGACGCCGCAACCGCGCCGCCGCTCACCTTCGGCGATCTCATCGGTGCGGAGCCGGAGAAGCCGGTCATCAACCTGAAGATGGTCACGACGAACCTGTCGATGCGGCGGCCGCATACGCTTCCGACCACCAGTCTCATGGTGGCTTACGACCCGACGGAATGGAGCCAGCTCTTTCCCGCGGCCGTGATGAACTGGCTGAAGCAGATCGCAACACCGGGCGGCCCCTTTCCCGAACTCAAGGCTTTTCCGGAACCCGCCCAGTTGCCGGTCATCATCGCAACGCGCATGAGCCTGAGCTTCCCGGTGCTGTTCAAGGCCATTCCGGCCTATACCAACGATCGCGGCACGCTGGATATCGTGCAGCGTCTCGGTGGCAAAGCGCGGCCCGTCATGAAGGCGAAAATCTGGTTCTCCGACGGCGGCATCAGCAGCAACTTTCCCATTCATCTTTTCGATGCCCTGCTTCCGTCGCGTCCCACTTTCGCGCTTAGCCTCGATGAATTGCCGAAATCCATCGCCGGCAGCATGAAGCGCGTCACGATCCCGCAGGCGGCGGGTGAAGGGATCGGCGTGCCCGTTCACAAGATGGAAAAAATGAGCGGCTTTCTCGGCAGCATCCTCAGCTCGGCGAAGGACTGGCAGGATCAGTCGCTCGCCACCATGCCGGGCCAGAGAGAACGCATCGCCCGCGTTTTCCTTAACGAAGAGGAAGGCGGGCTGAACCTCACCATGCCGCCGGAACGCTCTGCGAAGCTGATGAGTTACGGCCTCGAGGTCGGATCGCTCTTCGCCAACGGCACGCTGGATTTCGACGAGCATCGCTGGCGACGGACGCTCGTTGCCTATGATCGGCTGGAAGACACGGTGTTTGCGACTGAGCGGCTGTGGAACGAAGGCAAATATCAAGACTGGCTGACGGGCTATATCGACGAGGTCAAGAGCTACGAAGCCGTGACAAAGGGTGATCGGGAAAAGCTGATCGCCCGCATTGCCGCCTTTGCCGCCCTGTCGCAGAGTTTCTCTCCGGCAATCGTCAACAAACGGAAGAAATTTCCAAATCCGGCTGGCCGCCTGCGGATCGGGCCGGATATCTGACACGTCAGATGCGAGCCCCGGAAGGGTTCGGGGATAAACCGACCTCGCCCGCTTAGTGGCTCGCGGCCTTTTTCTCCGCACCGGGTTCTTCCGCCGGCGCATTTTCGGCAGCCGGCTTTTCTTCCGCCGCCTGTGCGGTCGTCGAGCCTTTGCCGAAGATCAGCGATTTCAGATAGGACAGGCTGAAGATGCTGCCGCCATCGGCTTCCGGCGTCGAGGTCAGAAGTTCGTCGGCAGCCGGTTCCCCATGCGCTTCGGGAGACGGGGTTTCGCCATGGGCAGCCCCGCCTTCGTTGGCTTCCGCCGGCGCGCCGCCGTGGCCGCCTGTGCCGTCATCTTTGGTTTCGCCGTGTCCCGTCGCAGTTTTCGCGGGTTTTCCTTCATGGCCTTCAGAACCGGCATCCAGAGCCGGGGTCGCACAATCGGCCGAATCGCTGAGGCCTGCCGCCAGCGCCTCGGCATCTTCCAGCGGCAGATCGATACGCAAGCCGTAAAACTGGCCGCTGGCATTGGCGGCGCCATCGTAATAAAAGGCCGAATAACGATGGGCATCCGCGCCTTCGGGAATTTTTGCCGGATCGGGAATGAAAACCACCTGTGCGGCAATGGCACGGCCACGCATTTCCGAGCGCAGCTGCGGACCGTTCTTGTCGAGCACGGAGACCTGAACCAGATCGGGTTTCTGCTTGTCGTAAACCGCCCTTGCCACACGAAGCGCAGTCTTCAGCCGCTCTGTGCCGTCACCGCCCTGGGTGCGAATGAATTTGCGGATCCATAGGGAACCGTTCTTGCGGATATTGACCGTCTGGACCGCGTCGCAGGAAAGCCCGTTGGTGGAGGCATAGGATGGGCCGAGCAGCCGCTCGCTGCCGATAAACACGGCAGCAGAGCCGGTCGCACCCGCCAAAAGCAGGATCCCGCCTCCAATCATAACGAGCTTGCGCGAAAACCGCATTCGTCTGAATACAGCTTTCACCCGCAACATCCTGACATCAAGTACCCCGTCTTACGCCCTCACCCCAAAACGTGGCTCGAAGGATGAGGAACACACGCGGGACAAGCTCCGGACCACGCTGTCCGAGCCTTGCGATAGTGCCGCTTTCTCATTGAAAAAAGTTTAATCCCGCCGGTGCAACACCGGCAAAAACGCGCCATTTTCGGACATTTGCGAAATGCACTAATTTGCGAATGATTTGCAATAGCGTTGACAAGCGTGATTTTATAACAGATGGTATTGCGAATTAATCGCAACAAAATCTGGTGAGCCCCGTGAACTTCCATAAAATCCGCCACGCGATTTTCGCTTTTTCGCTTTTTCTGCCCGGCGCTGCCCTTGCTCAGGAAAAACCGACTGTCGTGACGACCTTCACCATCATCGCCGACATGGCGCGCAATGTGGCGGGCGATGCGGCCGAAGTGGAAAGCATTACCAAGCCGGGCGCTGAAATTCACAACTACCAGCCGACGCCGCGCGATATTCTCAAAGCCCGCAAGGCCGATCTGGTGCTTCGCAATGGCCTCAATCTGGAATTGTGGTTCGAAAAGTTCCTGGCCAACCTTTCCGGCGTGCCAAGCGTGACGGTGAGCGACGGCGTGGAACCCATGGCGATCAGCGGCGGCGCCTATCAGGGAAAACCCAATCCGCACGCCTGGATGTCGCCCGATAACGCCTTGATCTACGTGGAAAATATCCGCAAGGGCCTGACCGAGATCGACCCCGCCCATGCCGATGTCTATGCCGCCAATGCCAAGGCCTATTCGGACAAGATCAGAGCCACCGTGCAGCCGATCCGCGACACGCTTTCCGTTCTGCCGGAAAACAAGCGCTGGTTGGTAACGAGCGAAGGCGCGTTTTCTTATCTCGCCCGCGATTTCGGCCTGAAGGAACTGTTCCTGTGGCCGGTCAATGCCGACAGCCAGGGCACACCGCAGCAGGTGCGCGGCGTGATCGACGCCATGCGCGAGCACAATATCCACGTCATCTTCAGCGAAAGCACGGTTTCCGCCGATCCCGCCCAGCAGGTGGCCAAGGAAACCGGCGCGGCCTATGGCGGCATCCTCTATGTGGACTCGCTGAGCGAGGCGGACGGTCCCGTTCCGACCTATCTGGACCTTTTGCGCGTGACCAGCGAAACCATTGCCAAGGGGCTGTCTTCATGAGAATGGGCAGTAAAAAATCGGGCGGCGGCCTGACGGTTCAAAATGCGACAGTGACCTATCGAAACGGCCACACCGCATTAAGAAATGCCAGCTTTTCCATTCCCCGCGGAACGATCACTGCACTTGTCGGCGTCAATGGCGCCGGCAAGTCCACGATTTTCAAGGCCATCATGGGTTTCGTGCCGCTGGCCGCCGGCTCCGTCTCTATTTTCGACCTGCCGGTGAAGGAAGCGCTCAGGAAAAACCTCGTCGCTTATGTGCCGCAGGCCGAGGAGGTGGACTGGAGCTTTCCGGTGCTGGTGGAGGATGTGGTGATGATGGGCCGTTACGGCCACATGAATTTCCTGCGCATTCCCTCGAAACGCGACCATCACATGGTCGAAGAGGCGCTGAAACGCGTCAATATGCTGGACTATCGCAAGCGCCAGATCGGCGAACTCTCCGGCGGGCAGAAGAAGCGGGTGTTTCTGGCCCGCGCGCTGGCGCAGGAGGGTCAGGTGATCCTGCTGGACGAGCCTTTTACCGGTGTCGACGTAACGACGGAAGAGCAGATCGTCGCACTTTTGAAGGCGCTGCGCGACGAGGGCCGCGTCATGCTGGTCTCCACCCATAATCTCGGCAGCGTGCCGGAATTCTGTGACCGCGCCGTCTTCGTCAAGGGCACGGTGCTGGCATCGGGCAAGACGGCGGATACCTTCAACGAGGAGAACCTGCAAAAAGCCTTCGGCGGCAGCCTGCGCCACTTCGTGCTGGGCGGGGTAGACCTGCATAACGACGCCGATCCGCGCCGGGTGAAGGTCATCACCGATGACGAGCGGCCTTTCGTAATCTACGGCAAGAACGGCCAGAACCGGCGCGATCCTGAGGCTCCGAAAGATAAAGTCGATGATAAACAGCCTTCTTGAGCCCTTCACTTATGGTTACATGCTGAACGCCATCTGGGTCAGCGCACTGGTGGGCGGCGTCTGCGGCTTTCTCTCAGCCTATCTGATGCTGAAGGGCTGGTCGCTGATCGGCGATGCGCTTTCCCACGCCATCGTTCCGGGCGTGGCGGGCGCCTATATGCTGGGCCTGCCCTTTTCGCTCGGCGCGTTCCTTTCCGGCGGGCTTGCGGCCGGTTCCATGCTGTTCCTGAACCAGAAGACGCGGTTGAAGGAAGACGCGATCATCGGGTTGATCTTCACCTCGTTTTTCGGGCTTGGCCTGTTCATGGTGTCGCTCTCGCCCACCTCGGTGAATATCCAGACCATTGTGCTCGGCAATATTCTGGCGATCACCGCCGAAGACACCATCCAGCTCGCGCTGATCGGCGGCATCAGCCTCATCGTGCTGGCGCTGAAATGGCGTGACTTCATGGTGGTGTTCTTCGATGAGAACCACGCCCGCACCGTGGGGCTGAAGCCGGAAGTGCTGAAGGTGATCTTCTTCACCCTGCTGGCCGCCTCCACGGTTGCCGCCTTGCAGACCGTCGGGGCCTTCCTTGTCGTCGCCATGGTGGTGACGCCGGGCGCTACCGCCTATCTCCTGACCGACCGTTTCGAACGGCTGATCCTGATGAGCCTCATCATCGGCGCGGCCACCAGCTTCGTTGGCGCTTATCTCAGCTATTTCCTCGACGGTGCGACCGGCGGCGTTATCGTTGTGCTGCAGACCGCGATATTCCTTGCTGCCTTCGTTTTCGCGCCCAAGCACGGCCTGCTTGCTTCCCGCGCCAAGGCCCGCAAGGCGCTGGAGGAAACGCCATGAGCGACTATCTCGAGCTCGCGATCCTGCCGTTTCAGCTGCCTTTCATGCAATATGCCTTCGTGATCACTTTGATGATCGCGGTGCCTATGGCGATGCTCTCCTGTTTTCTGGTGCTGAAGGGCTGGTCGCTGATGGGCGATGCGGTTTCCCACGCCGTGCTGCCCGGTGTGGTGCTGGCCTATATCGTCAACATCCCGCTTTCCATCGGCGCCTTCATCGCCGGCATGATCTGCGCGCTCGGCACCGGTTTCATCAAGGAAAACAGCCGCATCAAGGAGGACACGGTGCTGGGCATCGTCTTTTCCGGCATGTTCGGGCTGGGGCTGGTGCTGTATGTGAAAGTGCAGAGCGATGTGCATCTCGACCACATCCTCTTCGGCGACATGCTGGGCATTGCGCCGTCGGATATGCTGGAGACGGGCCTGATTGCGCTTTTCGCCACGCTGTTTCTCGGCATTCTGCGCAAGGATCTACTTGTCAACGCCTTCGATGCGCAGCATGCGAAAGCCATAGGCCTGCCGGTGCGTGTCCTGCATTACGGTCTGCTGATGGTCCTGTCGCTCACCGTCGTCGGGGCGCTGAAGGCGGTAGGTATCATCCTCTCGGTCGCCATGCTGGTCGTGCCGGGCGCAATCGCCTTCCTGCTGACCCGGCGGTTTTCCGCCATGCTGCTGGTGGCCATTGCGGTGGCGATAACCTCATCGCTGGCAGGCATATGGCTGAGCTTCCTCATCGACAGCGCGCCGGCCCCCACTATCGTCATGTTCATGAGCCTTGCTTTCGTTGCCACCTTCATCCGCACCACCTTGAAGGCGAGGCGGATCGATGCGGCAGGGGAAACAGGCTTCTAAAATAACGATTTTTGCGGGCGTATGGAACATTTTCGCCTTTTGCGCGTCATTTTACCGAGCCTGTCGCGGGGCGGCGGGCTCGGGAAATTATGCAAAAGGGGAAGCGCCATGCTGAAGTGGGCTCTTATTTTCTTTGTTATCTCTTTGATCGCGGGCGTATTTGGCTTTACCGGCATTTCGGCAGCCGCGGCGGGCGTGGCCCGAATCCTGTTCTTCATCGCCGTGGTGATCTTCCTGGTCTTCCTCGTGCTTGCACTGATGGCCGGAAGCGCCGTCGTCTGAATGAAAAAAGGCGACCGGTTTTCACGCCGGTCGCCTCTCCTCTCTCCATTGAAAGATTCAGCCCGTCCAGCCGCCGTCAATGACGTGAATCTGGCCGGTGGTGAAGCCTGCCTCGTCCGAAGCGAGATAGGTAACGAGTGCCGCGATTTCTTCCGGCGTGGCGATACGACCCATCGGTTGGCGGCCGATGAAATCGGCCAGCGCCTGTTCGTAATTGCCGGTGGCGCGCAGGCGGTCATGCAGGGACGGGCTATCGACCGTGCCGGGGCAGATGGCGTTGCAGCGAATGCCTTTGGTGACGAAATCGGCGGCGATGGCTTTGGTCAGACCCACCACGGCCGCCTTGGAGGCGGTATAGGCGAAACGGTTCGGTACGCCCTTCACACTGGAAGCGACGGAGGACATGTTGACGATTGCGCCCTTGCCCTTTTCCAGCATGCCGGGCAGGAAGGCGCGGCAGGTGCGATACATGGCCTTGGCGTTGAGATCGAAGGAGAAATCCCAGTCCTTCTCTTCGCAATCGAGAATGGTGCCGGAGTGAACGAAACCGGCGCAGTTGAACAGCACATCCGCATGGCCGATATCGGCGGCGAAATCCTTGACGCCATCGCCATCGAGCACGTTCAGAACCCGGGTTTCCGCGCCTTTAAGCGTCGAAAGCGCCTGCTCATTGATATCGGTGGCGATGACGCGTGCACCGAGCGAGACGAACCGCTCGGCCGCCGCCCGGCCGATACCCTGACCGGCGGCGGTGATCACCACTGTCCGGCCGTTAAAATCCTGCACCATGAATAGCCTCCCGCTATAGCGCGCCCGCCCATCAGGGTTCAGGTCGCTGAATTTCGATGATCTCAAATATGGATCGACAATTCATATGTAAACGCGGTATTCATATAACGTCAAGCAAACTTGCGTGGATGGCGGGTATCGGGCAACCATATTTTCAGGCTGCCACCCGGCGACCGCGCAAAACACCTTCGAGGCCAGATGACTGACGACGACAGCGAAAGATATCGCGCTCCCGCCCTCGACAAGGGTCTGGACATTCTCGAACTTTTGGCCCGTACCGACGGCGGGTTGACCCAGATCGAGATCGCCAAGTCTATCGGCAAAAGCCCGAACGAGCTTTATCGCATGCTGGACCGGCTGGTGCGCCGAGGCTATGTGCAGCGGCTTGAGGGAGACCGCTTCTCACTGACGCTGAAAATGTTCGGGCTGGCGCATTTCCACGCGCCGATCCGCCGGCTGGTTTCTTTCGCCGCACCGGTCATGCGCGATTTTTCGGCAAGCGCCGAGCAGGCCTGTCATCTGGCGGTTTATGATCGCGGCAGCGTGGTCGTCATCGCCCAGCAGGAATCGTCCACCTATTGGGCAATGTCCATGCGGGTCGGCGCGCAGATGAGCCTGTTCCACACCGGCTCCGGCCATGTGCTTCTGGCCTTCCAGACGGAAGCGCAGCGCCAGATCATGATAACCGAACAGGTGCGCGGCAGCGGCGAAACCGTGCCGCCGGACCTTGCCGGGCGGCTGGCGGAGGTGCGCAAAAACGGTCTCGAATCCATGGACAGCCTTCAGACCGCCGGCGTGCGCAATATTTCCGCCCCGGTGCTGACGCTGGACGGCACGGCGCTTGCCGTCATCACCTGCCCCTATATTACCCCGCTTGGGGGCAAGGCCCCGACACGCGAGGCCTGTGAAGCGCTGATCCGCGAGGCGGCAAAGCGGATTTCCGAAGTGGCGACGGGAAACGGAAATTTCTGAAGCGCACAAAAAAACGCGACCGGCAGGGACCCGATCGCGTTTTGAGTGACTGGAGATTTATATCTCTTAAACGCAGGGGGAACGTGGATGGTTCCCCCTTTTTGTATCAGGCCGCAGCCAGCGTCAGTTCCTTGCGGACCATTTCGCGCAGCGTCACCAGATCCTTGGCGAAGAGGCGGATGCCTTCAGAGAGCTTCTCGGTGGCCATCGCATCTTCGTTGAGCGCCCAGCGGAATGCCTTCTCGTCGAGCGACTGCAGCGGCTCTGCCTTGACATTGTCAGGCGAAAGCTTGCGCTCCAGCTTGCCGCTGTCCTTGTCCAGCTCTTCCAGCAGCGCCGGGCTGATCGTCAGGCGATCGCAACCGGCCAGCGCTTCGATTTCGCCGACATTGCGGAAGGAGGCGCCCATGACGACGGTGCTGATGCCATTGGCCTTGTAATAATTGTAGATGCTGCGCACCGAAACGACGCCCGGATCGGTTTCGGCGGTGTAGGTCTCACCGGTGGACTTCTTGTACCAGTCGAGAATACGGCCGACGAAGGGCGAGATGAGGAAGACCTTGGCTTCGGCGCAGGCAATCGCCTGTGCCTGCGAGAACAGCAGGGTCAGGTTGCAATCGATGCCTTCGGACTGGAGAACCTCGGCAGCCTTGATGCCTTCCCAGGTGGAGGCGAGCTTGATGAGGATGCGTTCACGCTCGATGCCGCGCTCCTTGTAGGCGGCGATGATGTGGCGCGCCTTGGTGATGGAGGCTTGCGTATCGAAGGAAAGGTCGGCATCGACTTCGGTCGACACACGGCCGGGAACGAGGCCGGCAAGGGCTGCGCCCACGGAAATGGCAAGACGGTCGGCAACGGCGGCAACCACGGCGTCGGACTGGCCGCCCTGCTTCTTGCCCCATGCGACGGCTTCCTTCACCGCATCGGCAAAGGCCGGTGTGCCGAGCGCTTTGAGAACGATGGTAGGGTTGGTGGTGCAATCCACCGGCTTCAGGCGCGCAACCGCCTCGATATCGCCGGTATCTGCAACGACCGTGGTGATGGCGCGAAGTTGTTCGAGTTTGGATGTCATATCTGATGATCCTTCATGATCTCTTGAAAACTTGCTCAGCCGTCATTTCGTTCCCGCACCGGGGGTGCGCCCAAGGCCGAAATCGCGGTTTCGTCGGTTCCAACTATCGCAAGTCGAAGACGCGAAAGTCAAGACATTTGCGCATCGCAATTGACATAAGTTTCACGCCTGCGATACTCGGTCGCTAATAATGAATGGCGGAAACCGTGGCGAAACTGAGAAGAGAAACCCATACGGCCTATTCGGAAGCGGCGTCTCTGCGGCTGCGCGCCGCATGGCTCTATTATAATCAGGGCATGACGCAGAAGGATGTCGCCGAGAAACTGGGCATCAGCCGCTCCACCGTCATCCGCCTTCTGGACGAGGCGATGAAGCGCTCCGAAGTGCAGATATGGATCAACGAAGGCATTGAGGATTTCGTCGAGCTGGCCGGCCGGCTGGAGGCGGCCTACGGGCTGGACGAGGCGGTGATCATCCCTTCCCCGGATAAGGCGAACGCCGAAGGCACGGCCAAGGCCGTCGGGCTGGCGCTCGGGCAATTCCTCTCAGAAGCGGTGCCGAACGAGGCCACCATCGGCGTCGGCTGGGGCCGCACCATGACCGCCTCGCTTTCCAGCTTTCGCCCGCCGCGCCGGGAAAACTGCAAGGTCGTCTCGCTGCTCGGCGGCATCGTCGCCGTGCACCAGACCAACCCGCTCGATTACACCTGGCGGCTGGCAAGCGCGCTCGGAGCGGAATGTTACATGTTCCTCGCGCCGCTGCTGGTGGATTCCGTCGAGACCAAACGGGCGCTGATCGAAAAATGCGGGCTAGCGACGCTTTATGATCTCGCCGAAACGCTCGATCTCGCCATCGTCTCCTGCGGCGATATCGGGCCGCATTCGACCTCGCTGTCGGAAGGCTTCATTTCGAAGGCGACGCTGCAGGAACTCATCGATGCCGGCTGCGTCTGCGATACCATGTTCAATTTCATCGATGCCGAAGGCCGCTCGGTCGATCACCCGATCAACCAGCGCGCCATGGCAATCGATCTCGATACGCTGCGCAAGGCCAAACACATCGTGCTGGCCTCCGGCGGCGCCCACCGCGCCATCGCCATCCGCGCCACGATCAAGCGGATCGGGTGCAATACGCTGATTACAGACGAGGCGGCGGCACGAGCGTTGATGGAGCTGGTTTAGGCTTCGTCAGTCGGTTTAGGCTCTCCCTCATTCCTGTGCTTGTCACAGGAATCCAGTCGGTGCGCGTCTGCGCGACGGGAAGAGTCTTTTCAGCCCAAGGACTTGGGCTGACTGGATCCCTGTGGCAAGCACAGGAATGAGGGAGACCAAACTCACACCTTCCCCGTTTCCCAGCCGAGCATCGCCCGCTTGCGGGTCAGGCCCCAGTGATACCCCGTCAGAGCCCCGCTTTTCCCCACGGCGCGATGGCAGGGAACGACGAAGGAGACCGGGTTGGCGCCGACCGCCGCACCCACGGCGCGGGAGGCGGTAGGCTGGCCGATATCGCAGGCGATGTGCGAATAGGTAACCGCGCGGCCCATCGGAATTTTCAGGAGGCTTTCCCAGACCCGCACCTGAAAATCCGTGCCGAGCAGCACGACGCGCAGCGGCCTGTCTGCCGACCACATGCATGGATCGAAGATGCGGGCGGCGTAGGGCGCAGTCGCTTCGCGATCCTCGACATAATCGGCATTCGGCCAGCGGCCGGCCATGTCCTCGAAACAGGCCCTTTCCTCGCCCGGATCGGCGAAGGCGCAGCCGGCAAGGCCACGATCTGTCACCATGACCAGCGCAAGACCGAAGGGCGAGGTGTGGAAACCGTAACGGATCGTCAGCCCACCGCCCTTGGCCTTCCATTCGCCGGGTGACATGGCCTCATGGGTGACGAACAGATCGTGCAGGCGTCCGGGGCCAGACATGCCGACCTCGATGGAGGTTTCCAGCAGCGGCAAATCCTCTTCGCGCAACAGCCTCTTGGCATGATCGAGCGTTACGGCCTGCAGGAATGCCTTGGGCGAAAGGCCGGCCCAGCGGGTGAAGGTCTTCTGCAATTGCGTCGGCGACTGGCCGAGCTCTGCGGCAATGGCTTCGAGGGAGGGTTGCTCGCGATAATCCAGCGTCAAAAGCTCGATAACCCCGCGCACCGTGTCGTAATCCGATCCGATGGGGGTGATGTCTTCGTTCAGCGTAATATTGGCGTTCATCGCAAATCTCCTAACGGGTAAGAGAAAATCATTAAAGCGACTTCGTCTCCACCCGTTTCTTGCGCGGCATCACGATACGCAAGGAATGTTCGTTAGCCGGAACACCCACGCACCCTCATTCCTGTGCTTGTCACAGGAATCCAGCATACACGCGTCCGCGTGGCGAGGGACTCTTTTCAGCCTAAAGACTTGGGCTGGCTGTGACAAGCACAGGGATGAGGGAAGGAGACCACCGCGCCACGACAACTTCCTGATCCCCTCACATCCGCCGCCGCACAGTCGCCAGCGCGCCGCCAAACGCCTTGGCGAAACTTTCGCGGTCATCCGGGTTGAGAAACGAACCGATATCGGTCGCCCGGCCTTCACCCGTCACATGCATGGAGACAATGCCGATCTCGTCATGCCGCCTCACCCTGAAGCGCGCCCAGAAGGGATTGAAGCGATGCTCCACCATCCGCCCGGCGGGAGAAAATTTGCGGATCGACAGGCTGGTGCGCGAGACGCTGACCTCTTCCCGCGCCTTCGCCGCCCGGTAATTGGCGCGGAAGGCGGCATAAAGAAGCAGGAAATCCAGCCCGAAGAACAGGCCGACCGGCCATGCCCCGGTGGCGAGGAAAAAGCCGCCATAGACAAGGCAGGCCAGGCCGGAGAAAAGCAGGAGCAGCCGGAAACCCCTTCTGCCAAGCGAACGGTGCGGCACGAGTTCCGCCGCGAAAATCGGCTGGTCGTTGAGCGTATCCACGTTGCTTTCCTCAGGGCGGGCTGGCTATAGATAGTCCATGACAGTCGCCAAAAAACGATCCAGCACCCAAACATTGAAAAAGTCAAATCCGGCATCCGCGCGCAAGCCGGCGCGGGTGAAAACGGCCTATTCCAAGGACGAGCTCACCGAGATCTTCCGGCGCTTTTCCATTCAGCGGCCGGAGCCGAAAGGCGAGCTGGAACATACCAATCCCTTCACCCTGCTGGTGGCCGTGGCGCTTTCCGCACAGGCGACCGATGTGGGCGTGAACCGGGCCACGCGCGCGCTGTTCAAGGTGGCCGATACGCCGGAAAAGATGCTGGCGCTCGGCGAGGAAGAACTGATCGGTTATATCAAGACCATCGGGCTTTACCGCAACAAGGCGAAAAACGTCATTGCCCTGTCGCAGATGCTGATCGACAATTTTGGCGGCGAGGTGCCGAAAACCCGCGAGGAACTGGTGACGCTGCCGGGTGTGGGCCGCAAGACGGCCAATGTGGTGATGTCCATGGCCTTCGGCGTGCCCACGCTTGCGGTGGATACACACGTCTTCCGCATTGCCAACCGGCTCTGTCTTGCGCCGGGCAAAACCCCTGACGAGGTTGAAGACCGGCTGATCCGCATCATTCCCGAACAATATCTGTTCCATGCCCATCACTGGCTGATCCTGCATGGGCGTTACTGCTGCAAGGCGCGCAAGCCGGAATGCGAACGCTGCGTGATCGCCGATATCTGCAAATCGCCGGAAAAGACCTTCGATATTCCAGCGCCGCTGGTGGAATTACCCGCGCAGCTGTTCGGTGCGGCCAGCGGCGAATGAGGGATCGCGCCGGCTGACGGCTTTGTGCAGATGCACCATCATCGAGGCGGCAAAAAGCGGCGTTAACAGGTTGAGGAACGGCACCGCCAGGAAGGCCGCTATCACCAGCCCGGCCATGAAGACGGTGGTGCGGTGTTTTGAGCGGAACAACCTCGCTTCGACGGGCGAGCGGAAACGCATCGCCGCGAATTCGAAGAATTCCCGGCCGAGCAGATAACCGTTCACCAGAAAAAACGCGATGAGATTGATACCCGGCACCAGAAGCAGCAACAGCGCAACAAGGTTGCCGGCAATGACGACACCGAAGAACTTGATGGACGACAGAACGGCCTCGCCGACCGGCATCGCCTTGCCCGGCGGATCGCTCGGGTAGCTCTTTTTCTCAACCACTTCGGCGACATCGTCGAGAAACAGGCCGGCAATGACGGCGGTGACCGGCGAAATGAGCAGCGCGAGCGCCAGCGCCAGCCCGATGCCGGCGAAAATGGCGAAAACGAAGGTCAACCAGCCCGCCCAGTCCGGCACGCCGGGGATCAGCGTATCCACCCGCGGCAAGGCGAAATAAATGAAGATCGAGCGGATGGCGAACCACAGCGCCGCAAGCACGAGAAGCGTGAGCCCCAGAACCTTCCAGAAGACTGACCGGGTTTCGGCGGCAAAGAGATTGTGGAAGGCAAGCCTCGCCGCATCAAAAATCATCCGGAACTCCTCGACGCCTTTCGCGTTGAAACACACTTACCAGACGAGAGATAAGCGCTGCCCGCCTGCTCTGCAAGACGGGCGGAAATATGCCAAATGGCTGGATTTAAACCGCAGATGGAATTTCTCTTGAATAAAAGGTATCTCTAAAATATAATAATATACCTATTACATTTCGCATTCCGGTCCGGTGGAGGACAAGGCCGGGAAAGCTATCCCCCACCGTCAAATTGCGGTTCGCACGCTCGTTTGCGCGCGCGCATGCATCATCGTTCAATAAAGATAAAAGAATGAGGCGTTGGTGGAAAAGCTGCTGTTGAACCTTACGCGCGCCATGAAGGCAGGCACCCCTTCAGAGCGCAAGATCGCCAAATATCTGATCGAACATCTGGACGAATTGCCGTTCGAGACGGCGCAGACGCTGGCCGCCAAGCTCAGCCTCAGTCCGATGACGGTCGGCCGTTTCCTGCGTTCGCTGGGATACCGGCAATTCAGCGATATACGCGCCGATCTGCGCCATGCCGAAGAAACGGCCGGCGCGGACCAACCCGCCATGGCCGAAGGCGGCGAACGCCATTCCAACCCGTTTTCACAGCTTCTGTCCCAGCAGATTCAGGCCATCCAGACCGCTTTCGACATGACCACCCAATCGATCTGGCGGGTCGCCATGAACGAGATCGCCACGGCGGGCAATGTTTTTCTGGCAACCTCTCCGGAAGGTCTCGATGCCGGGCGGCATTTTTACGGGCGGCTTCTGGAGAGCCGGGGCCATATCCATTATCTCGGCAGCGACAGCGCGGCCTATGTGGCCCTGTGGGATTTCGACCCCGCGCAGGCGCTGCTCGTCATCATGGATTGCGGCGGCGCCCTGTCGCCCCTGCAACGCCTGTCGGCAATGGCGCGCAAGAGCGGCTACAGGACATTGCTGATCACCACACGCTTTTATGAATGGGGACCGGAAAGCGCCGATCTCTGCCTTGCCATGCCGCAGGCGCAGAATGGCGGCCAGGGCCTGCTGCAACTGGTCTCCCTGCTGGAATTTACCCTTTGTGCTCTTGGCGCCAGCGCCGATGACAGCGGCAGGGCAAGGGCGAAGAACCTCACGGCCCTGAAACGCTCGCTGCGCAGCTAATTGCGTTTGGCGGCAATACGGGGCCGAGGGATCGAGTGGTTACCGCTCGTTTTTTCTCCTCGTCGGGGAGGAGGTCGCGGCAGCGGGATGAGGGGGCTAGAGTGCGTTCTATCGCTGGCGTTCCCCCGCATCCGGCCCTTCGGACCACCTTTTCTCCGGCGGGGAGAAGAAATGAGCGGCGGCCGTTAAAGCCAGTCATTACACTCTAGAAGTCAAAGGCTTTCCAGTTCCTGACGATGGCGGTGCATGGCGAGAAAACGGCGGTAATCCCGCTCATAACGGGGGGCCCGCGCCGGATTGCCTGATATTTCCGCATTGCCCGGATACATGGCGGCCCCTGCAGCCGCAAGGTTCGCATGCACCTCGCCGGCCGTCGCCGCCGTCATCGCCGTGCCGAGCAGCACCGCATCGGCGGTGGCGGGAACGACGATGCGCTTGCCCGTCACATCGGCGTAAAGCTCCATCAGCAACGGGTTCTTCACATGCCCGCCGGTAACGTGCAGGCTTTCCACCGCATACCCGAAACGCTCCATCGCATCGAGCACATGGCGCGCGCCAAGCGCAATGCCGACGGCCGTGCGCCAGTAAAGACGGCAGAGACTGTCGAAAGATGTATCCAAAGTCAGTCCGCTGATGACGCCGACCGCATGCGGGTCGGCAAGCGGCGAGCGGTTGCCGTGGAAATCCGGCAGCACATGCAGCCGCTCGGCGAAGGCCTCGCCCTCAAGCGCGCGCAATTCCGTTACCCGCGCAACGATGCGGGCATGCAGCGCCGTATCCGGCTCACCGCCTGCCGCATGCATGCGCACGATATGGTCGAGCAGCGCGCCCGTGGCCGATTGCCCGCCCTCCACCAGCCAGTGACCCGGCAGGATCGCCTGCCAATAGGGACCCCAGAGGCTGTGGCCGGGCATCTGCCGCTCCGACATGGCGACAAGGCAGCTCGATGTACCGGCGATCAGCGCCACATGCCGGCCCACATCCGCAGACAGACAGCCGCCCAATGCGCCGAGCGCGCCGGCATAAGCGTCGATCATGCCCGCCGCCACCTGGCAGCCGGTATCGAGACCCAGTTCGGCGGCGGCTTCGGGCGAAAGCGGGCCGATGCTTTCCCCCGGCATTACCGTGGTTTCGGGAAGCCCTGCCCGCTCCCTCAAATCGGCAAGGCCCGCCAATTCGAGATAATCCGCCTGCCAACCGGGATTTTCCTGCGCCAGAAAATTCCACTTCGCCGTCTGCGTGCAATTTGAACGCTGCGCGGAACCGGTCGCCTTCCACGTCAAAAAATCCGCCAGATCGAAAGCGAAGGACATGCGCGACCAGCTTGCCGGCATATGCGTCTTCAGCCACATCAGCTTCGGCATCTGCATTTCCGGCGAGACGCTGTTGCCGGCGAAATCCAGCACCCGGTGGCCGGATGCCGTCAGCCGGTCGGCCTCGCCTATCGCCCGGTGGTCGAGCCAGACGATGGTGTCGAACCGGTCCTCCCCGGTAACGGAAACCGAAACCGGCTCACCCCGCCCATCGCGGATGACCAGCGAGCAGGTGGCGTCGAAACCGATGGCGGCGATGCTTTGCGACGAAACACCGGCCTCGGCAAGCGCCGCCCTCACCACGATGCAGACCGCTTTCCATATGTCGGTGGAATCGTGCTCGGCGTGGTTTTCCTGCGGCCTCTGCATCAGGATGGGATGGGTGGAACGGGCAAGCAGCCGGCCGGCCGGATCGAAAATGCCGGCCCGGGCGCTGGCGGTGCCGACATCGACAGCGACGAGATTTTGACGCATCAAGACTGCAATTCCATCCCTTGCGCAACGACCCGGCGACGGCGGCAGGCAAAATCTGCTTCAGCCCGCATCACGTTCCATTTGGCCGTCAAAACCGCCCTTCCCCACATAATTTCCGACAAGTTGGACCAAATCCGGCATCGCGTCAAACACCGCATCCGCGCCAAGCCCGGCGATCTTTTCACGGAATGCGGGAAAGCGCGCATGCGAACCGCCGGTAAAGGCAAAAACGCCCATGCCGGCCGCCTTTGCGGCGGCAATGCCGGCCGGGCTGTCCTCGATCACGATGCAGTGACGCGGCTCGACGCCCATTTCGCGCGCCGCATGCAGGAAGAGGTCGGGCGCCGGCTTGCCGTTCTTCACCATGGTGGCGCTGAAGACATGCGGTTCGAATTTGTCGATCAGGCCCGTCAACCCCAGCGAATAACGGATGCGTTCCGGCTGGCTTGAGGAAGCGACGCAGCGCCGCAGCGGCAGGAGCCTGTCCAGCGTTTCGCCAATGCCGTCAATCGGCCGAAGCTCGGTGCGGAAACGCTCAAACAGCGTCGCCCGCATATGGTCGAGAAAATCGATGTCGGTTTCGACACCGTAATCCTCAAACAGCGTCGCCGTCATGCTGGCCACACTGCGGCCGAGAAAGCGCTCATAGGCTTCTTCCTCCCCCATCGTCACGCCGAGATGGGAGAGCATATCGAGAAGGACGGAGATGGAGACCGGCTCGCTATCGACGAGAACGCCGTCGCAATCGAAAATCAAAAGGGGCCCGGTCTCGTCTTCCATCTCTCAGTCACTTTTCAGCCAGCTTGTCATCCAGATAAAGCTGCAAAGTCTTCGCCGTGCCTTCTTGCCACAGCGTCTTCAATGCATGGGCAAAGCGTTTACGGAAAAGCTCCGATTCGGCAACCGTTCCGAAGATGTCTTCAAGCGCGAGGAAGGCCATCGGATCATCCTTGGCCTTGATGGCAGCCGCCTGAAGCCGGTCGGCGCTGGCGTCGTTGAAGGCGATTTCCTTGCCGCTATCGGAGGTGCCCTGGAAATAACGGCACCACAGCGCCGAAACCAGCGAAAGGCCGACAATATCCTCGCCGCACGCCAGACGGTCGGCGGTGGATGGCAGGATGAATTTCGGCTGACGGTTGGAACCGTCCTGCGCCAGACGCGGAATGGTGTCGCCGATCTTCGGATTGAGGAAACGCCGCTCGATCAGCGCGAAATAATCGGCGAGATTCGTATCGGGAACCGGCGGAATGACGGGAATGATCTCGTCATTTTCAAGCTTTGCCAGAAACGCCCGGATCAGCGGATGTTCCATCGCCTCATGCACGAAATGAATGTCGAGCAGCGCCGCCGGATAGGCGATTGCCGCGTGGCCGCCATTGAGGATGCGGATTTTCATGTGCTCATAGGGCGCGACATCTTTCACGAACTGCACGCCGGCCTTTTCGAGCGCCGGGCGACCGGCGGGAAAATTATCCTCCATCACCCATTGCTTGAACTCCTCGCAGAAGACCGGCCAGTTGTCCTCGATGCCGAAATCGTCACGGGCGATATTGCGTTCGCGCTCGCCTGTCGCGGGCGTGATGCGGTCGACCATGGAATTCGGGAAAGCGACATTTTCGCCGATCCAGTTGGCGAAAGCCGGATCGGAGAGAGCCGCGAGCCCGACGACAGCATTTTTCGTGACCTTGCCATTATGCGGAATGTTGTCGCAGGACATGACGGTAAAGGGTTGCAGCCCCTTGTCGCGCCGCGCCTTCAGCCCGGCGACGATGAGGCCGAACACGGTTTTCGGCGAAGCCGGGTTCTTGCCGTCTTCTGCAATGGCCGGATGCTGCGGATTGAAGGAACCGGAAGCATCGATAAAATAACCGCCTTCCGTAATCGTCATGGAAACGATGCGGATTTTCGGATCGGCGAGCGTATCGATGATGGCCTTTGTATCGCCGACCTTCAGAATATCGATCATCGGCCCGGTGACGCGCGCACCGGTGCGGTTATTGTCCTGCTCCACCACCGTGGTCAGGAAATCCTGCGCGGCAAGCTTTTCGCGCATCACCGCATCGGACGGCAAAACGCCCGCGCCGATGATGGCGAAGTCATGATCCGTTCCGGTGTTGAAGAGGTCATCCAGATAAACCGCCTGATGGGCGCGGTGGAAATTGCCGACGCCGAAATGCACGATGCCGGCGGAAAGATCGGCCCGGGAATAGGCTGGAACAGCCGCGGTTTTTCTGGCGTCGTCAAGCGTTGCGAGGGAGAGTTTGCATGTCATGTCACGATCCTCGAAGGGGAAACGTTGTTCGTGCCAAGGCCGGGCGGCAGACGCCCGATACTCAGCTCATCCAGTTGCCGCCATCGACATTATAGGTCTGGGCGACGATGTATTCGGCCTCATCGGAGGCAAGGAAGATCGCCATGCCGGTCAGGTCTTCGGCACGGCCCATGCGGCCGAAGGGCACGGCCTCCCCAACCAGCCGCTTCTTTTCACCGGCGGGGCGGTTTTCATATTTCGCAAACAGCGCATCCACGCCGTCCCAATGCTCGCCATCGACCACGCCCGGCGCAATCGCATTGACGTTGATGCCGTGCCTGACGAGATCGAGCCCCGCCGATTGGGTGAGGCTGATGACGGCGGCCTTGGTGGCGCAATAAACCGCCACCAAGGCCTCGCCGCGCCGGCCCGCCTGGCTTGCCATGTTGATGATCTTGCCGCCTTTTCCCCGAGCGATCATTGTTTTTGCGGCGGCCTGCATCATGAACAGCGTGCCGGACACGTTGATCGAAAACAGTCTTTCGTAACTCTCGCGTTTGATCTCGACAATCGGTGCGAGGTCGAACAGCGCGGCATTGTTGATGAGGATATCGAGCCCGCCGGTCTGGCCCTCCACCGTGCGAATGGCGGTGTCGATGGAATGCTGTTTGGTCACGTCGAGTTCGACGGCATAGGCATTCTCGCCGATCTCGCGGGCGGTCTTGCTGGCGCGCTCGAAATCGATATCGGCAATGGCGACGGTTGCCCCCTCGCGTATATAGGCTTCGGCAAAGGCACGGCCGATGCCGCGCGCCGAACCCGTTATCAGCGCGGATTTGCCTTCCAGTCTTCCCGTCATATCGCCACACCCTTTTCATCGAACCTGTGGATCTTGGTGTCATCCGGCGTGATGAAGACGGTATCGCCGTGTTTGCATTCGAACTCGCCATCTGTCCTTGCAGTGATCGGCCCGATGCCGTCGACCTCGAGATGCAGGAAGGTATCCGATCCGAGATGTTCGGCCACCGTCACCTTGCCCTGCCACAGCCCGCTCTCTTTCGACAGCACCAGATGCTCCGGCCGCACCCCGGCGGTGGTGGCATTCTTGCTGCGGGGGTAGTCGCCGGTCACCAGGTTCATGCGCGGCGAGCCGATGAAGCCGGCGACGAAGAGGTTGGCGGGGGAGCGGTAAAGCTCCATCGGCGAGCCGACCTGCTCGATATTGCCGCGGTTGAGCACCACGATCTTGTCGGCCATGGTCATCGCCTCCACCTGGTCGTGGGTGACATAGATCATCGTCGTCTTCAGCGTGTTGTGCAGCTCGGAGATTTCCAGCCGCATGGTGCCGCGCAGCGCCGCATCGAGGTTGGAAAGCGGTTCGTCGAACAGGAAGGCAGACGGTTCGCGCACAATGGCGCGGCCGATGGCGACACGCTGGCGCTGGCCGCCCGACAGCTGCGAGGGCCGGCGCTCGAGATAGTCGGTAAGGTTCAGCACCCTTGCGGCGTCCTCGACCTTTTTATCGATGATCGCCTTGTCGAGCTTGGCCATCTTCAGCGGGAAGGCGATGTTGTTCCTGACACTCAT
Organism: Agrobacterium sp. 22-226-1; assembly: GCF_053522345.1. NCBI lineage: Bacteria > Pseudomonadati > Pseudomonadota > Alphaproteobacteria > Hyphomicrobiales > Rhizobiaceae > Agrobacterium > Agrobacterium sp. 22-226-1. The sequence continues at coordinate 24,657 of NZ_JBNWCP010000013.1, forward strand.
ATGCGGATAAAGCGCATAGGACTGGAACACCATGGCAAGGCCGCGCTCGGCCGGCGCCTTTTCCGTCACATCCTTGCCGTCGATGACGATCTTGCCGCCGGAAACATCTTCCAGCCCGGCAATCAGGCGCAGCAGCGTGGACTTGCCGCAGCCGGAGGGACCGACGAAGACGACGAATTCGCCGTCGTGGATATCGAGATCGATCGACGGGATGACTTTCGCCTCACCGAAGAGCTTGGACACGTTCTGAAGGGAAATGCTGCCCATGTTTGTCGTTCCTTATTTCACGGCGCCAAAGGTCAGGCCACGCACGAGTTGTTTCTGCGAGAACCAGCCGATGACGAGAATGGGGGCGATCGCCATCATCGAGGCGGCCGAGAGTTTTGCCCAGAACAGCCCCTGCGGCGAGGAGAAGGAGGCGATGAAGGCCGTCAGCGGGGCTGCATTGGTGGTCGTCAGCCGGATGGTCCAGAAGGATTCGTTCCAGGCAAGGATGACGTTCAAAAGCAACGTCGAGGCAATGCCCGGAACCGCCATCGGGGTCAGCACATGCACGATCTCGTTCCACAAGGATGCGCCATCCATGCGGGCGGCTTCGAGAATCTCGCCGGGGATTTCCCGGAAGTAGGTGTAGAGCATCCAGATGACGATCGGCAGGTTGATGAAGGTCAGCATGATGGTGAGCCCGATGCGGGTATCGAGCAGGCCGGCATTGCGGAAGATCAGATAGATCGGCACCAGCACGGCGACGGCCGGCATCATCTTGGTGGAGAGCATCCACATCAAAATGTCTTTGGTGCGCTTGGTCGGCGAGAACGCCATGGCCCAGGCGGCGGGAATGGCGATGATCAGCGCGATGATCGTCGAGCCGAGCGACAGCACGACCGAGTTCATGAACGGCTTGAAGTAATCGCGCTGGGTCTGGACCGTCACATAGTTTTCCAGCGTGCCGGACGGAATGAGGCTGAAGCCTGCGATTGCCTCGGGCTCGGTCTTGATCGAGGTGAGGAAGGCATAGAGAATCGGGAAGAACAGCAGCAGCGCCACGGCCCAGGCCGCGATGGAAAAGCCGATCTTTGCGCGTGTGGTTGTCTTGCGGGCCATGATGTTTCCCCCTTACCGGTCGAGGTTCTTGCCGACGGCGCGCATCAGGAAGATGGCGACGATATTGGCGAGGATGACGGCGATGATGCCGCCGGCCGAAGCGCCGCCGACGTCGTAGCCCAGAAGTGCTGTGCGATAGATGAGGAAGGCGAGGTTGGTGGAGGCGTAACCGGGGCCGCCATTGGTGGTGACGAGGATTTCCGCATAGACGCCAAGCAGGAAGATCGTCTGGATCAGGATGACGACGGTGATGGCGCGCGACAGATGTGGCAGCGTCAGGTAGACGAAGCGGTTGACGAAGTTGGCGCCATCCATCTCGGCGGCTTCCTTCTGTTCGCCATCGAGCGACTGCAGGGCGGTCAAGAGGATCAGCGTTGCAAACGGCAGCCATTGCCAGGCGACGATGATGATGATGGAGAGCAGCGGAAACTGCGCGAACCAGTCGACCGGCTGGAAACCGAAGAAGCGCGACAGATCGGCCAGCACCCCGTAACCGGGATGCATGATCATGTTCTTCCACACCAGCGCGGCCACCGGCGGCATGACGAAGAAGGGCGAGATGATCATGATGCGCACGATGCCCTGGCCAAAAATGTCATTGTCGAGCAGAAGCGCAATGGCGATGCCGCCAACCACCGTGATGAGCAGCACGCCGCCGACGATCAAAAGCGTGTTCCAGATCGACTGGAAGAAGGCCGGATCGGTATAGAAATACTGGTAATTGAACAGACCGGCGAAGCTGACATTGGCCGGATTGAGGAGATTGTAGTTCTGGAACGAGAACCACAGGGTCATCGCCAGAGGCACGATCATCCACACCAGCAACAGCAGCACCGATGGCGCAAGCATGACCCGCGCTAATCCGCTTGTGTTTCGGGTTGCCATTGCACTCACCTCCCCTTGGGCCTGGACGTCACGACATGCGCCCGGCATATCCGGAAGAACCGGCTCATTCTTGTTTTGATTTGAAAGGCTTAAACGCCGCCGTACAGACCGGCGGCTTGCCGTCCCCAAGGTTCGCTGCCCGGCATTGGCGCCGGACAGCGATCTTCGGGAGGATTACTTGATGTAGCCGGCGCGGGTCATTTCACGCGTCGCGGTCGACTGGGCGCCCGCAAGCGCATCATCGACGCTGGACTGACCGGCAACGACCGCCGAGAACAGCTGACCGACCGTGGTGCCGAGCGCCTGGAATTCAGGGATCGCCACGAACTGACCGCCGGTGTAAGGCACGGGCTTTACGGTCGGCTTGGTGATGTCGGCGGCATCCATCGCGGCAAGCGTCGGCTTGGCGAAGGCGGCGGCCTTTTCATACTCGGCATTCTTGTAAAGCGAGGTGCGGGTGCCCGGAGGCACGTTTGCCCAGCCTTCCTTGGAAGCGACGAGCTCGGTATATTCCTTGCTGGTTGCCCAGGAGATGAACTTCTCGGCCGCTTCCGCCTTCTGCGAGCTCTTCGGGATCGCGAGGTTCCAAGACCACAGCCAGTTGCCGTGGTTCTTCAGCTCACCATGCGTCGGGAAGATGGCATAACCGACCTTGTCGGCAACGGTGGAATCCTTCGGGTTGGAGACGAAGGAAGCAGCGACCGTAGCGTCGATCCACATGCCGCATTTGCCCTGCTGGAACAGCGTCAGGTTTTCGTTGAAGCCGTTGGAGGATGCACCGGAAGGGCCGGCATCTTTCATCAGATCCACGTAGAACTGCAGGGAGCTCTTCCATTCCGGCTGATCGAATTGCGGCTTCCAGTTTTCATCGAACCAGCGGCCGCCGAAGGAGTTGGTCAGCGCGCTGATGAAGGCCATGTTTTCGCCCCAGCCGGCCTTGCCGCGCAGGCAGATGCCGTTGATATCGGCCTTGCGATCCGTAATCTTGCGGGCAGCGTCGCCGATGAATTCCCAAGTCGGGTTATCGGGCATCTTCAGGCCGGCTTTTTCGAACAGGTCCTTGCGATACATGATCATGGCGGATTCGCCATAGAAGGGCGCGGCGTAAAGCTTGCCTTCGCTGGAGAGGCCGCCGCGGATCGCCGGCAGCAGATCGTCGACGTCATATTTGTCGCCGAGCTTCTCGAGCGGCAGCAGCCAGCCCTGCTTGGCCCAGATCGGCACTTCGTAGTTACCGATGGTCATGATGTCGTATTGGCCGCCATTGGTGGCGATATCGGTGGTCACGCGCTCACGCAGGACGTTTTCTTCAAGCGTCACCCACTCGACCTTGATGTCGGGGTTCTTGGTGGTGAAGTCCGAGGTCAGACCCTGCATGCGGATCATGTCGCCGTTGTTCACGGTCGCGATGGTCAGCGTCTCGGCGGAAGCAAGGGTCGAAAAGGCGAGTGCCGAGCATGCGCCCAGCAAAATGGTCTTCAATGTCATATCTTCCTCCCAGAAGAAAAATGATGAGCATTCGCTTTGCTCTAGGGCATTTACTCACCTCATCAGCAAAAAAGTCAAGCGACATCCTGTGCTGCGACGCACATGGAAAAACCAAGCTATTGATTTTATGTGTTTAATTTTTGCTCAGTGCGTGAGCAAATATTCGCTTGTGACTTCATCGGTGATGAGGCCGTTTAGCAGACCGCCCCTCAACGCCGCCAGAATCGAGGCGTTCTTGCGTGCGCCCTGCGCCATGCCGATGACGGTGCAGGTCTCTCTTGAAGGGATGGGAACGGAGGCGACGCGCTCGTTGACGGAATGCTCGAGAATGCGGCCATTGGCATCATACATCCAGCCGCAAATCTCGCCAACGGCACCGCTTGCCATCAGCGCCTTCATCTCGTCGACACCCAGAAAACCGTCGACGCAGAGCGGTGCGTTTTCGCCAAGTTCGCCGACACCGACGAAGGTGACATTGGCCGCAGAACCCAGCGCCAGCGTGGAGCGCACCATGGACTGGTCGTGCAACAATTCGCGCTCTTCCGCAGAAGAACATAGAACCGGCAGCGGCATTGGGAAATGCCGGGCCTTGATGGCATCGGCCATGCTGAAGATGACGTTATAATAGGCGGCCGAGCCATCCGGCCCGATATTGCCCGTCAGCGACACGATGCGATGCTGGGGGCATTCCATCGGCGGCAGCTGGTCGACAGCGGCCTTCAATGTACGGCCGGTACCGATGGCGAGCACGATGGGATCGGCATTCTTCAGCCAGCGCTCGATTTCCGCCGCCCCGGCCTCGGCAATGCCGACAGTGGAGGAGACGCCGGCCGGATCGCTCGGCACCACCTCGATATATTTGAGGTCGAATTTCTCTTTCAGCCGCTCGGCTTTTTCGAGACAGGCGGCGATGGGGTGATCGAGCCGGACCTTGATCAGCCGTTCGGCAACGGCGAGCGATACCAGCCGCTGCGCCGATTGCCGGGAAATGCCCATGGCGGCGGCGATCTCATCCTGCGTGCGGCCCGCGACATAATAAAGCCAGCCGGCACGGGCCGCATCGTCCAGCCGTCCATGTGCGTCGTTTCGTCTGGCCATGCCGCTGCCCTTTGAGAATTATGCTTGCGCATTTGCTGGCATTTTTTTGCGTCGGCTGTCAAACGGCGGATGGGCGGAAAGACTATACGGCGCGAAAATCGGCGGATGAGGAAAGGTGACTGACGGCTTATACGTCCGTGTCGTTATTTTTCCGTCATTCCGGCCTTGAGCCGGAATCCAGCCACGGCGCGTCTGCGCCGTGAAAGAGTCTTTCGCGATCAAGGCCGGGGTGACGATGCTGGGTTAATGCCCATACCCTCAATCAAGCCGCTTCCTGCACCAGATGCCCGGCAGAAACCTCACGGTAATGGCGCTGCGGCGGCACATAGTCCACCGGCCGGATCGGGCTTTTGATCTCGTCGGTCGCCATATTGCGCCGGATCTGCCGCCGCGCCGGGTCCGGCACCGGAACGGCGGACATCAGCTTTTTCGTATAGGGATGCTGTGGATTGTCGAAAACCGCCGCGCGAGGCCCGATTTCGACGATCTCGCCGAGATACATCACCGCCACACGATGGCTGACGCGCTCCACCACCGCCATGTCATGGCTGATAAACAGGAAAGCGAGGTTGAGGCTCTGTTGCAGGTCGAGCAGCAGGTTGCAGACCTGCGCCTTGATCGAAACATCGAGCGCGGACACCGCCTCGTCGGCGACGATGACCTTGGGGTCGAGCATCAGCGAGCGGGCAATGGCGATACGCTGGCGCTGTCCGCCGGAAAATTCGTGCGGGAAACGCCGCATCATATCCGGGCTGAGGCCCACCTTTTCCAGAAGATCAGCCGCCTTTTCGCGAGCCTGCTGCTTGGTTCCGAGGCGATGCTCGATAAAGGGCTCCATGATCGCCGTGCCGATGCTCATGCGCGGATCGAGCGAGGCGAAAGGGTCCTGGAAGATCATCTGCACGCTGCGGCGCATGGTGCGCAGCGTCGTCTTGTCGAGCTTCAGCACCTCGTAGCCATCGAGCATGACATTGCCGGATGTCGGCTCGATCAACCGGGTGATGGAGCGGCCCGTGGTGGACTTGCCGCAGCCCGATTCACCCACGAGAGACAGGGTTTCGCCCTCGGCGAGATCGAAGGAGACCTTTTCCACCGCATGCACGGCGCCGGATTTGCGGCCGAAAAGGCCGGTGCGGATATCGAAACGGGTGGTGAGATCCTTGACGGAAAGAATGGGCGTGCGGCCGCCGGAGACCGTATCCTTCACCTCCGCGACGGGCTGGCTTTCACCGGTCTTGATATCGATGATCGGGAAACGGGCCGGCAGCACCCTCTCCTTCATCGAGCCGAGCTTCGGCACCGCCGAAAGCAACGCCCGCGTATAAGGATGGCGGCCACGATGGAAGATGTCGTCGGTGGTGCCGGTTTCCACCACATCGCCGCGGAACATGACGATGGTGCGGTCCGAGACTTCCGCCACCACGCCCATATCATGGGTGATGAACAGGACCGACATGCCCTCCTCTTCCTGCAACGTCTTGATGAGGTCGAGAATCTGGCCCTGAATGGTCACATCGAGCGCCGTTGTCGGCTCGTCGGCGATCAGCAATTTTGGTTTGGAGGCGAGCGCCATGGCGATCATCACGCGCTGGCGCATGCCGCCGGAAAACTGGTGCGGATAATCGTCGAAACGGTTCTTCGCATTGGGAATGCGGACTTTTTCCAGAAGCCGGATGACCTCGGCCTTTGCGGCAGAGGAGGAAATATCCTGATGCACGGTCAGCGCTTCGGCGATCTGCTTACCGATCGGAAAGATCGGGTTGAGGCTGGTCATCGGCTCCTGGAAGATCATCGAAATGTCCTTGCCGCGGACCTTGCGCATCTCTTCTTCCGGCAGCGCCAGCAGATCGCGCCCGCCGAGCATGACCTTGCCTTCGATGCGGCTCGTCTTTTTATCGAGCAGCCGCATGGTGGAGAGCGAGGTAACGCTCTTGCCTGAGCCGCTCTCGCCGACGATCGCCACCGTCTCACGCGGCGCGATCTCGAAACTCATATTGCGGACCACGGATTTCCAGCCGCCATCGACGCGGAAGGATGTGGTGAGATTTTGAACCGATAAAACCGGGCTTACCGAACCGCCGGTCTGTTCCATGGACGTTGCCGCCAAAAGCATGCCGATCTCCTGAAAAGCAAAAGGCGGCCATGAAGGCCGCCGGATGTCTTACGCAGCAAGTGCGGTTTCGGCCATCGAAACCCAGTAGCTGATGCCGTAAGGCAGCGCATCGTCGTTGAAATCATAGGCCGCATTGTGCAGCCCGGCGGTATCGCCATTGCCGATGAAGATGAAGGCGCCGGGGCGAGCTTCCAGCATGTAGGAGAAATCCTCCGCCCCCATATGCGGGTTGGGATTGGTGTTGACGGCGTTCGCACCGGCCACGCCCATCGCCACGCCGGTCGCGAATTCGGTCTCATCACTATGGTTGAAGGTGACGGGATAACCGCGATGATATTTCACCTCCACGGTGGCGCCATGCGCCATGGCGGTGGCGGTCGCCAATTCCTTCAGGCGCTTTTCGGCGAAATCGCGGGTTTCCGGCAGCAGCGTGCGCACCGTTCCCGTCAGCGTCACCGCACCGGGAATGACATTGACGGCCGTGCCGCCATGGGTGGTGGCGACGGTGACGACCAGCGATTTCAGCGGATCCGTCTCCCGCGAGACGATGGATTGCAGGGCGATGATGACATGCGCCGAGGTCAGCACAGGATCGATGGAAAGATGTGGGGCGGCCGCATGGCTGCCCTTGCCGGTGATGACGATTTCGAAACTATCCGCCGCCGCCATGGTCGATCCCTTGCGGATGGCGAAATTGCCGACCGGAATGCCCGGCTCGTTATGCATGCCATAGACCTGCGAAATGCCGAATTTCTCCATCATGCCGTCGTTCAGCATGGCGAGCGCGCCAGCGCCGCCCTCTTCCGCCGGCTGGAAGATCACCGCCACGGAGCCCTTGAAATTGCGGGTCTCGGCCAGATATTGCGCCGCACCCAAAAGCATGGCGGTGTGCCCGTCATGACCGCAGGAATGGGCCTTGCCCGGCGTCTTCGAAGCCCAGGGCTTGCCGCTCGTCTCGAGGATCGGCAGCGCGTCCATGTCGGAGCGGAAACCGATGGTCGGGCCATCCCCGTGCCGGCCCTTGATGATGCCGACCACGCCGGTTTTGCCGATGCCGGTCTCGACCACGTCGCAGCCGAAGGATTTCAGTTTTTCCGCCACGAACTTCGATGTTTCGAAGACATCGTAGAGCAGTTCCGGGTGTTCATGCAGATGGCGCCTCCAGCCGGCAACTTCTTCCTGCATTTCAGCCACACGGTTCAATATCGGCATTCTCTTTTTCCCTTTTTTTGTTCCCCGCCGGGTTGTCGGACGCCATATTGCGTTTGGAATTTCTCGTTTTGCAAGCATGAAATTTGCTGCATGAGCGAAAAATAGGCCCAAAACTGAATGGCTCAATTTTTGTTCATCAAAGAAACATTGGGACTTGCTTTTCAAAAAAACTGACAATAGCATCATCGGGAATGGAGGAATATTCCTTAGCAAAGTCAAATACTTAGAATAACAGACCTTGCACATGACGACGGGAAAAGCGTCAAACATTCAAATAGATAAAATCCAAAAAGGGGAAAACTACAATGAAGAAGCGCAGCGTTCTCTTTGCCAGCACGGTGGCGGCCATGGCCTTGGCAGGCTCTGCCGCCCATGCCGAGCGCGGCAGTGACGGCGAACTGAAAATCCTGTTCTGGCAGGCCGTATCGACACTCAATCCTTATCTTTCCGGTGGCACGAAGGAAGTCTACAGCTCATCTATGGTGATTGAGCCGCTGGCGCGCTACGACGAAAAGGGCGAGCTGGTGCCGATGCTGGTCACCGAAATTCCGACGATCGACAATGGCGGCGTCGCGAAGGATCTGCTCAGCATGACCTGGAAGCTGAAAAGCGACGTGAAGTGGTCGGATGGCACGCCGTTTACCGCCGAGGACGTTATTTTCACCTGGAAATATTGCACCGCACCGGATGGCGGCTGCGCGCAGGCGGCGCAATATGAGGGCGTGAAGAATGTCGAGGCCGTCGACGCCCACACCGTCAAGGTCAGCTTCACCGAACCGAAACCCTACCCCTATTCTGCATTCGTCGGCGCACAGTCGCCGGTCATCCAGAAGAAGCAGTTTGAAAAATGCGTCGGCGCTGCCGCACCCGGCTGCACATCCGCCAATTTCGGCCCGATCGGCACCGGCCCCTTCGTGGTCAAGGATTTCAAGCCGAATGACGTGATCAGCTTCGTCGCCAACACCAATTACCGCGACCCGGCCAAGCCCGCCTTCGCCACGGCGACCCTGAAGGGCGGCGGCGATGCCGCTTCCGCCGCACGCGCCGTTCTCGAAACCGGCGAATTCGACTATGCCTGGAACATGCAGGTGGAGCCGGAAATCCTCGCCACCATGGTAGCCGCAGGTAAAGGCAAGCTTGAGACAGCCTTCGGCACCCAGGTCGAGCGTATCAATCTCAACTGGTACAATGCCGATCCTTCGCTGGGCGACAAGCGCTCCACCAAGCAGGCAGGCCCGCACCCTGCCCTTTCCGACCCTGCCGTGCGCCGTGCATTGTCGCTCGCCATCGACCGCGATGTCATCGACGAAGCGGGTTATGGCGAAGCGGGCAAGCCGACCTGCAACATCGTGCCGGCTCCGGAAGCCGTCGCTTCCACCAAGAATGACAGCTGGTGCCTGAAGCAGGATGTGGAAGGCGCAAACAAGCTGCTGGACGATGCCGGCTGGGTTAAGGGCGCCGATGGCATTCGCGCCAAGAATGGCGTGAAGCTCTCCTTCCTCTACCAGACCTCCACCAACTCGGTTCGCCAGGCCACGCAGGAACTGGTGAAGGACATGTGGTCGCAGATTGGCGTTGCCTCCGAACTGCGCAATGTCAGCGCCTCGGTCTTCTTCGGCGGCGACCCGGCAAGCCCGGATACCTTCCAGAAATTTTATGCCGACGTCGAAATGTACACCAACAATTTCGACGGCACGGACCCGGAAAAATATCTGGCGGAATGGCTGTGCGACAAGATCCCGGCCCCGGAAAACGGCTGGCAGGGCCAGAATATTCCGCGTTATTGCAACCCGGAATTCGACAAGCTGGTGGGTGAACTCTCCAAGACCGCTGAGCTTGCCAAGCGCGCGGAGATTTCCAAGCAGCTGAACGACATGCTGACGGAGGAAGGCGCGCATATTCCGCTCATCCACCGCGGCAGCGTTTCCTCACATTCGCTGACGCTGGAAGGCGTTCGCATGAATGCCTGGGATTCGGAACTCTGGAACGTCGCGGACTGGTCCCGCAAGAAGTAACACGCGGATGCGCCGGCTTCTCCCCCGGAGAGGCCGGCCTTCTGCATGCCCCTGGACCATGATCTGAAGACACATTTGCCGCGTTGAGGCGAAAACGCTCCCAATTTTCGTCCTGTCGCGCTCTGGGTCTGGAGAGTTTCAGATGTTTACCTTTACGCTCCGGCGGCTTGCCTTTGCCGTACCGACGCTGCTTGTCATCAGCTTCGTCATCTTCGCGCTGCTCGATCTTGCGCCAAACGACCCGACCGGCGACCTGCCGCTCACCATCCCGCCGGAAGTGCGCGAACAGATCCGCGCCTCGCTTGGCCTCGACCAGCCCTTCTTCATCCGCTATCTGATGTGGCTGCAGCAATTCTTCATCAACGAACCGCTGAACCTCATTGAAAGGCTGACCGGCTGGCAGATCGGCGATGGCAGCCGCATGCGGGTGCTCTCCTGGGCGACACGCAGCCCGGTGGTCGATCTCGTCATTCAGCGCATGCCGCAGACACTGTGGGTGGTGGGCCTCGCCTATCTCTTCGGTGCGCTGCTGGCGATCCCGATCGGCGTCATCTCCGCCTATAAGCAATATTCGATCTTCGACCAGATCGGCACCTTTGTCTCGATGGTCGGTTATTCGGTGCCGACCTTCTTTACCGGCGTGCTGCTGGTCGTCATCTTCAGCTCCTACCTGCAATGGTTCCCGTCCGTTTACGACACCAACCTTCAGGTGACCGACTGGGGAAGTTTCGTGGCGCAGGTGAAGCAGATGTTCCTGCCCGTGCTGGTGCTGACGCTCTACAATGTCTCGCAGATCAGCCGCTTCGTACGCGCCTCCATGCTCGACAATCTGCATCAGGATTATGTGCGCACCGCGCGCGCCAAGGGCGTGAAGGAAAAATCCGTCCTGCTCATCCACGTGCTGCGCAACAGCCTGATCCCGGTCGTGACGGTGATTGCGCTCGGCGTGCCGACGATCTTTTCCGGCGCCATCATCACCGAGCAGATTTTCCGCGTGAACGGGCTTGGCCAATTGCTGATCACCGCCGTTCAGGGTGCGGATATTCCGCTGGTGCAGACGCTCACCTTCATTTTCGCGGTGCTTATCGTGCTCTTCAACCTGATTGCCGACGTGCTGTACGGCATTCTCGACCCGAGGATCCGCTATGACTGACGCCACCATCGCAGCGCCGACGGTTGCGGCCACCCCCACGCAATCCGCCCTTGCCGATATCTGGAAACAGTTCCGCGATCACAAGGGCGGTGTGGCGGGCCTCTTCGTCTTCGTCTTCATCCTGCTGGCGGTCTATGTCGGCCCCTATATTCACACCGTTGCGCCCAACGCCATCAATGTGAAGGCGCGCAACCAGTGGCCGTCGCTCGCGCATCCCTTCGGCACCGATAATCTCGGCAAGGACATGCTGGCGCAGGTTCTGGCCGGCGGGCGCATCTCGCTTGCCGTCGGCATCACCGCCATGTTGCTGGCGCTGTTTCTCGGAACGCTGGTGGGCGTGCTGTCCGGCTATTTCCGCAGGCTCGACGGGCCGCTGATGCGGCTGACCGACCTGTTCCTGGCGCTGCCGCTCTTGCCGCTGCTGCTCGTCATCCTGATGCTGTTTCGCGATACGCTGCGCGCCGCCTTCGGGCCGGAAACCGGCATCTTCATCCTCATCGTCTTCGTGATCGGGATAACCAGCTGGATGCATACGGCCCGTATCGTGCGCGGCGATGTGCTGACGATCAAAAGCCAGGAATTCATCATGGCGGCGAAATCGAGCGGCATGCGCGAATACCGCATCATCCTCAGGCATATATTGCCGAATGTGCTGAGCTCGATCATGGTCTCGGCCACGCTCGGCATTGCCGCCGCCATCATCACGGAATCCGCGCTGTCCTTCCTCGGCCTCGGCTTCCCCTCCGATTTCCCGACCTGGGGACGGCTGCTGTTCGACGGCGCCAACTTCCTGCAACTGACACCCTCGCGCGTGCTGTGGCCGGGGCTGGCGATTTCGCTGACGGTTCTGAGTGTCAACTACATCGGTGATGCGGTACGCGATGCGCTCGACCCGCGGGCGCTGAAGAGCTGAGGGGAATCGTGGAACCATTCCCACCTCATCCTCGGGCTTGTCCCGAGGATCTAATCACGTCGAAAAAAAACGATACGTCGGCAGATCCTCGGGACAAGCCCGAGGATGACGTCGAGTGTACTGTGACCACCTAGTGATAATTCACCTTCTCCGCATCGAGAATGCTGTCCGCATCCAGCGCCGCAATCGGAATATCGCTGCGCGCCGGAATATCGCCGGAAAGCTGAAGCGCCAGATAACGCCCGCAGCAGACCCGCAGGAACGAGGTGAAATTGCCCAGATCGTGCCCGGCATCGATCGATTCATTATAAAGCTTGGCGATAAGCTGCACGCTGTTCATGCCGTCGCGCCGCGCGATCTCGTCCAGCGTCGCCCAGAAGAAGTTTTCAAGCCTGACACTGGTGACCATGCCATCGATCCTGAGCGACCGCGTATGGCTCTCCCAAAGCGCCGGGTCTGCCTTGATGAAAAGCTTGCACATGGTTTCCTCCCTCACCACGCCTGAAAGATAGGCGGAAAACGGGGCTGGAAAAAGCCCCGTTTCGCCGACCTTATTTGCCGAGCACGGCCATGAATTGCGAAAGCCACGCCGGATGCGCCGGCCACGCGGGCGCCGTCACCAGCTTACCGTCGGTAACGGCCGCATCGATGGCGATATCGGCATAGGTGCCGCCGGCCAGTTCCACTTCCGGGCGGCAGGCGGGATAGGCCGAGCAGGTGCGGCCCTTTAAGACGCCCGCAGCCGCCAGCAGTTGCGCGCCATGGCAGACGGCGGCCACCGGCTTGTCGGCCTCGAAGAAATGTTTCACCGCCGAAAGCACATCCGCATTGAGCCGCAGATATTCCGGAGCGCGGCCGCCGGGAATAACCAGCGCATCGTAGTCCGCAACCTTGATATCGGCGAAGGTGGCGTTGAGCGCAAAATTATGGCCGCGTTTTTCCGAATAGGTCTGGTCGCCCTCGAAATCATGGATGGCCGTGGCAATGGTCTGGCCCGCCTTCTTGCCCGGGCAGACGGCATGCACCGTGTGGCCGACCGCAGCCAAGGTCTGGAACGGCACCATGGTCTCATAATCCTCGGCGAAATCGCCGGCGATCATCAAAATCTTCTTTGGCATGTCTGCTCCTCCTGTTTTCGAACGCCTTTGGGCACCCTAACAGGCGGGATCGAGATGCGGGTATTATGGCAATACTACAGGGTCGATAAAGCTGGGATCAACGGGCCTGCGGCGGCTGCGGCCAGCGTCTCACACCACCGCCCCAACTCTCGAAGGCTTTTGAAAGCTTCAGCACGAACAAATCCTCGTAACGCGGCCCGACGATCTGCAAGCCGATGGGCATTCCCGATCTGGAGAAACCGCAATTGATCGAGGAGGCCGGCTGTTCCGACATGTTCCACGGCACGGTGAAGGCGATATGTTCGAAGGGCCGTTCCGGATCATTGGTGGGCGAGGCCCAGTCGGCCGGGTAGGACACGATGGGATTGACCGGCGAAATCACCGCATCAACGGACTGCATCAACCGCCCGCAGGTCTTACGCATTTCCATGGTCTGGTTGAAACCGAAAATGGCGCGCGAACCGGAAATATCCGCCCCCTTCTGCGCCCATTCATGAATATAGGGAAGGATCGCGGCGCGACGGTCAGCGCTCAGCGCCACCATGTCGCCCCAGAACTTCGCCCGCCAGAAATCGTCCAGCCCATCCAGCATTTCCCGCGTCAGCACCGGCTCGACCGGGATGACGATGGCGCCAGCCACCTCGAACAGTTTCGCGGCGGAAAGCACGGCGTCGCGCACCTCCTCGTCCAGCGGCAGGCCGCAGCCGGCATCCAGCATCAGGCCGATTTTCAGGCCCTTTACATTAATATCGAGGTCCATCCAGTCGATATCGTTGGGCGGCAGCGCCGTGCCGTCGCGCCAGTCGGGGCGGGAAAGCGTCGCCATGGCATAGGCGGCGTCGGCAACAGTGCGGGTCATCGGTCCGGCGCAGCGGCCGGTATAATAGGGATCGACCGGGATGCGGCCCTGGCTTGGCTTGAAACCGAAGAGCCCGGTCCAGCCCGCCGGCAGCCGCACCGAGCCGCCAATATCCGTGCCGATATGCAGCGTGCCGTAACCCGCAGCCCCTGCCGAGGCCGCACCGGCGCTGGAGCCGCCGGGGTTCTGGGTGGGGTCCCACGGATTGCGGCTCAGCTTGTGGAAACTGGAAAGGCCGGAGGAAAGCATGCCGTAATCCGGGCACGTCGTCTTGGCGTAAATAATCGCGCCATCCTCACGGCAGCGGGCGGCCACCGGCGCGTCCTCGACCGCGGGCACCAGTTCCACCGCTTTGGTGCCGAGCGGCACGGGATGGCCTTTCGTGGCGATCAATTCCTTCAGCGAAACCGGAATGCCATCGAGGGCCCCGAGCGTTTCGCCCTTTTGCCAACGTTCCGTCGAGGCCAGCGCCTGCCTGCGTGCATCTTCCGGATCGTAGGCATAAAGCGCGTTCACCACCGGTTCGAAAGCATCGATGCGCGCCTCCACCGCCTGCCAATATTCCGATGGCGAAAGCTTCCTCTCCCGGTAAAGCGCCAGGATTTCGAGCGTGTTGAGGTCTATGAGATCGGTCATGGCATCGTCTCGTCAGAAAAACAGGAAATAAGGGCGATATCGACTTGAAACGGTCAGCTGGTATCGCGCGGGTCCAGCAGGTCGCGCAGGCCGTCGCCGAGAAGATTGAGGCCGAAGACCGCGAGCGCAATCGCAAGGCCGGGCATGATGGCGAGCCAGGGTGCCACGCCAAGATAGGTCTGGGCATCGGCCAGCATCCGCCCCCAGGTGGCGGCGGGCGGCGGCATGCCGAGACCGAGGAAAGAAAGGCCTGCTTCCGTCAATATCGCAAGACCGAGCTGGATCGTCACCTGCACGATGATCTGGTTGGAAATATTCGGCACGATGTGGAAAAGCGTGATCTTGGCGCGGTTCTGGCCGATGCTGGTGGCGGCGGTGACATATTCCCGCGACCATATCTGCAACGCCGCCCCCAGCGTCAGCCGGGCAAAGACCGGCACCATGAAGGTGGCGATGGCGATGATGGCGGTAAAACGCCCCGTGCCGATGAAAGCGCCGAGCATCATGGCCGACAGGATGGGCGGCACGGCGAAGATGATGTCGCAGATGCGCATGACCACGGTTTCGGTGAAACCGCGCAGCGCCGCAACCGCAACGCCGATGGTCGTGCCGACAGATGCGCCGATGGCGACGGCGGCGATGGAGGTGGACAGCGAATTCCACGCACCGGCCATCAGCATCGACAAGACGTCGCGGCCGAAATGGTCCGTGCCGAGGCCGCCATAAACGAAGGGCGATTTCAGCTTCTGGACGATCTGCATCTTTGTGGGGGACACCGGCGTCCAGACCAGCGACAGCAGGGCGACCGCGACCAGAAAGACCGTGACGGCGATGCCGACGGCAAAGGCGGGGCGGCGGCGGATCAATCGCATCATCGCGCACCTGCCCGCAGTCTCGGATCGATGAAGAGATAGGCGATATCGACCACGAAATTCATGACGATCACCAGCGCCGAGAAAAACAGCACGACGGACTGCATGACGACGATATCGCGCTGGGTCAGCGCCTGATAGGCAAGCCGCCCGAGACCCGGCAGGTTGAAGACATTTTCCACCAGCACCGCGCCGGCAATGAGGAAGGTGAATTGCAGGCCGATCATGGTGACGACAGGGATCATCGCATTCGGCACCGCATGACGCCACAACGCCACCCGCTCGCTCAGCCCCTTGGCGCGCGCGGTGCGCACGAAATCCTCGTTCATCACTTCAAGCACGGCGGAGCGGCACACACGCGTGAGAACCCCGGCCTGCGACAGCGCCAGCGCGATTGCCGGAAGGATGAGCGCCGTAAGGCCCGCTGAAAAGCTCGGCGTCCAGCCGGGAAAACCGCCGGCCGGCATCCAGCCGAGCGTGGTGGAAAAGACGATGATGAGCAGCAGCCCGACCCAGAAGCCGGGCACGGCAATGCCCACATGCGAAAACAGCCCGGCCGCAAAATCCAGCACCCCGTTACGGCTCCTCGCCGCCGCAACGCCGAGCGGAATGGCGATGGTGACAGACAGGCAGACGGCGAGCAGCGCAAGCGGCAGGGTAACGGCCAGCCGCTCCAGGATCAGCCCCGCCACCGGCACGCCATAGGTATAGGATTGCCCGAGATCGCCCCGGAACACGCCGGCCAGCCAGTGGAGATAACGCAGCGGCAGCGGCTGATCGAGGCCCATCTGCTTCTGCAGCGCGGCGAGCGTATCGGGGCTCGCCGAGGTTCCGAGCATGATGGCCGCCGGATCGCCCGGCAGCAGGCCCATGACGACATAGATGATGAGGGAAACGGCAAACAGGGTGATGACGAGGCTTAAAAGACGCCGGATGAGGACGGCTAACATCTGGCATCTTCTCCTTGCTTTGTTTCGCCTGCGGTCGAAGGTCCAGTTACCTCTCTCCCGTCATTCCGGCCCTGAGCCGGAATCCAGCCGACGCGCATCTGCGCGGCGGAGAGAACCCTTTCAGCCCAAGGACTTGGGCTGGTTGGATGCCGGATCATCCTCGGGCTCGACCCGGGGACCGGCATGACGGAAGAAACGGATATCGACAAACGTCACTCTTCCCAATGCACATCCGTCAGGACATTCGAGGGAATCGGCTCGTTTTCCCACAGCCCCTTTACCTTCTTGTCCCAGACGCCGAGTTTCGGCATGACGAAAAGATAAAGGGCGGGAACGTCTTCCGCGAGGATTTTCTGGGCTTCGCCATAGAGCTTTTCCTGCTCGCCGGCATCCGCCGTCTTTTCCACATTCGCCACGACCTCGTTGAAAGTCGGGTTCTTGTAATTGAAATAATAGGGGTCGCGCGCATAGATATCGATATCCATCGGCTCGGCATGGGCAACGATGGTCATGTCGTAATCTGCGCCCTTCAGGACATCCGCCACCCATTTGGCAGGAAACTCGGTGGTCTCGATGGTCATGGTCACGCCGATTTCGGCAAACATCGCCTGCAGGATTTGCGAGGTGCGCTGGGCATAGGCCATTTGCGGGGCCTTGATAGTGAAGCTGAAACCATCCGGATAACCGGCTTCGGCAAGCAGCGCCCTGGCCTTGTCGATATCGTAAGGATGTACCCCGGTCGTATCGATATAGCCGCGGTCATTCGGCGTGTAATGGCTGCCGATGGCCGTGCCGAAGCCGGACCAGGCGCCTTCAATGACAGTGCCGCGATCCACAGCCATCATCAGCGCCTGACGCACGCGCTTGTCATCGAAAGGCTTGCGGGCATTGTTCATGCCGGCCACGACCTTCAGCTCGGTATTGCCGACGAAGGTGCCGAGGCGCGCGTCGCCATCGAAGGAGGTCATCAGTTCCGGTGCGCCGAATTCCGGGAAGGCATCGATATCGCCGGATTTCAGTGCGGCGGCCTGCGCCTGCGGATCGGAGACGAAACGGAAGGTCGCCTTGTCGAGCTTTACCGAAACGGCC
The DNA here is from genome assembly GCF_053522345.1 of Agrobacterium sp. 22-226-1. Lineage (NCBI taxonomy): Bacteria > Pseudomonadati > Pseudomonadota > Alphaproteobacteria > Hyphomicrobiales > Rhizobiaceae > Agrobacterium > Agrobacterium sp. 22-226-1. Next base: position 42,162 of record NZ_JBNWCP010000013.1, read on the forward strand.
TTGTCCCAATAGGCGTCGTTCTTCTGCAATTCGACCTTGTCGCCCTTGGCCCAGTTCACGAATTTGAACGGGCCGGTGCCGACAGGAGTGGTGCGGTTATTCTCCGCGCCTTTCGGCGCAACCATCACGGAGGCTGGCCAGCCGAGCCAGTAGAGAAGGCTGCCGGCCGGCTGCTTCAACTTCAGCACCAGCGTTGCGGCATCCGGCGTCTCGATACTTTCTATCGCCGCGAAGAAGCGTTTCTGCGGATTGACCGAGCTTTCGCCGCGCGCCCGATCCAGCGAAAATTTCGCGACAGAGGAATCGAAAGACTCGCCATCATGGAAGGTGACGCCCTTGCGCAGCTTGAACGTATAGGTCTTGCCATCAGGGGAAATTTCCCAGCTTTCGGCAAGCTGCGGCTTCACCTTGCCGTCGCGGTCGATCTTCACCAGACCTTCGAAGACATTCTGCCAGGTGACCTGGCCGATGGCGACGGGGGCGGCGATGGTCGGATCGAGACCGGCCGGCTCGACGGCCATGCCAAGCGTCAACGCGGTTTTCGGCGCGGCTTCGGCAACCGTTGCCGAAAGCGGCAGCCAGAGCGCCGTGCCCAAGGCAAGGGTCAGCGCGGTACGGCGCGAAAGCGTTGCCGCCTGCGAAAGATAAGTGCGTGGCATCATTGTCCCCTGTCTGGCGGCCGGGGCATTTTTGCCCTCGGAAGACCGCCCGTTGCAAAAAGAGTGTCATGTTGCAGGCGCACACACAATCTCGATTTTTGTGTGCTCCGTGTAGCTGAAATGGCTACATGGAAATGCGGATGGAAATCAACCTTCCGGGCAGATTTCCGGCCATCTCGCTTATCCCGCCGTCGCCTCGCGCATGAAGCGCTCAATGAAATCGGCGAGCTTGGAGGCGGCGAAGGACAATTGCCGGTCGGGCGCAACGCAGAGATCGATCTGGGTATGGATGCCTTTTTTCCCGGCCAGCGGAACGGCGACCATCTGCCCGCTGCGGACTTCCCGCGCCACCGAAAGCGCCGGCAGAAGCGTGGCGGCGGCGTGGCCCAGCACCAGTTCCTTCAGCATTTCCAACGAGCTGGTGATGAAGACGGGATCAAGCTCGATGCCCGCATCGGCAAACAGCGTATCGAAGGCCTGACGCGCAGCGAAACTTTTATCCGGCAGGGCAAGCGGCAGCCCGGCCAGCTCTTTCAGCGAGACTTCCGGCTGTGCCGCGAGCGCATGGCCGGCCGGGAAGATGGCATCGTAGCTGATGCGGGTGCGCGAGCGCACTTTTACGCCGGAAAGCTTCGGCGCGAACAGGCTGACGACAAGATCGGCTTCCGCCGCACCCAGCGCTTCCATCGCCTGCCGGGCGCTGGTAATATGCACCTCGAAACGCAGCTTTGGATATTTCAGGCTGAATTGCGCCAGCACCGGCGCCAGAAGATTGGCCACCGTCGCACCATTGGCATAGACCGTGACCCGGCCGCGCTGTAGCCCCTTCAGATCGTCGATGAGCTGATGCACATGGTCGAGTTCCCGCAACGTCTTGCCGGCGCGGGCGGCGAGCAGCTCTCCCGCAGCCGTCAGCTTCACGCCGCGGCTGGAACGCTCCACCAGCGGCGAGCCGAAATAATATTCGAGATTTTCGATCTGCCGGCTCACCGCTGTGGGTGCCACATTCAGGTTTTCCGCCGCGGCGCGCATGGAATTGGTGCGGACCAGTTCGTCGAAATACATCAGGGCGCGCAGTTGCATGGTCTGGATACCTTGTTTTGGCCGACACCGTCCGTCATGCCGGGCTTGACCCTGAATCCAGCGCGATCAAGTCCCTGATCGCAATAGAGTCTCTGACCGCGCTGACGCGCGGTCGCTGGATTCCGGCTCAACGCCGGAATGACGGAAGATGTCATTTGACCCGACTATAGCGGCACCTCAAGCGCGTTTGAAACCCTCGCTCGCCACAAGCAGCTGCCTTGTATAATCCGCGCTGAATTCCCGGCTTTCCAGCGCCTCGGCCTCCAGCATTTCCACCACCTTGCCGCTTTTCATCACCGCAAGGCGATCGCACATATGGCTGATGACGCCGAGATCGTGGCTGACCATGACGAAGGTGAGATTGCGGTCCTTGCGGGCCTGTTCCAGCAGGTTGAGGATTTCCGCCTGAATGGAGGCGTCGAGCGCCGAGGTCGGCTCATCCAGCAGCAGGATTTTCGGCTCGACGATCAGCGCACGCGCAATGGCGATGCGCTGGCGCTGGCCGCCGGACAGCTGGTGCGAATAACGGAAGCGGAAACCGGAACCGAGGCCGACTTCGTCCAAAGCGCGGGCAATGCGCTGTTCGCGATTGTCGAGACCATGGATGACCAGCGGCTCGAGCAGCAGCGCATCCACCGTCTGGCGCGGGTGCAGTGAACCGTACGGGTCCTGAAACACCATCTGCACATCGCGGTAAAAGCTCTTGTCGCGGTGCTTGCCCGAATAGGAGCGCCCGGCCACCATCAACGAACCTTCATCGAAATGGTTGAGGCCGGCGATGGCGCGCAGCAGGGTCGATTTACCGGAACCGGATTCACCGACGATACCGAAGGATTCACCCTCGGCCACATCCACACTGACGCTGTCGAGCGCGATGTAACCGTCGAAATCCACCACCATGTCTCTGATGGAAAGAACTGTGCTCATGCGCGCCACTCCGGCTTGCGTTCCAGAACGGGCAGCGGATGCCGATGGCCGCCAATTTGCGGCAGACAGTTCAACAGGCCCTGCGTATAGGGATGTTTCGCTTCCTTGAGGTTAGCGGAAGCAAGCTCCTCCACCACCTTGCCCGCATACATGACGAGAACGCGGTCACAGAAAGACGATACCAGCCGCAGATCGTGGCTGACGAAGATCAGCCCCATGCCACGGTCGCGCACCAGCTTGTCGAGAATGTCGAGCACTTCGAGCTGAACCGTGACATCGAGCGCCGAAGTCGGTTCGTCGGCGATCAACAATTCCGGGCCGCAGACCAGCATCATGGCGATCATGACACGCTGGCCCATGCCGCCGGAAACCTCGTGCGGGTAAAGATCGAAGACGCGTTCCGGGTCGCGTATCTGCACGGCTTCGAGCATGGCGAGCGTGCGCTGGCGCGCCTCGCTGCCGCCGATCTTTTCATGGGTGCGCAGGGTTTCCATGATCTGGCGGCCGATGGTCATGACCGGGTTCAGCGAATATTTCGGGTCCTGCAGGATCATGGCCATGCGCTTGCCGCGCATGATCCGCCGCTCTTTTGCAGACGCCTTGAGCAGATCGATATCGCCGAAGCGCAGCGCATCGGCCTCGATGCGCGCGTTTTTCGGGGTCAGCCCCATGATGGCGCGGCCGGTCTGCGATTTGCCCGAACCGGATTCGCCGACGATGCCAAGACGCTCGCGGCCGAGCGTGAAGGACACGCCGCGCACCGCCTCCACCAGCCCGGTGCGGGTGGGGAAGGACACGCGCAGGTTCTGAACTGTCAGAAGCGGCGCACTCATTGGCCCGCCTCCTTGGGGTCGAGCGCATCGCGCAGACCGTCGCCCAGGAGATTGAAACCGAGGCTGACGATGAGGATCGCCACGCCCGGCATGGCCGCGACCCACCATTGGTCGAGGATGAAGCGGCGACCCGAAGCGATCATCGCGCCCCATTCCGGCAGCGGCGGCTGTGCGCCGAGGCCGAGGAAGCCGAGGCCTGCGGCGGTGAGGATGATGCCCGCCATATCCAGCGTCACGCGCACGATGAGCGACGACAGGCAGAGCGGCATGACGTGTTTCAGCACGATACGGAAGGGCGACGCGCCCATGAGCTTGACCGCGGCGATGAAATCGGAATTGCGGAAGGTCATGGTTTCGGCGCGCGCGATGCGCGCATAGGGCGGCCATGAGGTAAGCGCGATGGCGAGCACCGCGTTTTCAATGCCCGGCCCAAGCGCCGCGACCAGCGCCAGGGCCAGAACGAGCTTCGGAAAGGCAAGGAAGATATCGGTGATGCGCATCAAGACCGCATCCACCCAGCCGCCGGCATAACCGGAAACCGTGCCGACGATGAGGCCGACAGGGGCCGCGATGATGGCGACCAGCAGAACCACGAACAGCGTCAGCCGCGAACCGTGGATGAGGCGCGAAAGAATATCGCGCCCCTGATCGTCGGTGCCGAGCAGATAGCCCTCCGTGCCGGGCGGCAAAAGCCGTGCATTGCGCAGATCGCCCTGCACGGGATTATGCGGGGCCAGAACATCGGCAAACAGCGCAACGAACAGCAGCGCGATGATGATGGCCAGCCCAAGCAGCGCCAGACGGTTTTCCGAAAAGCGCCGCCAGATGACATAGGCGCGGCCAAGTCGCGCCTGCCTGCGCGAGGCCGGCCGGTCGGAGAGAAGCCATTCGCGGCTATAGGGTTTGATCGTATCGGTCGAAAGGGTCATCGGCTGCGCGTCCTTGGATCGAGCGTCCGGTAAAGCAGATCGGAGAAGAGATTGATGCCGACGAAGATGGCGCCGATCACGATCGTGCCGCCGAGAACGGCATTCATATCCGCATTCTGCAGCGAATTGGTGATGTAGAGGCCGAGCCCCGGCCAGGCGAAGATGGTTTCGGTCAGCACCGAACCTTCGAGCAGGCCGGCATAGGAGAGCGCAATCACGGTCACCAGCGGCACGGCGGCATTGCGCAGCGCGTGGAACCAGATGATGCGGGTTTCCGAAAGCCCCTTGGCGCGGGCAGCGACGATATATTCCTGGCTTAGCTCGTTCAGCATGAAGGAGCGCGTCATGCGGCTGATATAGGCCAGCGAAAAATAGCCGAGCAGACAGGCGGGCAGGATGATGTGGCGGAAGAGATCCCACAACACGTCCCATTGCCGCTGCCAGATCGCGTCGATCAGGAAGAAGCCCGTGACCGGCGTGAAGGTGAATTCATAAACGATATCCATGCGGCCGGGATAAGCCACCCATTGCAGCCGGGCGTAAAACACCAGCAGCGCCAGAAGGCCGAGCCAGAAGATCGGCACGGAATAACCGATGAGGCCGATGACGCGCACCACCTGGTCGGCAAAGCTACCACGCTTGACGGCGGCAAGCACGCCGAGCGGAATGCCGAAGACGGCGCCGATGATGGTGCCGAGCGTGGCAAGTTCTATCGTCGCCGGAAACACCCGCTTGATATCCTCCATCACCGGATTGGTGGTGAGGACGGAGGTGCCGAAATCGCCCGATAGCGCCTGCTTCAGATAAAGGAAGAACTGCTGCCAGAGCGGCAGGTTGAGGCCGAGCTGCTCACGCACCCGCTCGACCACATGCGCAGGCGCACGGTCGCCGACGATCGCCAGCGCGGGATCGATCGGCACGACGCGGCCAATGAAGAATGTGACCGCCATCAGCCCCAGAAAGGTGGTGATGACGGTGACGGCAAAGCCGAGAACGGCTTTCACGCGGGCATTGACACGGCGTTTGCCGTGCCTCGCCCTGCTGTTGCTTTCAACCATGCTCAAGAGACCGATCCTTCCGGATCATTCCTTGGAAATGGTGTAGACGAAGTTGGTGTCGAAGCTCGGTCCGAGCTTCAGGCCCTTCAGCTTGGCGGAATATCCCGCCACTTCCGTCTGCTGGAAGATGATGACGAAGGGACCCTTCGCCAAAACTTCCTTCTGCAGGTTTTCATAGATGGCGGCGCGCTTGGCGCTGTCCTTCTCCAGAAGCGCCGACTGGGTTTCCTTGGTCAGATCAGGAACGTCCCAGGCATTGCGCCAGGCGAGCGTCTTGTTCTTGCCCTCGTCGGAATTGTCGTAGTTGATGGTGAAGGTTTCGGCATTCGAGTTCGGGTCGAAATAGTCCGAACCCCACTGACCGATATAGATATCATGCGTGCGGGCGCGATATTTGGTCAGCGTCTGCTTGCCGTCGCCGGGGATGATTTCCAGCTTGATGCCGGCCTGCGCCAGCGTCTGCTGCACGCTTTCGGCAATGCCGGTCACCGGCTGGGTGTTGCGCACATCCATGGACACGGTAAAGCCGTCCTTCAGGCCGGCCTTGGCCAGAAGCTCCTTCGCCTTGGTGACGTCGAGCTTGTAGGGGTTCTCGTCAAGCGCGCCAAGCTGGCCCTTCGGCAGGAAGGTCTGGTGAACTTCGCCGATGCCCTTGATGATCGTCGCGCCGATTGCGTCATAGTCGACCAGATATTTGAAGGCTTCGATGACCTCGGGCTTCTTCAGGTTCTCGTTCTTCTGGTTGAGGCTGAAATAATAGACGGTGCCCTTCGGAGCGGAGGTGACGGCAAGGCCTTCCTTCTTGGAAACGGCTTCCATGTCGCCCGGCTCGAGGTTGCGGGCCACATCGATATCGCCGTTTTCAAGCGCCAGGCGCTGGCCCGAGCTTTCCTTCATGTGGCGATAGACCACACGCTTCAGCTTCGGCTTCTCACCGTAATAATTCGGGTTGGCTTCGAGGATCACCGCCTCGTTGGCCTTCCAGCCAAGAATCTTGTAGGGGCCGGAACCGGCATAACCCGTCTTCAGGAACTCGTTGCCGAAATCGGTGTCGTATTTGTAATCGGCGCTCGGCGTGACCGACTTGGCCTTTTCCGTCACGAATTTCTTGTCGACCACCGAAGCGACGGTTGCGGTCAGCACGTTCAGCACGAAGCTCGGCGCGTAGGGCTTGTCGACCGTCAGAACGAAGGTGTTCGCATCCGCAGCCTTCGCCTTTTCGGTGACGTTGTCGCCGCTGAGGCCGAACTGCGTCAGCAGGAATGCCGGCGACTTGTCGAGCTTCACGGCGCGCTCGAAGGAGAAGGCAACGTCGTCTGCGGTGACCGGATTGCCGGACGCGAATTTCAGGCCGGATTTCAGCTTGAACGTATAGGTCAGACCATCGTCGGACGTCGTCCAACTTTCGGCCAGATCGCCGATAACCTTGGACGTGTCGTTGAGATCGATGGAAACCAGCTTGCTGTAGGTATTGCCGGTGACTTCGGCGGCGGAAAGTTCGAAAGCCTCGCCCGGATCGAGCGTGATGATATCGTCGATGGCGAAACCTTCGACCAGCGTATCGGCCGGCGTTGCGGCAAAAGCATGGGGCGCGGCCAGCATCATCAGCGACAAAGCGGCGCTGGTGCTCAGAATACGCATGGATTTGTTGAGCGATTTGATCATAGGATCTCCCCTTTTGTTATAAGCTTGATTTGGTTCGCTTCAGCTCTTCTCAGGCCGCCTCGTGCCAGGCCTGAGACAAAACACGCAGCCAGTTTTCCCGGCATATTTTAGCAAGTTCTCCATCACCGTAGCCCGCCGATTTCAGCGCCGCAACCAGATTGTGATTGCCGCTCGCATCGGCAACGCCGACGGGTATCGTCGCGCCGTCGAAGTCCGATCCCAGCGCCACGCAGTCGACGCCCATGCGCTCCACCATGTAATCGATATGGCGCACCATGTCGGAAAGCGGCGTATCGGCAATGTCGCGCGCATCCGCGCGCAGCATGGTCACGGCATAATTAAGCCCCACCAGCCCGCCGCTTTCCCTGATGGCATCCATCTGCCTGTCGGTGAGATTGCGGGCCACGGGGGTAAGCGCATGCGCATTGGAATGGCTGGCGATCAGCGGCTGGTTGGTGGTCTTCGCCACATCCCAGAAGCCTTTTTCGGTGATATGCGCGAGATCGATGAGAATGCCGAGCCTGTTGCATTCCTTCACCAGCGCAAAACCGGCGTCGGTGAGGCCGGGCGCCGTATCGGGAGACATGGGATAAGAGAAAGGAACGCCATGGCCGAAGATATTGTGCCGGCTCCAGACCGGGCCGAGCGAGCGCAGGCCGGCGGCGTAAAACACCTCCAGCGCATCGAGATCGGCGTCGATCGCCTCGCAGCCTTCCATATGCAGCACGGCGGCGAAGATATCCTCGGCAAAGGCCTTGCGGATATCGGCCGTGGAGCGGCAAAGCCGCCACGCGCCGGCGCGGTCGAGCCTCAGCGCAATAGCCGCCTTTTCCATGGCGATATCGAGCGAAGGCTGGCGCTCCAGTGGGGAGGCGAGCGGCGTGTTGTAATGGCCGCTTTCATCCGGTTCCTGAAGGATGAGATCGCCGGAGGGAATATAGATCGCGCAGATGCCGCCGCCGAGGCCGCCTGCCCTCGCACGCGGGCCATCTATGTGGCCTTCGCGTGTGCCGTTCCTGAATTCGGCCACCGGATCGGCGCCGGCCTTGCTGTTGCGCCACAACCTAAGCAGCACATCATTATGACCGTCGAACACTGCGTGCATGGGAAGAAATTCCAGTCATCGGAAAGAACAAAACGGGGGCGGGCAGACGCCGGGATGACACCGCGCGAAAGCAAACCGGCGCATTGTTCGCCGACCGCTATTGTCTGTCGGGGGCGATCTTAGGACGATCTCTTCGAGCTTCGCAAGACACAAATTAGGCAGCGGTGAAATTATCACCACTTGCCTTTTGCCGGAATTTGCGCTTCGTCAGGCGCGCCAGCCGCCTTCCGCTTTGGTGAGTAGCGGCGTTGAAAAAACACCCCTCACCCGCTCCGGCCATTCCGGCCCGAAAGCGGCGATTTTTTCCCGCCAGCGATCCGATTGCAGCATGGCCGCGCCGATGACGGCGGGCCGAATGCCGGAGGCGGCGAGAAGCGAAAGACCTGCTATGATGGAGCTGCCGCTGGAGATTACATCATCCACCAGCGCCACCCGCCGGTTCTCGATGAGCGGCAGCACGCGCGGATCGATATAAAGCCGTTTTTCCTGCCTTGTGGTGATGGAGGACATCGGCACCGACAGTTCCTCCAGATACCAGAATTTGCGCGAAGTGCCGAGCGGCACGTAACGGGAATGGCCGAGATGCCGGGCAACGGCGGCGGCGAGCGTCAGCCCCAGCGTTGGCAGACCAATGACGACATCGGGCTTGAAGGGAAGAAGCTGTGCGGCGAGATCGGCCGCCAGCGCCTCGAGCACTTCAAAAGAGGCCTGATTGACGATGAGTGAGGCGAGCGCATGTTCGCCATCCGCCAGCGGTCTTATCGGCAGGCATATCTGCCTTCCGTCATCCAGCGCCGCCGGAAAGAAGGCGGAATGCGGGCCGGCCGTTTCGAAGCTGCGGCGCGGATGGATCTCCTGCCAGAACTCATGCGGCGCGGCGGGAGAATGGGCGGCGGGCGACGGCATCGGTTTTTCCTTTCAGAACCGGGATGGCGCAAGGCGGAGGCGGTTTTCGGCCGCGCCAATCCCGTTCGGCAGATTAGTCATTTTAGCAACCACAGAGACACTGCGGGTTCATTTCATTGGCTTTTTCCGCTAGGGTATTTCCGTTTTTCTCCGAAACACGGAAATACCCTAGCTCTTTGTTTTACGTATTTCCGAACGCAAAACCGCTACACACTTTTACTGGAAATGCTCTAGAAGAGAAAAAAGCAACAGGCATTCGGATGAACCCACCTATGACGCGGGTTTTTCCCATATTCAAGGACAAGCTGCCCATGAGACTGCTGGACCGCATCGGCGAGGACCTGCCATTCCTGACGGAGCTTCGCCACGACCTGCATGCGCATCCCGAACTGGGCTTCGAAGAGGAAAGAACAAGCGCCATCGTCGCCGATCTTCTCGAGCGTGCCGGGCTGAAGGTGCATCGCGGTCTCGGCGGCACCGGCGTGGTCGCCACGCTGCAGGTGGGCAACGGCACCCGCAGCATCGGCCTGCGTGCCGACATGGATGCGCTTGCCATGCCGGAAGTGCCAGACCGGCCCTATAAATCGAAATTTCCCGGCAAGATGCATGCCTGCGGCCATGACGGCCACACCGCCATGCTGCTGGGTGCGGCGCGTTACCTCGCAAAGACCCGCGATTTTTCCGGCACCGTGCATTTCATTTTCCAGCCTGCGGAAGAAGGCCGTGGCGGCGCGAAAAAAATGGTGGAGGACGGGCTTTTCACCCTGTTTCCCTGCGATGCGGTCTATGGCCTGCATAATATGCCGGGGCTCGGCATCGACGAAATGGCGGTGGTGGAAGGCCCGCAGCTCGCCTCTTCCGACAGCTGGCGCGTGACCTTCAAGGGCGTCGGCACCCATGGCGCCAAGCCACATCTCGGCCGTGACCCCATAACAGCTGCCGGCACCTTCCTCGCTTCGCTTCAAACCATCGTCGGCCGCGTCGTCGATCCGCTGCAACCCGCCGTGGTCAGCGCCTGTTCGGTGCAGGCGGGAGATCCGAAGGCGCTCAACGTCATTCCCGATCTCGTCGAAATCGGCGGCACGGCGCGTGCTTATGCGGCTGACGTGCGCGACCAGCTCGAAGCGGAAATCGGCAGGCTGGCGAAGGGCACGGCGGCGATGTTCGGCATCGAGGCGCATTACGAATTCATCCGCCGGATTCCACCCGTCATCAACGAGGCGGATGCGACGAAACGGGCGCTGCGCGCCGCAAGAACCGTCTTCGGCAACAAGACCCGCAACGCCTTCCCGCCTTCGACCGCCGGCGACGATTTCGCCTTCTTCGCGGGGGAAGCGCCCGGCTGCTATGTCTGGCTGGGCAACGGCCCGGCTGTGGATGGCGCGCTGCACCACAACACCTCCTACGACTTCAACGATGCGGCCATCGTGCCGGGCGTGGCGTTCTGGGCAACGCTGGTGGAGCAGGAACTGGCGGCGGAGTGACGCCCCGGCCGGCGCGATGGCCGCTCAGGCGCGCCGCGCACCCGGGCGGGCGAGGCTGGCTAGAATTCCGGCAAGCGCGCAGCCGGCGGTAATCGCCATGATGCCGGGCCAGCCGGCATGGATCCAGAACCAGCCGCCGACCCAGCCGGTAATGCTCGCTCCGCAATAATAAAACAGCAGATAAAGCGCGGAAGCGTGGCTTTTGGCAGCGCCCGCATTCGCGCCCACTCCACTGCTGGCAGCCGAATGCCCGATGAAAAATCCGATGGTTATCGCCGCAATCCCCGCCACGATGAGAATGATGCTCGAGGCGAATGTGAGCAGGATACCGGCAAGAATGGTGGAAAAGGCAACCACCAGCATGATCCGCCGACTGAACCGGTCGACCAGCGCCCCGCCATAGGAGGACGCGACGATACCCAGGGCGAAGGTCAGAAAAATCATGCTGACGGCCGTGCGGCCCAATTCGTAAGGCGGCGCGACGAGGCGAAAGGCGCAATAGTTGAAAACGGTGGTGAACACGCTCGTCAGCATCGCCCCGAGGAAATAGAACCGCCGAAGTTCCGGGTTTCCAAGATGTTGCGCCCATATTCTCAGATGATTTTTAAGCGGCATGTGCTGCGGCCGGAAATTCCGCGAGGGCGGAAGCAGCAGCAGGAAGCCGATGGCCGCGAGGATGCAGACCGCCCCCAGCGCATACATTGCCACCTGCCAGGAGGTATAGGCGGAGACCAGCCCCATGCCGACACGTCCCGCCATGGAGCCGAAGGCCGTGCCGCCGACATAAAGCCCCATCGCCTTGCCGAGGCTGGAAGGTTCGATCTCCTCGGCAAGATAGGCCATGGCGACAGCCGGAACGCCACCGAGCACGAAGCCTTCCAGCGCGCGGGCAGCAAGCAGCCATGCCCAACCTTGCGTACTTGCTGCAATGATATTGGCGATGGCGGCCAGCATCATCGAAACAAACATCAGATTTCGGCGGGTGAAGAGCTGGGCGAAGGCCCCGCTGAGAAGAATGGCGAAGGCAAGCGTTCCCGTCGTCAGCGACAAAGCGAGCGATGCGGTTGCAGGGTTGATGCCGAATTCCGCCGGAAATTCCGGCAAGAGCGGCTGTACGCAATAGATCAGCGAAAAGCTGGCGAAGCCCGCGAGGAAAAGCGCCCAGCTCGCCCGGCGAAACTGGCGGCTTCCCTGCCGTATCCAGAGCACATCCGGCGGCTCCTCCGTCATGACGATCGGCGGGGTGAAATCCTGTTTTTTGAGCTGGCGCATCGGGTTTGTCCTTTTCGCTCCCAGCTATAGCGCAGCTCTGTCTTTCATTCTAATATATGGAAGGCATTCCCATCATATCTGGATCTAATATCGTGGAACTCAGGCACATCCGCTATTTTCTGGCCATCGCCAATGAAGGCAGTTTTACGCGGGCGGCAGAACATCTGAGAATCGCGCAGCCGCCGCTCAGCCAGCAGATAAAGGTTCTGGAACAGGAAATCGGCGTGCGGCTGTTCCGGCGTCTCGCGCATGGCGCGGAACTGACACCGGCGGGCCATGCCTTTCGTGCTGCGGTGGGCCATATTCCGCATCAGGTGGGCGAAGGTGTCCGGCTCGCACGCAGGGCGGCGGCCGGTGAAACCGGCATTCTCAGAATAGGCGTTACCGGCACGGCGGCGCTCAACCCTCTGGTTCCGGCCTGCATCCGCACCTACAGACGCCAATATCCCGACGTGGAACTTCAGGTGATGGAGGCAGCCGCCCTGGCGTTGACGCCGGCCCTGCTCGAAGATCGGCTGGACGTGGCGCTTTTGCGCCCTTCTCAATCCGATCCCGATACATTGCTTGAGGAAGTGCTCACCGACGAACCGCTTCTGGTCGCCCTGCCGGCATCCCATCCGCTCGCGCGGCGCGGCACCGCCATAGACCTGATGGAATTGCGCGACGACCCTTTCATTCTGACGCCACGCAGCGTCGGCACCAGCCTTCACGATGCATCGATAAAAGCCTGCCAGGAGGCCGGTTTCACGCCGCGCCTCGGGCCGGCGGCACCGCAAATCGCCTCGATATTGTCGCTGGTCGCGGCCGAACTCGGGGTTTCCCTCCTTCCGGAATCCGTCGCGCAGGTCAAAATGCAGAACATCGTCCTATTATCCTCCAGCGGCCCGCCGTCGCGGCTTTCCATATCGCTCGCCTATCGGCGCGGAACGACATCACCGGTAGTGAAGAATTTCGTGTTGGCGGCGCGCATTGCCGCGCGCGAAACACAGACGCCTGACGTGGCCGGGGTCGAATAAACCCGCAGCCCGCAGATGCGGGCCGCCGCTATTCGAGAACGGCAATCACCGGGCTTTCCATCACCCCGCCCGTCAACACATCGGCAATGCCCATATCCGTCTGATGCGGGCCGATATTGCAGGCGAGCGTGGCGCCGAAGCAGGCCTTGAAGACGAGATAGGGCGGCTGCCATTCCACCACCCTGCCGACGGCTTCGCGCAATTCTTCGAAAGCCTTTGCCACGTCTTCAAGCGGGGCATCGGAAACGAGGCCGGAAAGCGGCAACGGGAGAAGTGCGGTCACCTTGCCTTCGGAAGCGACAGCCATGCCGCCTGCCACTATCACCGCATTGGCGGCGAGCGCCATGTCGTCTTCATTACCGCCGAAAACGGTGAGGTTGTGGCTGTCATGCGAGACGGTGGTGGCGAAGGCGCCGTTCCAGTTTCCCCAGCCGGTGAGGAAGCCGGTTCTGGTGATCGGCTCGGCCATGCCGTGGCGATGGGTGACGGAAATCATCGTCGCGCCTTCGGGCGGAACGACGAAACCGTCCTTCACCTCGGCTTCCGCCTCGCCCCATTGCGTGAAGCGCGGGCGGTCGATGGTGGCGAGGCGCACCTTTGCGCCTTCGCAGGCAACCCGGAAATCATCGGCTACGCGCAGTGGCAGCTTCATCGAGCCTTCGAGCGCTGTCGCATCGCAGGCCGGAACGTCGACGAGCATATGCCCGCCTTCCGCAACCGCCCTGCCCCCGGCCAGAACGTGGCGGGCGGCAAAACCGCTCAAATCCTCAAAGACGACGATATCGGCGCGACGGCCGGCGGCGATGAGGCCGAGATCGGCACGGCCGAGCCTTTGGGCTGCATTCAGCGTTGCGGCGCGCAGCGCCCATTCGGGCTTCAGGCCATAACGGACAAGCCGGCGCACCACATCGTCAAGCCCACCGCCCTGCAACAGATCGTCAGGGAACACGTCGTCGGTGCACAACGTCACCGTCTGCGGCAAGTGGCCGAGCGCATTCAGAGCTTCCACGAATTCCGGCAGCAGGTGATCGTGCGAGCCGCGCAGCTCAATGGTCATTCCTGCCCGCAGTTTCGCCATCAGGTCTTCGCCCGAGACCAGCTCGTGATCGGAAGAAACGCCCGCCGCCATGAAGGCATTGAGATCGGCATCCTTCAGGCCGCGTGCATGGCCGCAGACCAGCTTTTGCGAGGCAAGCCCGGCCTGCACGATGCCGCTCATGCGCGGATCGCGCTCGATGACGCCGCGCATGTTCATGATTTCCGCGACACCGCCGACTTGAGGCCATGACAGGATATCGGCAAGAATGGCAGCGTCGAAATCCGCCCCGCCGCGCTCCAGCCCCGGTGCGGAAGGCACGCAGGAAGGCGCGAGCAGAATGGCGCGCAGGGGCAAGTTTTCGATGGATTTCGCCGCCCAGCGCACCCCTTCCACACCGTGCACATTGCCGAATTCATGCGGGTCCCAGACGATGGTGGTGACGCCACGGGCAACCACAGCCGCCGCATAAGCGGCCGGTGTGACCATCGAGCTTTCGATATGCATATGTGTGTCGATGAGGCCGGGCGAAACATAGGCGCCTGCCGCATCGATGATCCGTGCAGCGTCGCTGCGGCTTGCCCGCTCGTGCACGCTGGCGATCAGAGCGCCGACGATGCCGATATCGGCGACGCGAAGCTCTCCCGTCACCACATCCACCAATGTTCCGCCGGTGATGAGGACATCGAAAGGCGCATCGCCGCGTGCGGCAGCGACCGCGCGGCTGCGCAGCGCATCATCGGTGAGATCGGCAGGCTCGCGTGTCGAAGAGTTCGCGTTCATCGGACGGCCTCCCGGCGCAGCGCCTCGAGAATCGCCGTCTTCGCGCCTTCGGCATCCACCGTTTCGGCGAAATGCGCGTTGAAGGCTTTCGCTTTCTGAGCGCGCGTCTCGACCACGGTTCGCCCGCGCGTCAGCGTCGCCTGAAGCTCGACATCGATCCGCGCATGACGCCAACCGATGAGATCGGAGGTAAAGGCAACACCGGCCACGGGATCGTAAAGCGCCATGGCGGCCCTGCCACGGCTGGTGGCGATGCCGATAAACCCTTCCAGCAGATCGGCGATCAGCCCGGCATTCTTGCCGCCGGCATTACGGATCGGCAGCACATCGGCCGGCGCGGCGGTGACTTTGCGGCAGGCGTCCAGATCGACCATGCGCAGCGGCAGACCGTGGGAGAGCACGATGGCGAGCGCTTCCGGATCGGCAAAGGCATTGAATTCGGCCGAGGCGGTGTGGTTGCCGCTGGTCACGCCGCCGCCCATCCAGGTCAGATCGGAAATTCTGGCAGCAAGATCAGGCCGGGCAAGGCACAGGGCGGCAATATTGGTGAGCGGTCCGAGTGCGAGAATGCGCTTCTCGCCTTCCCCCTCCAGCCAGCCGCAGAGCGCGGCAAAGGCATCGCTGTTCGGCACGGCCGGCGCATCCGGCAGGCTTTGGCCGACGGTCGGAATGCCGTTATCGCCCAAAATGCATTGCGCGGTTTCGAGCGCACCCAGCACCGGCATGGCGCGGCCCTGATGGATCGGCATCGACCAGCCGAAGGCTGAGACGGCGCCTGCAGCATTGCGGCAGACCGCCTGAAGCGTTGTGTTGCCGAAGACCAGCGAAATGCCGTCAATGGCAAGGCCCGACGATTGCACCACCATGATGGCGGTGATGTCGTCAAAGCCCATATCGGTATCGATCCACACACCCATGATCAGTTGAACGCCTTGAGGCTTGCCGCCTTTTCGACCGGCAGGTCGAAGGCGAGCGTATCGCCGATTGCGTGGGAGGTCAGGGCAGCGTCCGTTTCCGCCTTGATGGGGCCGAGCGGCGTATCGAGCAGATATTCGCGGTTGTTGCCGGCAAAGGAGGTGCCGCGCACGGTTCCCTGGAAAGGACCTGAACCGAGGGTGACCATGCGCGGCCGCCAGGCCAGTCCGGATGCTGAAAGGACTGGTCCGGGAAGCGGTGTTGTGCCGTTTGCGGTTTTGAGCGCGCCGCCTTCCAGCGCGAAGATGTTTTCAAAGCCGACGAAATCCGCCACGAAGGACGAAACCGGCGCGTTGTAGATATCTTCCGGCGTGCCGATCTGCTCAATCTTGCCGCCCTTCATGACGACAATGCGGTCGGCGAGCGCCAAAGCCTCGATCTGGTCATGGGTGACGAAGATCATCGTCACGCCGGTTTCCTTCTGCACGCGCTGCAATTCGGTGCGCATTTCGAGCCTGAGACGCGCATCGAGGTTGGAGAGCGGCTCATCGAGCAAAAGCACCTTCGGTTCCATGACCATGGAGCGCGCCAGCGCCACGCGCTGCTGCTGGCCGCCGGAAAGCTCCGCCGGCTTTCGCGAGGCGAAGCTGGACAAGCCCACCGATTTCAGGCCGGAGGCGACCTTGTCCTCCAGCGCCTTGCCGTTCATGCCCTTGAGCTTCAGGCCGAAGGCAACGTTTTCATAGACCGTCAGATGCGGGAAAAGTGCGTAAGACTGGAACACCAGACCGACGGCGCGCTTGTTGGCCGCGACCCGCGTAATATCGGCCCCGTCGAGATCGATGCGTCCGCCGGCCACCGGCATCAGCCCGGCAATGGCGCGCATCGTCGTGGTCTTGCCGCAGCCGGAAGGCCCCAGAAGCGCGAGCAGCTCGCCCTTGCGGATATCGAGATCGAGGTCCTTGACGGCGACATTGCCGCCATAGGCGAGCGAGACTTTTTGGAGCGAAAGGTAATTTGCGTCAGACATAACGGGAGAACCCCAGGAAACGTTCGGCCATAAAGACGATGCCGATGGAAAGGAAGGCGAGCAGCGAGGAGAGTGCGGCCACGGAAGGATCGAAGACGATTTCCATGTAACCCAGCATGTCGATGGGCAGCGTCCGCACGCCCGGACCCGACAGGAACAGCGATACCGGCACCTGGTTGAAGCTCGTCACGAAACCGAGAATGAAGGCTGAGAGAATGCCGCCGCGAATATTCGGCAGCACGACGCGGAAAAATGCGCCGACCCGCGACGAGCCGAGCAGCACCGCCGCCTCCTCGATATCGGAACGCAGATTGTTGAGGCTGGCTGACACCACCCGCACCGCATAGGGGAGGATGAGCGCAGTGTGGGCGAGGAACAACGCAAGCGTGATGCCGATGCCGAAAGGCACGACGAAATAACGCAGCAGCGCGAGACCGACGATGATGCCGGGCACGATGATCGGCGCCGAAACGATGGTGCGCACGGTCTCGGCAAAAGGCAGCTTGTAGCGCGACATGGCGTAAGAAGCGGGAATGCCGAGGATGAGTGCCGTGAACGTTCCGCCGATGGCGAGGAACATCGACATCGCAAAGCTTTCGCGAAAACTTTCCACCGTGAAGACCTTGGCGATCCATTTCAGCGAAAAACCCTGTGGCGGAAAGGCGAGCGTATCGCCGGCCGAAAACGAGGCCGCGACGATGATGAGGAACGGCCCGATCAGGAAACCGACGACAAGCAGAAGCGTGAGCGGAATGAAGAGCTGCCGGGTCATTTCTTGTTCCTTGCGGTGGCGATGCGCTTCAGCAGGATATTGGCGGCAAAGCTCATGACGATCAGGATGAAGGCGATGACGCTGGCGGAGACGAAATTGTTGGAAACCGTCACCTGCTGGTAAAGCAGGGTTTCCAGCATCAGCACCTTGGAGCCGCCGAGAATGGCGGGCGTGATATAGGCGGTCAGCGAACCGGTGAAGACCAGCGTGCCGCCGACGACCAGCCCTTCCTTGGTGAGCGGCAGGATGACCTTCCAGAACACCTGCAGCCAGCTTGCGCCGAGAACGCGGGCAGCCGCAATCGTATCCTTCGGCATATTCTCAAGCGCGCTGATGAGCGAGATGATCATCAGCGGCAGGAACAATTGCAGAAGACCGATGAAGACGGCCGTTTCGGAAAACAGGATACGGATCGGCCCGTCGCTGAGGCCGACGGCCTGCAGCGCCTGATTGACGATGCCGGTTCGACCCAGAATGACGATCCAGGCATAGGTGCGGGCGACCGGCGAAATCATCAGCGGCAGCACGACCAGATTGACGACGTGCCCCTTCGCGCCCTGCGACAGGTTGACGATGGCGAAGGCCGCCGCATAACCCACCACCGCCGAGACGATGGTGACAAGCGCGCCGAGCTTCAGGGTGCGCAGGAAAACCGTCTGGTTCAGCGGATCGGTGAAGAAATCGGCGTAAGCCGACAATGTCCAGCCATCGGCGGTGCGAAAACCCTCCGACAGCAGGATGAAGACCGGCACAAGAAAGACCGCCGCCGCGAAAATTGCGGCGGGCAGGGCAAGCGCCAGCGCTTCGGCCCGGTTCTGAAACATGGGTTTATTCCCTGAACGGCCTGAGGGCCGGTTGTTTGTTCAGCCAGACGCGCCGGCTTACGATCAAATGGGTGGAAAAGCGGTCAGGGGACGACCGAACCGCTTTTCCGGGAATGGAGCCGCCCTGACGGACGTTCAGTGCCCCATTCCAAACGGTGAATGACTTACTGGCCGACCTTGGAATTCCACTCCGACAGCCACTTGTCGCGGTTATCCAGCGTCACGTCGGAAGGGATGAGCTGAAGGCTTTTTGCGGTTTCGTCGCCATAGGTGATGTTGTTCGCCACCTCGTCGGAAACCTTGACTTCCCTGTTGGTCGGGCTGTCCACCAACTTTTCGGCCAGCGCCTTCTGAACGTCGGTCGAGAGCCAGAAATCCATGAACTGCAACGCCAGTTCTTCGTTCTTCGTGCCCTTCGGCACCACGAGCACATTCATGCCGCCGGTCTGGCCTTCCTTGGGCGTTGCCCAGGCAAGCGGCAGGTCGAGCTTGGTGAAAGGCGCCCAGGAGAAGCGGCCGATCGGGGCTGCCCAGATTTCTTCCTGCTGCATCAACTGCACCAGCTGCGAGGACTTGACGTAGAAAGTGACGATATCGTCCTTCTTTTCGCCCACGGCCTCGATGGCGCCAGAAAGATCGGGCGTATCCTTGCCGATGGCCTTGCCGAGCATATAAAGCGCCGGCGGGCCCTGGTTGGTGGTGACATTCGGGAAGGCGACGTGGTCGACAATGCCGTCCTTCAAAAGATCGGCCCAGCTGTCGATCTTCATCTTGTCGGTGCGGTAAACGATTGACGTGGCGTAGAAATTGACGCCGACGCTCATGCCGTCGCCATTCGGATCCTTGGCGATGTCATAGAGCTTTTCGATATTCGGAACCTTGGAAGCATCGATCTTCTGGATCAGGTCCTTGCGAGTGGCCGACAGCGCATCCGCCATGGAAACGATGGCGAGATCGACCACCGGATTGGCCTTGTTGGCCTCCATCTTGGCCAGACGCTCGACGCTGTTGCCGGTCTCGACGACCAGCTTGCAGCCGCATTGCTTTTCGAAGGGCGTATAGACCAGCTCCTTGAATTCGTCCTGCGCGAAGGCGTAGACAGAAATCGTCAGCGTCTTGTCCTGCGCCTGCGCGGCGCCCATCGTCAGCATAAGGGCGGCGCCCGATGCAAGAATGATCTTTTTCATGGTGTGAGTTCTCCTGCTGTCGTTTTTTTGGCTTCAATCGCATCATGCTTTGCCTTGCCGGTGGAGCCGCGCATGATCAGCGCCATCGGTACTTTCGAGATATCCGCCGTCACATCGACAGCGACGCCGTTTTCGCCCGCGCCGTCAATCGCCCGCAGCAACGCGCCGACGGCCAGATCGGCAATGCGGCCCATATCCATGCGCATGGTCGTCAAGGGCGGGGTGACCACGGCGGAAAAGATGAGATCGTCGAAGCCGGTTACACTGGCCTCTTCCGGCACCTCAATGCCCTCGCGCTGCAATTCCGTGAGCACGCGCAACGCATGCAGATCGGATACAGCGGCAAAGGCGGTGAAACCTTCGGCAACCTTTTCTGCAAGACCAAGCCGGCAACCCGCGCCGCCCGCCTGTTCAATGGCGTCCACCCAGAGCGTTTGCGTCACGCACGCCTTGCCAAGACCATCGCGAATGCCGCCAAGACGGTCGTTCTGCACGTTGGAATCGCGGTTCTTGCCCACCAGCACCACCTTGCGATGGCCAAGCCCGGCCAGATATTCGCCCACCTGCCGGCCGCCATCCCAATGGTCGGCGGCGACCGTGTTGCCGGGCGTCGAGGGGCTGTCGATCACCGCGACGGGACAATCGACATCGGCAATGCGCGTGCCGCGACGGGGAACGATGACCATGCCATCCACACCGCGCTCGATCAGCCGGTTGATCGCATCCGTCTGCATGGCGATCTCACCGCGCGAGTCGGCGATGAGCACGCCGTAACCGGCAGTGACAGCCGCCTTTTCGATGGCCTGCGCGATCTGCGGAAAGAGAGGATTGGCAATATCCGGCAGAACCAGCCCCAGAACGCCGCTTCTGCCGGTGCGCAGCGCCCTGCCCGCCGAACTCGGCACATAGCCCAGATCGCTTGCCGTCTTGCGAATGCGCTCCACCAGCTCCGGCGAAACGCGGCCCTTGCCCGACAGCGCATTGGACACGGTTGCCGCCGACACGCCGAGTGCCGCTGCTATCGCGCTCAGATTGGTGGCAGGCCGTGACGACGCCATGATGGTCCGGAAAGACTGATTAAACGTTTAATCACGATAGTCGAGCAGGGCCGCGCTGTCGAGTCCGGAGGAGGGCAAAATCGGCGAAAACCCGGGCATAAAGTCTAACTGCCCGAAAAAAGTGCGATTATTTTTATGGGGCTTCGCTGTTCACTGCGCGGTATGCCTCCACCTGCCGCACCAGCCAATCGCGAAACAGCACGACCGGCACATGATTGGCGCGCGAAAGCGGCGCCACGGCATAATAGGAGCTGGGGCTTCTGGCCTGATGATCGAAGGCCTTTACCAGTTGCTTCGATTTCAGTTCGTTATCGATCAGAAAAAGCGGCATCAACGCCACGCCAAGCCCGGCGATGCAGGCCTGGGCCACGCTGGAAAACTGTTCGAAGCGCATGCCCTGCGGCAGGGCGAGCGACAGGCCGAGGCTTTCGAACCAGTGACCCCATGCGCCCGGCCGCGAGGCCATGTGCAGCAACGGGAGGGCGGCGATATCCTCTCCCTTTTCCACGGGATGGGCGCTGAGAAATTGCGGGCTGCACACCGGCGCGACCATTTCATGCATCAGAAAGGTGCTTTCCGCACCCGGCCAGTCGGCCTGACCAATATGGATCGCCATATCCAGCTGCTCGCGCTCGAAGTCGAACTGGCCGATGCGGGTGGCGAAATTGATGGTGATTTCGGGGTGGTTCGCCACGAAATCCGGGATACGCGGCAGAAGCCAGCGGGTGCCAAAGGTGGGCAGCATGGCGAGGTTCAGCGTATTGCCATGCGTTTTGGTCATGATCTGCAGCGACGCGGAGCGTATCTCGCCAAGGGCGGAGGCAATCGATTTTGCATAGGCGCGGCCCTCGGTCGTCAGCGCCACGCCGCGTGCACCACGTTCGAACAGGCGCACGCCAAGCTGTTCTTCCAGTGACATAACCTGCCGGCTGATCGCCCCCTGCGTCAGGGCAAGCTCATCGGCGGCGGCGGAAAAGCTTCCGAGCCGGGCCACGGAATCGAAGGCGGCGAGCGCGCTGGTGGATGGCAGAAGTTTGCGGCTGAGAGACGTCATGAGCCATTACTATATGTAATGCAAAAATGAGTAAACATGGCTTGTGCCGACTGGCTCGAATACCAATAATCCGGCCAGCAAATCCGGAGGCATCACGTGAGCGAACACGCAGCATTCAATTGGCAGGACCCTTTTCTGCTCGAAGACCAACTGACCGACGACGAGCGAATGATCCGCGACGCCGCCGCCGCCTTCGGCAAATCGGAACTCTTGCCGCGTGTCTCCGAGGCCTATCTTTCCGAAACCACCGAGCCTGAACTGTTCCGCCTGATGGGCCGCACCGGCCTTCTCGGCGTCACCCTGCCGGAAGAATACGGCGCGGCCAATGCCAGCTATGTGGCTTACGGCCTCGTCGCCCGCGAAGTGGAGCGGATCGACAGCGGATACCGCTCGATGATGAGCGTGCAGTCCTCGCTCGTCATCCATCCGATCTTCGCCTATGGCTCGGACGAGCAGAAGAAGAAATACCTGCCCGGCCTCGTTTCCGGCGAGCTGATCGGCTGTTTCGGCCTGACCGAGCCGGATGCCGGTTCCGACCCCGGCGGCATGAAGACCCGCGCTGAAAAGATCGCCGGCGGCTATCGCCTGCGCGGTTCGAAAATGTGGATTTCCAATGCGCCAATCGCCGATGTCTTCGTCGTCTGGGCGAAATCGGAAGCCCATGACCACCAGATCAGGGGCTTCGTGCTGGAAAAGGGCATGAAGGGCCTCTCCGCCCCCAAGATCGGCGGCAAGCTCTCGCTGCGCGCCTCCATCACCGGCGAGATCGTTCTGGACGGCGTGGAAGTGGGCGAAGACGCGCTGCTACCCAATGTTTCCGGCCTGAAAGGCCCGTTCGGCTGCCTCAACCGAGCCCGTTACGGCATTTCCTGGGGTGTCATGGGGGCTGCGGAAGATTGCTGGTTCCGCGCCCGGCAATATGGTCTCGACCGCAAGCAGTTCGGCAAGCCGCTCGCCGGCATGCAGCTTTACCAGAAGAAGCTCGCCGACATGCAGACCGAAATCGCGCTCGGCCTTCAGGCATCGCTCCGCGTCGGCCAACTGATGGACGGCCACAAGATGGCGCCGGAAATGATCTCCATCATCAAGCGCAACAATTGCGGCAAGGCGCTGGATATCGCCCGCCAGGCCCGCGACATGCATGGCGGCAACGGTATCCAGATCGAATATCACGTCATGCGCCACGCCCAGAACCTCGAGACGGTCAATACCTATGAAGGCACGCACGACGTCCACGCGCTGATCCTCGGCCGGGCGCAGACGGGCATTCAGGCTTTTTTCTGAGGCTTTATCTGCGTCGTTTCAAAAAAAGGCCTTCGAAGATCGCTTCGAAGGCCTTTTTGCTTTTCAAATCCGGCAATCGCTTAGAACGTGCCGCGAATACCGACGCCAAACATACGCGGTTCGGTCATGCTCGCCTCGATGCCGCCAATTCCGCGGTTTTCCTTCATCAGCGTCGGTGCGCGCTCATCGAAGACGTTCTTGACGTAAGCGTAGAATTCAAGCTCCTCCTGGAACTTGTAGCTCGCCCGCACATCCGCAATCGTATAGGGATCAATTGCATAAACGGCCTTGTTATCCGTATCCGAATAATAACCGTCGAGATGGCGCACCTGCCCCGAAACGGTGAATTTATCCGTCACATCCCAGCTTGCGCCGACGGTGAAGCTGTAACCCGGCGACTTGGCGAATTCCTTGCCGACATAGGCCGCATTGCTGGAAATCTCGTCGATTTTCGTCTTCAGCAGACCGGCACTGGCCTTCAGTGTCAGATTGTCGAGGACCTGATAATCCACGCCGATTTCCAGACCGTAAGCATGAGCTTCTTCGGCGTTGACCGTGTAGGATTCGCTGACGCCCGTGGAGACGACGACCGGTACGTTAAACTGAGCGTTCTTCATGTCCATGTAGAACAGGTTGCCGTTTACTGTCAGCGTATCGTCCAGCAGGCTGGCGCGGGTGAACAGCTCGTAGTTCCAGATGGTTTCCTTGTCGAAGGTGCGCCATTTGCTGGTCGTCAGATCGAATGCGACGCCGCCGGGATTGTAACCGCGGCTGATCAGGCCGCCCACCGTCCAGTCGTCATTGATGGCATAGGCCAGCGACGCCTTGGGCAGGATTTCCGAGAAGGTTTCGTCATAATTGACCGAGCTTCTGCTGGTGGCGCTCAGCGTCCGGTAACCGACGCGCTGAATCTGGTCCTGCTGGTAGCGCAGACCACCCGTCAGGGTCCATTGATCGGTCAGGCGATAGCTCAACTCGCTGAAGAGGCCGAGATTGTCCTTGGTATCGTTGAAGCGCGAGGTTCCGCGCAGATAAAGCACCTCGTCGGCTTTCGTATGTGCGTAATAAATACCCGCGACACCGCTCAGCACGTCTTCCTGATCACCGAAGGTCACGCGTGTTTCGTGGGACGTGTTCTTCAGGTCGATATCGGCATCACCCGTATTCGCAATACCGACCCGGCGTTTGGCGATGGACGAGGAGAACTGTGTCTGGTTGAACAGTTTCACGCCGTTTTCGAAATCGTAATTGATGTCGAGAATGCCGGTATTGGTGTACTGGCTGAAATTCGGCATCGTCGTGGTGACGTGGTTGAGATCCTCGAAGGGGCGCGACGCCGCTTCCTGGCTCGGCCGGTTGGAGGCGTTGTAGGAATAGGTGAGCTTCGTCGAAAGACCGGGAATTTCCGACGGTTCCCACAAAAGCTTGAAGCGACCGTTGAACTCCTTGAAGTTCTGGTCCGTGCCCTCATGGGCGAATGCGGAATTGATGTAGTCGATGAAGGTATCGCGGCCGGAATAATCGATCGCCATGCGTGCCGCCAGCTCATCCTCGATCAGCGGACCGGAAAAGGCGAAGGAACCGCGCTTCTGGTGATAATTGCCGATTTCCGCCTGATAGCTGGCTTCGGGCGTAAAGGTCGGGTCCTTGGTGTTGACGAGGATCGCGCCGGCAATGGCGTTGGCGCCCTGCGAGGTGGTCTGCGGGCCGCGGAACACCTCGATGCTTTCGACATCCCAGATAGAGCTCGCGCCATAGATGAACTCGTTATAACCGAGATAATGGCCGTCGACATTGATCGTCGCGCGCGGCACCGTGCCGGTGAAGAAGGCGATGGAGCCGGTGTTCGGTCCCTGCGTGTCCTGTCCGCGAATGATCGGGGCGCTGACATTGTCGGTATAAACGACGTTCGGAATATCCTTGATCGCTTCCGATACGGTCGGGTCGCCGGTCTTTTCCTTCTTGATTTTATCACCGGTTATGACTGAGACGGACGACGCCGTGTTCTTCATGTCGCGCGCCACTTTTTCACCGGTCACGACGATCGGCTTCAGGACGGTGGTGCCCGCCGTCGCTGCCTGCTGATCCTGACCGAGAACCGGCGTCACAAACAATGTCGCCAGCGTCAGCGCGCTGACCCCGCTCATCAAACGACCGTTAGAGCTAAACCCCATCACACACCCCTAATAAACATGAGTATTAAAGTCATATTCAAGTAACGGAAGCGTTATCCGTTTCGCAATAGAGAATGCGTTCTGTATTGCGGACAAAAAGGCTTCCGTAACGGGATGTGCCAAATTTACAACAAAGTTTACCGACCGCCGCTTCCTCACCCGCAGCGTTTCGAAAGGGAACAGCATAGTTCCGTCCGCAGAAATCGATTCCGATTTCCGGCCCGATGCGTTAGGCATGCTCAACAAAACGAGGGGAACGCGCTTGAACGCCATGGATGACGATTCGGA
Source organism: Agrobacterium sp. 22-226-1 (assembly GCF_053522345.1). Classification (NCBI taxonomy): domain Bacteria; kingdom Pseudomonadati; phylum Pseudomonadota; class Alphaproteobacteria; order Hyphomicrobiales; family Rhizobiaceae; genus Agrobacterium; species Agrobacterium sp. 22-226-1. The sequence goes on from NZ_JBNWCP010000013.1 coordinate 67,504, forward strand.
CAATCTGCCGGAAAACGAGGGCGAAAAGCGCTCTGCCCTCATTCAGTCGGTGTCGATCGCGGCGCGTTTCCTCAATCTTCTCGCCAGATCGGACAGGGCGCTGGCACTTGGCGAACTGGCCAAACGCGCCGGTACCGGCCGCTCCACCGCGCATCGCTACATGCAAAGCCTCGTGCGGGAGGGGCTGGTGATACAGGACCCCGCAAGCGGCAGTTACGATCTCGGACCCGCGGCGCTCGGAATAGGCATCAGCGCGCTCAGGCGAATCAATCCGGTCGAAACCGCCGGCCGCCAGATGAATGCGCTTGCCTCCGAGATCGGCGCCAGCTGCGGCGTGGCGATCTGGACCGAGCGCGGCCCGACCGTGGTGCGGTGGGCGAGAAGCGCCAGCTTTTCCATCAGCACCGTGGCGCTCGGCGATGTTCTGCCGCTGGACAACAGCGCCTGCGGACTGGTTTTTCAGGCCTACCTGCCGCCGGACAGGATAGCCGCCGTGCGCAGGCTGCAACCGGCCGCCTTTCGCGGCTCCCGTCCCGATGCCGGCATTCTGGAAACCATCCGCGAAGCGGGTGGCGCGGAACTCAATGAACATCTGTTCTCCGCCCTGACCGGCAAGGCCGCGCCGGTTTTCGACGCCCAGGGCGAACTCTGTTGTGTCGTCACCACCGTATCCTTCGTGGCCACCGCCGAGACCGAACGGCATTTTTCCCGGCTGATCGAAGCCGCCGGACAGGCGACGGCCGAATCCGGCGGCGCGTAAGCCTATTCGGCCAGATGCTCCGCAAAGGTGCGGCCGGAATAGGCCGTGCGGAAAAGCCCGGCATCGGCGAGCTTCGGCAACAGCCGCTCCAGCACCAGCCGCATGGACGCCACCGAACCGCCGGGCACCGCGACGAAACCGTCGATAGCACCGGCAGCAGCCCATTCACGGATGGCCTCAAGGGCATCTTCAACGGTGCCGATGATCTGCCAATGACCCGACCCCATCACTTCCGGACGCCGCAATAATTCCTCAACATTCAAGATCTCCCGCTCGATCAGCCGGCGCAGCAGGCCGGCATGGGTGCGGCTTCGCGGCGTCTCCGGCGGCGGCGGCAGGTCGGAGGCGGTAACGATCCGCGTGAGCGGCCAGTCCGTGAGATCAAGACCCGTCATATCGCGAATGGAGGCAAAGGCGCGGGCGCGGTTGGCGCGGGCATGGGTCTCCGCAAAAAGTTCCAGTGCCTCCCTGCCGGTCTCCGCAAGGTAGAGGCTGAGGCCCGGCATCAGCTTCACACCCTCGGGGTTGCGACCGTGGCCCTCTGCACGCCGCCGCAAATCCGTCCTGAGTTCGATGGCCGCCTGCATGTCCGGCGTCGAGGCAAAGACAGCGTCGGCCACTGACGAGGCGAAATCACGACCCTCGGGAGAGGCGCCCGCCTGCACCAGCGGAATGCGGCTGGCATGGGACGGCAGGTTGAGCGGGCCTTTGACGCTGAAGTGCCTGCCCTCATGCGCCACCGGATGCACCAGCGAGGAATCGGCAAACCGCCCGCTTTCCCGGTCGAGTTTGAGAGCTTCGTTCGGAAAGCTCGCCCAGAGCTGCTGCACTACCTGCGTAAATTCGGCGGCGCGCTCGTAGCGTTCCTGCGGCGAAGGCATCTCTTTCAGGCCGAAATTTTCGTGCCCCTCAAGCGCCGTGACGATATTCCACCCCGCCCTGCCGTTGCTCAGCCAGTTCAGCGACTGGATCTGGCGGGCCACCACATAGGGCGGCAGAAATGTGGTCGAAACGGTGGATAACAGCCCGACATGGCTTGTTTCCCGCGCAATGGCCGCAAGAAGCATGGTCGGGTCCATGCTGGCAAATCCGCCGCCGGTCTCTAGCCCCTCTGTGCGCAGAAAAAGCGTATCCGGCCGAAACACAAAATCCACATGGGCAGCTTCCGCACGCTGCGCCAGATCGACGAAATAGTCGCTGGAAAACACCCCGTTTATATCGCTGTCCGCGCGCCGCCATGCCTCGCCGCTGAGCCAGGTTGGGGCCAGCGACATGCCGACATGAAGCTTGGTTGCGACTGACATGATGCACCTCGACTGAAATAACCGGCAGGAAATCCGCCCGTTGAATCGGCAAATTTCGATTTGTGGAGAGTTTTACTATAGTTTAGTGTCGCTACAAGACCACACCGTCGCGCCTGCCGGAAAGAATGCTTTTTCCACGGGTTCGATATTTAAATTCAAATACTTATAAAGACCGTGCGGCGTCTCGACGCATGGGTGCATGAATAACAGGAGTTGTATCCGGTGCTTGACGCCACGGACCTTCACGCCAGCTATGGACATGTTCCCGTCCTGCGGGGGCTTTCCGCCCGCTTCCGATCCGGCCGCGTCACCGCGCTGGTCGGCCCCAATGGCTGCGGCAAGTCAACGCTGTTGAAGACCATCATGGGTTTCGTGCCTTTGTCATCGGGGGCAATAAGGCTCGGCGAGCGTTCGATCGGCGAGATCGGACGCCGCGAACTGGCGCGGCGCATCGCCTATCTGCCGCAGGAGTGCCATTGCCCTGACTATATGACGCTCGGTGAGCTGATCGAGCTTGCCGGTTACGCCCGCTACGGTCTTGCGGGCGGCCCGACCGAACGCGACCGCGCGCTTTTTGCCGAGGCGCTGAAGACCGTCGGGCTGGAAGACAAGGCGAAAGCGCAGGTCAACACGCTTTCCGGCGGCCAGCGCCAGCGCGCCTTCATCGCCATGGTGCTGGCGCAGGATACGGACGTGATCCTGATGGACGAGCCGGTCAATCATCTCGATATGAAATATCAATATGCCGTTCTCGGCCTCGTGCGCGAACTGACGGACCGGCATGGCAAGACCGTCATCGTCGTGCTGCACGATCTCAACCTAGCCTCCACTTTCGCCGATGATGTCATCATGCTGAAAGCCGGGCGGGTTCTGGCGTCCGGGCCGGTGGAAACAACGGTCACACCCGAAAATGTCGCCGAGGTCTTCGATCTCGAAGCCGATATCTTCTCCCGGCAGGGGCGGCTCATCTGCGTGCCCCGGCTGGACCGGCAGGAACAGGCCATTCCGGCATGACCCCGAAAATAACGCTGATTTTCGCCGCCGCGCTGTTGCTGGCTGCCATCCTCGCCATCAATCTGCTGGTAATGTCAGGCGACATGCCGCCTGCCGAAATCCTGGCGACGCTCTGGCGCGGCGAGGCCGACAGCTATGAGCAGTCGGTGCTTCTCTATCAGCAAATCCCACGCTCGCTGATTGCCATCTATGTGGGGGCGACGACGGCCGTCAGCGGTTGTGTGCTGCAGGGGCTTGCACGCAACCCCCTCGCCTCGCCCTCCACCCTGGGGCTGAATGCCGGCGCGACGCTTTTTGTGATTGCCGGCGCGCTGGTGTTCGATTTCTCTCCGGAAATACAGGGCCTTGCCGCACTCGCGGGCGCTGGCTTCGGTTTTGCCGCCTGCTTCGTCGTCGCGCGTCTCGCCGGGAGGGCGAACGATCCGCGCGGCCTGTCGCTCATCCTTTCCGGCGCGCTGGTTTCCATGCTGCTGATCGGCGTGACCAACGCCCTGCTTCTCTCCAACCCCACACGCCGCGCCGAGTTCCTCAGCTGGGTGGGCGGCAATATCAACCACGTCTATGCCGAGCGCCTGTTCGATTTCTGGTGGATCGGCGCAATTGCGCTCGTCATATTGTGGGCGGTCGCCCGGCCGCTGACGCTGGTTCTGCTGGGCGCGGAAAAGGCCTCCTCCGCCGGTGTGAATGTCACGCGTATTTCCCGGCTCGCGCTCTTCGCCACCATGCTGGCCTCGGGTTCGGCGGTGGCGATCTGCGGCCCCATCGGTTTTGTCGGCCTCATCGTGCCGCATATGATCCGGCCGCTGGTTGGTGTGAATTTCACGCTTGCCCTGCCGGCCTCTGCGCTTGTCGGTGCAGGCCTCTGCGTGCTGGCCGATCTTGGCGCGCAAACCCTGTTTGCGCCCTATGTGGTGAATACCGGGCTGTTCATGGATCTGCTCGGCGGCCTCGTCTTCATCGTCATCGTCAAGCGCTTCTATCTGTCGCCTTCGGCGAGGGGGCTGTCATGAAGGGGGCTTTCATGAAACGGCATTTCGCTACCGACGGCAAAGCCGTCCTCCGGCTACCGAGCGGCCTGCAGATCGGCATCGGCAATCTGAAGGCCGGTCTTGCGCTGCTTGTGCTGGCATTGGCGCTCGCCGCCCTGTCCGTCAGCCTCGGCAATACCGAAACGGGCCTCGCCGATCTCCTGCGCGGGCTTGCCGGCAGGCACCTCGGCGACGATCAGGCCTATGCGCTGTGGACGGTGCGACTGCCGCGCATTCTGCTCGGTTTCATGGCCGGCTGGAGTGTGGCGCTGGCAGGCGCCATGCTGCAATCCGTCGCCCGCAATCCGCTCGCCGATCCCGGCCTGTTCGGTCTGAGCCAGGGGTCGATGACCACCATCATGCTGCTTCTGGTGCTGGTGCCGACCGCACCCAAGACGCTGGTGGCGCTCGCGGCCGTCGGCGGCGGTCTGGCCGTCGCCTTTCTTCTCATCGCCCTCGTCGGGCGGGAACGCTCGAGCGGCCTTGCCATATTGCTGATGGGCATCGCAATTGAATCGGCGCTTTCCTCCGTCTCCTCCGTGCTTCTGCTCTACACACCGGCCGAAACCTCGCTGTCGCTGGCCGACTGGATGGCGGGTTCGCTGTTTCAGGCAAGCTGGTCCACCATCCTCGTTTTTGCGCCCCTTTTCGCCGCAAGCCTTGTGGGCATTTTTCTCATCGGCCGGGCGCTCGCGGTCTTCGATCTCGGCAATGAAATGGCCATGGCGCTCGGTGAAACCGTCAGGCATTCGCGCCCACTCGTCATTGTTTTTGCGGTCATCCTCAGCGCCTCCTCGGTTACCGCCGTCGGCCCGCTGACCTTTCTCGGCGTTATCGCCCCGCATCTCGCCACCTTCGTTTCGCCCGCCGTCGGCCGCGCCAGGCTTTTCCTGTCGGGGCTTACCGGCGGCATTCTGGTCGTCACGGCCGATACGCTGTCGCGCGGGCTGGTGGCCGATACGCCGATGCCGATTGGCCTTGCGCTGACGCTGATCGGCGTGCCGCTTTTCATCCTCACGCTGCGCCTTCAGGCGCTGCGCAGAACCAATAGCCACTGAAGACATCGAATAAAGGGAATGCCATGCGAATTGCCATGCTCATCGCCGCACTTCTGGCCGCCGGAACGAGCCTCGCCGCCGAGCGCAGCGTGACCGACGCCGCCGGCCGCAGCGTCTCCGTTCCTGAAAAGCCGCAGCGGATCGCCGTCATGCACGAGCCGCTGCTCGGCGTGCCGCTGATGGATCTCGACGCCAATGTGGTCGGCGCCTATGGCCGCAACAGCGACGGCAAATTCGCCACCGCCATCGATTTCGTCGACACCGTGCTCGGTGAAGGCCGTACGAAACCGAAGGGTTTCGGCGCGGTCGGCCAGATCGACCTCGAAAAACTTCGGGCGCTGCAACCGGACCTGATCGTCGCCACGGAAATGGATGGCGGCAAGGCCGAACAACTCTCCACCGTCGCCCCCGTCTATCTGCAAAAGGTCAGCACCGGCCATGCCTATGGTTTCAGCGTCGAAGAAAACCTTGCCGCCCTGGTCGGGCGAAGCGATGTCTTTGCCGAGCGCCGGAAGACCTATGACACGAAGCTCGCCGCCGTCAAAAAGACGCTGGGCGACGATATCAAGGGCAAAACCTATCTCGCAATCCTGCTGACCGACCAGATCAATGCGGTGGGCGACATGTCCGGCGCGGTGCAGGCATTGGAGGATCTGGGTTATAGCCGCCTGAAGATCGACAACGCCGCCTCTTCGGGCGGAATGGGCTCGACCCTGATGATGCCGCTGAGCGCCGATGCCTTCGGCAAGCTCAATCCCGATCTGCTGGTGGTGATGAACAGCTATACCAGCCCCGCCCGCGGCGAGGCCGGAACGCGCGCCGCCCTTGAAAAGATCATTCCCGGCTGGGAGCGTTTCGTAAAACCGGCGCGCGAGAAAAGGATCGTTTTCCTCGATTCCACCAGGGTCACGACGCCTTCAATCCCGAGCGCCCTGCACACACTGGATGAAGTGGAAAGCTGGGCAGACCGCCGCTGAACGGCGTTATCCAAAGCCAATCCCGGCACGATTTATGTGCCGGGTATAAACTTGAGTTTTTGGAGAAAGTTATATTGCCGGGGCCGAAACCGCCTGTTATGGTTCGCGCATCTTGACGCAACGACGCCGGAATGTCGCGCCGGACGAGACTCCCCAATGCGCGATCGTCCGGCACGCCGACCCGGGACAGCGAAACCGCCGAACCCGTCGGCGATATCCCAGGAAAGACAACAGCATGAGCATGCCAGAAACCGTAGATTCCCCCATTCCGGACCGCACTCCCAAACGCCATCGCCACGCCGTCGCGCTGCGCGCGCTCAATGTCGCGCGCGTCGAAAAGCTCAGCCGGTCCATGGTCCGCATCGTCCTGACCGGGCCGGAACTGGAGGGCTTTGCGAGCCTCGGTTTCGACGACCACGTCAAGATGTTCTTTGCCCAGCCCGGCGAAACCGAGCCGAGCCTGCCGGTGATCGGCCCGAACGGCATTGAATTCCCGGAAGGTGCGCCGCGCCCGCTGGCGCGCGACTACACACCGCGCAGCTTCGACGTCGAAAAGGGCGAACTCGCCATCGATTTCGCCATCCATCACGACGGCCCCGCCAGCAACTGGGCGAAAGCCGCCAAAGCGGGTGACAAAGCGTGGATCGCCGGTCCGCGCGGCTCTTTCACCGTTCCCTTCACCTACGACTGGCATCTGCTGATTGCCGACGATACCGGCCTTCCCGCGCTGGCGCGGCGGCTGGAGGAAATGCCTGAGGGCACCCGCGTCGTGGCGCTGATCGAGGTCGAGACGGATGCCGACCGGCTGGAACTCACGACGAAGGCGGTTGCGTCTATCGTCTGGGTGACGCAGAGGACGGAGAACGGAACCGACCACGACACGCTGGTGGGCGCGCTGCGCAAGCTCGACCTGCCGAAGGGCGATTTCTTCAGCTGGGTCGCCTGCGAATCGAAGGCTGCAAAGGAGGTTCGCGCCCTTCTGGTCGAAGAATTCGGCGCCAACCCCAAATGGACTCGTGCTTCCGGTTACTGGCGGCGCGGCGCCAGCGGCGTTCACGATCATTTCGATGAATGAACCGGCAATCGCGGCGGACGCCATGCCGGAGGCGGAAATGATGATGACGGAACTCAAGGCCCTCATCGCCAGGGTTCTCGACGATGAAGTGCGCGACATCGAACCGGGGGACAACCTGTTCGGTCGCGGGCTTCATTCGCTTGCTCTCATGCGGCTGATGCCACCGCTTTCCCAGCTTGCCGGGACACGGCTCGATTATGAGGATCTGGCCCGGCAGCCCACGCTTGCCGCCTGGCAGGCGCTCATCGAACGGTCGCGCGCGGGACATTGATCCCACGACACAGCACTTTTCGCGCCGGAGCGCGATTCCCGAATATTTCCAAGGAGAGGACCATGGCAGCAGACAATACGCGTATGCTCGCACGTCGCATCGAAGAAACTTTCGACAGGGGGGATGCAGCCCCGCCGAGCCAATACGAAGAACGGGTCTGGTTCGAGCAGTTTCAGGATCCCGATCAGGTCTTCCGCACCCTTCTCGCCTATCGCATCGGTGAAGAGTGCGATCTGCTGCGTCTGACCTCGGCGCTGAAGACGGTTTGTGAGGTCTGGCCCGAACTTCGTGCACGCTTTGCCTTCGGCGAGGACGGCACGCTTGCCAAGAGCATCGAGGCCCCGTCCGCATCCATCGTGCAATTGCTGCATGTTCAATCGGCGGGCGAGGCCCTGACCTTGCTGCACGACCTGCAGGCAAGGCCCTTCGATGCCGAGACCGACCCGCCGTTTCAGGCCGTCGTGCTTTTGAGCGAAGGAGAAATCCTGCTCGCATTTCTGGTCCACGGCCTGCTCGGCGAAGTCCTCTCGCCGCAAATCCTGCTGGAAGGCATTACGGCGGCCTATGCCGGTGAGACACCGAAACCGCTTTCGCCGCGCGCGGTCGAAAGTAACAGTGTCGACCCGCTTCCGCTCGGCTGGCTGCAACGTCCGGCCTCCGGCTCGACCGTCGTGGCGCTGCGGCAAAACGGGATCGACAGGCCGGCGAGCCACGGCCACGGCGTCGATCTTCCCGCCACCATGCTCGGCCTCAACAGTTCCACGGCGACGAATGCGCTTCTGGCCCGCGCCGGATCGCGTTTTGCCCTTTTCCTCGCGAAAACCGGCGGTCCCGAGACAGTAACCCTGCGCCTGCAGCCCGGTGTCGGCGCTTTAATGCCGATGTCAGCCGAGGCTGCGGCACGGGTAGCGATCTCCCGCGACCAAACGCCCGAACAGGCTGAAAAAGCCGTGCTGTCCGGTCTGGAGCAGCGAAACGACAATGAAGGCGGAACCGCCACCTTCACGTTGCAGGCGCTTGCGACACCCGTTCAGGCCATATCGGAGCATGGGCTCCAGTTTGAGCACCTGCCCCTGCCCTCCCTGCAATCCGGTCTCGGCCTGACGCTTGCCGCCGGTCCGACAGCCGCCGGAGATATCCGCCTCGAACTGACGGGCGGAAGGGAGACATCGCCGCATGCGACGGCCTTCCTGCTGGAGCGCTTCGTCAGCCATCTCGAAGGCGGCGCTGATTTTTCCGACATCGTCCCTCAAAACGCCGTGGCGACACCGCAGCAGGCAGCCCTTTCGAGCGCTGCTTCCAGTGAGAGCGACGACGACACCGTCGCAACGATCCTTGCGGAATTCCGTGAAGCGCTCGTCTCGCCCGGCATGGGGCCGGATGACGATTTTTTCGATTTCGGCGGCCATTCGCTGATTGCGACGCGTATCATCGGACGTCTTCTCAGCAATCACGGCATTGAGCTGCGCTTCAACGACCTGTTCAGCTACCCGACCGCCGCTTCGCTCGCAAAACAGGCGACCCGGCTCGAAACCGCAGCACCCGCGCAGGCTGAGGCGACGGCGAGCGGCTCGCTCACCGCACCGCTTTCGCTGGCGCAGATGTCGCTCTGGAAGGCCTATGCCGCCTTCGGTTTCGGCGAAATCTTCAACATTCCTTTTGCGCTCGATTTCCTCGATCCCGTGGATGAGAATGCCTTCGAATGCGCCTTCCTCGATATCATCGAGCGCCATCCCGGCCTGCGGACCCATTTCTACGTCGAAGACGATACGGTTCTGCAAAAGATCGTGCCGATGCACGACCTGCCCGGTTACAAATGGTTCTGGACCAGCGAAGAAAGCGAAGGGGTGGACCGGCACGCGGAGGCCGGCTGGCGGTTCGATCTTGCGCGTGAACTGCCGATGCGGCTGCGCTTCCTTAAGGATGCGCAGACCGGCCGCCAGGTGCTTTCCTTCCTTTTCCATCACATCGTGCTCGACGAATGGTCGGTGAACCTGATGATGGACGAGCTGACCGAGGCCTACCGGGCAAGGGCGGCGGGCAAGGCCCCGGTCTTTGCCACCAAGCCGGCGCCCTTCCATGAATTTGCGAGAAAACAGGTCGCGTCAGGCGTCAATGCCGGCCACCTTGCCTATTGGACCGATATGCTGCGGGATGCGCCGAAAGGCCTTACCCTCACCGGACAGGATGGCACGCCGCACGAGACATCGCAGGACGAAGCGCCGGCAGGCGGCTGGATTGAATTCAAGCTGGAAAAACATGTCAGCGACGGGCTTTACGCCATTGCCAAGCAGAACAGCGCCTCGCTGTTCAACGTGGTTTACGCCGCCATTGCCGCATCGCTGCGCCATCTCGGCGGGCTGAGCGATCTCGTGGTCGGCACCTCAGCTTCAGGCCGCACCGATAGCGGTTATTTCGATACGATCGGTTATTTCACCACGGTTGTCGCCCATCGCGTGCGTTTCGGCGAGACCATGACCGTCGGCGACCTGATTTCTTCGGTGAAGAACACCATCAACGGCTCGCTGGAACACAGCGAAATCCCCATCGATCTCGTCGAGGAAGCGCTGGGCATGACGCCCGGCCGCGACCATCTGTTCGAGGTATTCATCCAGATCCACGCCAAGAACAAGCTGAACGGCACCCTGGCCGGGCCGGATGGCAAGCCGGTGGAGTTCCGCCAGATCGACCCCGACAAGCATGAATCCATGCTGGGGCTGCAATTCGAGGTGATGGAAGAGACGATCGGCGGCGAGCGCTCCATTCGCGTGCTGATGAGCTACCGTTCGGACCGCTATGGCCCGCAGGACGTCGAGCGGCTGCGCAACACCACCAGCGGCGTCTTCAGCCGCTTTGCCGAAGCCGGCGCTTCGAGCCGCGCGCTGACAACGCTCGCCTGAGCTGGAATTGGGCAGGAAAAACCCGGCTTCGCTTAGCGGAGCCGGGTTATTTTTTGCCTGTGAACGCTGATGAGAATGTATTGGCGCGGCCGCGCCGTCACCCCGGGCTTGGTCCGGGGTCCAGTGCGATCAAGTCCTTGATCGCGAGAGAGTCCTTTCACGGCGCAGACGCGCCGTGGCTGGATGCCGGATCTAGTCCGGCATGACGGAAAAGGGACTATCCGTCTTTATCGGCAACGTATGCCCGGCCTCACACTCTGAAGCCGGCCTGGCATTCACCCACAGGCGTCCCCCCTTCAAACCGCCAGACGGAACGCCATGGACGCCTCAGCCGCCGCAAGCGTCAGCGCCTCCTCGCGCAGCATGGCATCGAGGAACAATGGCAACTCCTCGCGGTAACGGGCGAAATCCTCCGCTTGCGTCAGCACCGAATCCGCATCGATATGCAGGTTCAGCTCGCTGCCGTCATCTTCGCCACGGAAGGTCAGGTTGAACCCGTCGCCGGGACCGTTGGCGAGAATGTGCCTGACAACGATAAGCCCGGCAAAGACCGGCGCGCTGAAGGGCAGGACATTGATGAGCGGCGAGAAGAAGAAGCGCCGGCCCTTCGGGATTTCCCGGTCGGCGGCGATCTGCTCGATGCGGTAGCGGCCATGCAGGCGCTGCTTTCGCAGATTGGCGGCGTTGCGCGTCAGAAATGCGCCGAGGCTCTCGCCCGGCTCGATGGCGAGATGGAAGGGCAAAATATTGACGAGCATGGCCGGCATATGCGCGCCGACGCTGCCCCAGCGGCTCATGAAGGGCAGCCACAAGGTCAGCACATCGCGATCCGGCCGCGGCAGGACACGGTGGAGATAAAGGCCGGATAGCAGCACCAGAAGGTCCGGCCAGCCGATCTCCATTGCGCCCGCCACCTGCTGCAACCGCGTGCTGAAACCCTGCGGCAAGGCCGCGTCCGTATGCAGGCCGCCGCCGCCATAGTCCTCGCAATCCTTGTTCAGCACCGGCAAATCGGCGGGTGCGGCAAGATAGGCCGCCCAGAAATCGCGGTCCTTTTCAAAACGCCGGCTTTGCTTATAGGCATCCTCTTCGGCAAGGAAATCGCCGAATGGGTGGAAATCCGGACCAGCTTCGCCTTTGCCGCAATAGTGCCCGTAAAGCTGGCCGCAGCGCTGCTCAACCAGCGTCAGGCCATAACCATCCACGACGATATGATGGGCGCGGATGTACCAGAGATAACGATCGTCGGCGATACGGTAGAGCAGCTGCGCCGAAAGCCTGTCGGTTCTGAGATCGAGCCTTGCTTCCACATCCGCGTTCATGCGCCGCAGCGCCTCTTCCAGAGGAGCGGCATCGCCGCGGAGATCGACAAGCTCCACCACCGGGGCATGGCTTGGATCGCAGCATTGCTGCGGCGTCTCGCCGTCCTCGCCGATGCGGAAACGGATCGACAGGACTTCGGATTCGCGCACGGTGCGTTTGATCGCCTCGATGAGCGCGCTTTCATTCACCGCACCGGAAAGATCGATGTAATGGGCGACGGTGGAAACCGGCTCGTCGGGATGGAAGGAAAACTCCTCCCAGAAATCGAGTTGCGGCTGCGTCAGTGGAAGCCAGCCGCCGGCAGGATCGATATGCGCCATCTGTTTTTCCTTGCACAATTTCCGTTATCGGGCGCGAAGTGCCGCCCGAAATGATTGGGTTCACGCCGCCCGGGCGGCCAGGAGCGAAGTCACCTGTCTGGCGTTGCGGCACCGCAAAAGCTGCTGCGGTGTGAGCTCCACGCCGAAGGCAGTGCGGATTTCAGCCGAGACTGTTTTCAGATGCGAAGGCAGAAGACCGAGCGCCAGCAGGTCGCTGTTTTCATCCACATTCGCCGGTTTTTTGCCCAGCACGCCGAGATAGATATCCAGCACCCGGCGGTCGCCCTGATCGACGGCGGGAGCCGCAGGGGCGGAGATTTTTGCCGGTTCCGCAGCACCGGTCAGCAATTCGCGGGCGCGACGGCGATCCGGCTTGCCATTGGCCGAGAGCGGCAGATCGTCGACCTTGAGAAACCGGCCCGGCACATGCGATTCCGGCAGATGCTGGCGGGCAAAATTGCGCAGATCGGCGGTCGACAGATCAAGGCCCGGTGCAACGACGTAAAGCACGCCGATGGCCGCCTCGCCCTTTTGTTCGACGCCGTAATCCACCACCAGAACCCGCTGGATGGAAGGATGGCGGATAAGCTCGTTTTCCACATCCGGCAGCGAAACGCGCACGCCGCGCACCTTGACGTAACCATTGACGCGGCTGGCAAACATGATCTTGCCATCCGGCCGGTAACGGCCCCGGTCTCCGGTGCGGAAGGCGCGCACGGGGTTTCCTTCCGGATCGGCAACCGTCACGAAATCCGTCTGGGTAATCGCGCCATCTTCGAGATAACCGATGGCCACATTCACGCCGGCCGTATGGATGCGGCCAACGACACCGGCCGGGCAATGGCCGCCCTGATCGTTGAGGACGAAATATCGATTGGCGGGCAGCGGGTGGCCATAGGGCACGGCCGCCACATCTTCCGCAACGATCTCGTGCCAGATGCTCCAGATCGTGGTTTCCGTCGGCCCGCCGAGCGATATCAGCCGCAGGCCGGGCTTCAATCTGCGAAGCTCTTCGATAATCATCGGCTTGATGTAATCGCCGCCCTGCGCGACGAGCCGCAGCGAAGCAAGCTGGTCGCCACGGCGGCAGGAGAGAAGCATTTCGAGAATGGCCGGCACCGAGCACCAGAGCGTGACGCCATGCTCGGCCACCAGTTCGTTCCAACGCACCGCATCCTTTTCCTCTCCCGGTTCCGGCAGCACCAGCGTCGCCCCCGCGACAAGCGCGCCGAAAACATCGAAGACGGACATGTCGTGATGCAGCGGCGTGACGGAGATCAACACATCGCCATCCGTCACCGCCCATTCCGCAAGTGTGCTGCCGATGACATTGGCCGTGGCGCGGTTGGAAAGCACGACGCATTTCGGTTTGCCCGTCGTGCCCGACGTGTAGAGATAATAGGCAGGCTCTTCGCTTCGGGAAAGCGCCGCTACCTCCGCCATGCTAACGTGTGCGCCAGCCGGTGCGGGTGCGGACAGAAGCGCCGCCGGATCGACAGCGTCGAAACCCTGCGGAACGCTGCGGGCGACGATGATCGCCGGGCTGCAATTGGTCAGCAAATAGCGCAGGCGATCTTCCGGCGAGCCGGCATCGACCGGCACCCAGACCGCACCCATCAGCGCTGCGGCGAGCGTGATGGCCGTATGTTCCGGGCTGCGCGGCAGGCACACGGCCACGACATCGCCGCGGCCGATGCCGCGCGCCTTAAGGCCCGCCATCGCCCCTGCCACCATCTGACCGAGTTCGCCATAGGCGATGCGCCGCTTGCCGCTGACGAGCGCCGTGCGCGACGGGTCGCCCTCGAAAAGATGGCCGGCGATCCGTTCCAGAAATGGCGGGCAGACGAAGTTTCCTTCGTCGCCGTTCAGCCGGTAGTGGGACAGGTCGACAATATCGCGTGCGTTGAAGGAGAAAGCGCCGCTATCGGCGATCGCGACAATAGCACGCTCGATGGCTGCGAGAATATCCGCCACCATCGCCGCATCGATCGCCTGCTCGGCATAGTCGATATCGAGCACGAGATCGCCCTGCGGATTCTGCGAAAAGCGGAAATCCAGCGCCACCTGTGGCGTCTGGGTTAGCCCGCCGGTCCATTGCATCGTCGACTCGGACGAAAGCGTCGGCCAGGTCAGACCGTTGGTGATCACCACCGGTAAGGCGAGCCCGCCCGGATTGGCATTGAGAAGCACACGATTGAGATCGATACCCGAAAAGGCGAGATGGTTCAGCCCTTCCAGCACATCCGTCTGGAGGCCCGCCGCCCGCTCCGCAAAGCTATTCCTGGCCGCATCCCATTGAATGGCGATGAAGCTGGAGCGGTTGGCGAAGGCGCCTTCCACCTGCGGCGCGATGGGAATGCCGACGACGAGCGCGCCTTCGTTGAGCCAGAGCGAGAGCACATCGAGAATAACGGCCGTCAGCGCCGAATTCTTGAACAGCCGCTCTTTCGCACCGATGCGTGAAAAGGCGGTGAAACGCTGTTTTTCGACAGTCAGGCTCCGGCGGCTGTAACGCGAGGTTGGAATGGTTTCGAGCGGTGCTTTCCACGGCAGTTGCGAGGGCACCTCGGCGTCTTTCAACTTTTCAGCCCAATAGGCGGCATCCCCGGCACGGGCCGCCGAGATATCCTCCTTCGGCGTTCCGGCCGTTGCGGCGGTTTCCGGCGGCACGACACCATCGAAGAGTTCCGCCGCGAGGCTGGCAATGGCCCGCCCATCAAGGATAAGCGCGTCGAAACGCAGGAAGACCACGATTCTATGCCCCGTCGGCCCTGCATCCGGCATAAGAAACACCGTGACCTGCCATGGCGAGGCTGCGAGATCGAAATGTGCATGGGAAAAATCCCGTCGCACCGTGTCGATCCTTGCCTCGGCTTGCGGAAGAGACAGGGCCGAAAGATCGACGAGATCGAGATTGATCTTCGGCTCGTCGGAGACCATCTGCACCAGCCGTCGCTCATCGATGCGGGTGCGCAGGCTTTCATGTCTCGCGACCATCGCGGCAAGCCGCGACCGCAGCAGTTCCGGGTCGATATCGCCCCGATATTCGCGGAACTCCTGCATGGCCACGCCGCTCAGCGGCAGATGGGTGCCGCGCCCGAGCAGATAGGCCTGTTGCAGGGGTGAGAGGGGACGTTCCATGGGTTTTCCTTTTGCCTCGGCTGCCGTTTCCGACCGCTTCGCGACCAATCGCTCCACGCTTTCGCAAGCGAGATCGGGGCTTTCCGCGATCCGCCGGAGAAGAGCGACGTAGGTTTCGAACAGGGCGCGCAGCCAGCGTTCCGGCAGCGCATCGAGCCGCACATCCCAGTTGATCAGCAACCCGCCATCCAACGCCGCTACCTGCGCATCCAGCGCCACCCCCGGCCCCTGCGAGACGGTGTGGACCATCGGACCGAACACCCGCCCGACCCGTTCCGAAAACAGCTCCCCGCCCGGAAGATCGACCCCGGCGGTGAAAACCACCGGCGAGGTCTGCAAACCACCGCGCTGGCGGGAGAGATCGCGCATGACGCTGACGCCCGGATAGGACTGGTGTGCGAGAAGCCCGTTCATCTCATCAAACAGCCGACCAAGCAGCGCATCGAGCGTTTCTTCAGGCCTGATATCGACGCCGAGCATGAGCACGTTGGAAAATTCGCCGACGATTTCATCGACCCCTTGCAACAGCGGTGCGCGCCAGAAAGCCGGCACGGAAAGCCGGAATTTTTCCGCCCTCGACGCCTGAGACAGCGCCAGTGCGAAAACGCCCAGCAGAAGGGTCGATGTCGTCACGGAAAAACGCCGCGCTGTCCGCTCCAGGCTGCCGCGCTCCGCCGCAGAAAGCAGCGTGGCGAGCCGGTCCGTGTGAACGGCGCGCAAGGGGTCATCGGACAGAAACGGCAGCGGCGGAGCGTCCGGAACATCGGCAAGCCGTTGCCGCCACCACAGGCGGTCCCTTTCGCGCAGGCCCCTCAAGTCCGGGTCGGACATGAGACGTTCCGCCCAGTCGAAAAACGACGGGGTCACCGGTTCGAAAGTCCGGGTTTCGTCTGCGTCTGTCGCCGTTTCGTAAAAGCGGGCAAGGTCTTCCATCACGATCCGCACGCTGGCCGGATCGACGGCCAGCATGTCTGTGTCCACATGCAGACGGCAACGTCCCTCCGGCAACAGGCTGAGCGAGATCGCCGCCGGTGCGGCAAAGCGAAGATCGGCCCGGCGATGGCTCCATTCCTCGCGCTTCGCCTCAAGACGGCGTGCAAGCGCATCCGAATCAAGCGCGGCCATGTCCTCCACATCGAGGCTGAGCGGCCGACCGGCAGGATCGACGGACTGATGGCCTTCAGCATCGATCCTGAGGCTCAGCATGGGGTGACGCCGGCAGAGCCTTTCGACGGCAACGGCCAGTTTTTTCGCATCCAACGCCTGCCCGTCGAATTCGAGGCAAAGATGCGGCGTAACTTTCCCGAGTATTCCATCCGCCTCGCGGCCGACCCAATAGGCCACCTGCATCGGGGTTAAATTTAGCATGTGAGTTTGTACCGGTTGACAAAACATGATTAGCATACTCAAGTATAAGCCATCGTCAACCACTCGCACAGGAGGCATCCCATGAAAACGGGAGCACTCAGGACGAATGACGTCGAATCCGACGAAATTACTGAATTTAATAGAGAATTTCTGTTCACTTCCGGCAGCGGGCAATTGCGCGCCAAGGGCATTCGCGAAAAGATAGCGATTCCTGCCCGGGGCGGCGAAGACATTGCCAGCCCGCTGCAGCAGGCACTGGCCGGCGCGTTCGAGCGTGCGCAGCGGGAGGGACAGGAGAACCCAATCGCCATCGGCGCGATCCCCTTCGATGTCAGCGAACCCTCATGCCTATATATCCCATACAACTATGAATGGAATTCCAAGGATGCGGAGCCGATCGTCGCCGATTCGGCCATGCCCGCCCTTGTCGGCCAGAACAGCCTGCCGGACGAGAGCGGTTTCAAGCATGCCGTCGAACATGCCATCGTCAATTTCCGCCATTCCGAAGTACGCAAGGCGGTGCTTTCCGTCATGCGTGAACTGACTTTCGCCTCCGAGGTCAATGTCGAAAGATTGCTGGCGAGTCTGGCCAAACAGAACCGCGAAGGTTACCAGTTCCGCATTCCGCTGCCCGATGGCGGCGACCTGATCGGCGTCAGCCCGGAACTTCTTATTCGCAAGCAGGGCGAGAAAATCACCTCGAACCCGCTGGCGGGATCGGCAAAACGCATGGTCGATCCGGCAGCCGACAAGGCCAATGCGGATCGGCTCTCGGCCTCGGAAAAGGATCATTACGAGCATAGCCTTGTCATCGAGGATATCCGCTCGCTGCTTTCGCCGGTCTGCGCGGAACTCGATGTTCCCGAAAAACCCTCCCTCATCAACACGGCGGCGCTCTGGCATCTTTCGACCCGCATCGAAGGCCGTCTCGCCGATCCGGAAACCAACGCGCTGCAGCTTGCCTGCATGCTGCACCCGACGCCAGCCGTCTGCGGCTTCCCCACCGAGCGCGCCCATCGCCTCATCCGCTTCGTCGAGCCTTTCGAGCGCGGCCTCTTCACCGGCATGGTCGGCTGGACGGATTCGCAAGGAAACGGCGAATGGGTAGTGACCATCCGTTGCGGCACCGTGCAGCGGGAAACCGTGCGGCTCTTCGCCGGCGCGGGCATCGTGGAGGCCTCGGAGCCCGAATCCGAATGGGCCGAGGTGCAGACCAAGCTCAAGACCATGCTGAACGCCTGCGGTCTTGCGGCCTAATTTTTCCAGGGACAAACCATGACAATCGAATTCCAACGCTGGCCCGAGGATTTCGCTCGCCGATACCGCGAACGCGGCTACTGGATCGACCGGCCGCTGAGCGGCATTCTCGCCGAACAGGTGGAGCGCCGGCCGGACGCCACGGCACTGATCTGCGGCGACCGTCGTTTCAGCTACGCCGATCTCGACCGGCAATCCTCCAATCTGGCCGGACATCTCTCCGCCGCAGGCATCGGCAGGGGTGATACGGCGCTGGTGCAATTGCCGAACATAGCCGAGTTCTATCTCGTCTTTTTCGCGCTCATCAAAATCGGCGCTGCCCCCGTCAATGCGCTTTTCAGCCATCGCCGGCTGGAAATGACCTCCTATGCGGAGCAGATCGCGCCGAAGCTGGTGATCGCCTCGCGCAGCCACGAGCTTTTCGCCGATGACATATTTGTGGAGGCGCTGAAGGCGGCCTCTCCAGAGCTTGCCGTGACCCTGCTGCTCGGCGAAACCGATCCGCAGCGAAGCCTGGAGCAGAAGCTGGCCGCACCGGCCGAAAATCCACCGGCTTACGCCCCTTCCGCCGCCGATGAGGTGGCGCTGTTCCAGCTTTCCGGCGGCAGCACCGGAACGCCGAAACTGATCCCCCGGACGCATAACGACTACGACTACAGCGCCCGGGCCAGCGCGGAGATTTGCGAACTTTCGCCGCAGACCCGCTTCCTCTGCGCCATTCCGGTGGCGCATAATTACCCGATGAGCTCACCCGGCGCGCTTGGGGTGTTCCACGCCGGCGGTGCGGTGGTCATGGCCGCCAATCCGGAGCCGCTCGCCTGCTTCGATCTGATCGAAAAACACGGCGTCGATATCGTGCCGCTGGTGCCGCCGGCGGTGGCGCTGTGGCTGCAGGCGGCTCCCGCCCATCGCGAACGGCTGAAGTCGCTCAAGCTCCTGCAGGTCGGCGGCGCAAGCTTCGCCGAAGCGCTCGCCCGCCAGGTGCCGGAGGTGCTGGGCTGCGATCTGCAGCAGGTGTTCGGCATGGCGGAAGGTCTCGTGAACTACACCCGCTTCAATGACCCCGACCATATCGTCTCCACCACGCAAGGCAGGCCGATCAGCCCGGACGACGAAATCCGCATCGTCGACGAGGATGGCAACGACGTGCCCGAGGGCGAAGCCGGCATGCTGGCGACCCGTGGTCCCTACACGTTCCGGGGCTATTACCGCGCCCCCGAACACAGCGCCCGGGTCTTCGACAAGGATGGCTACTATTATTCCGGCGACGTCGTGCAGCGCACGCCCGAAGGTTATCTGCGGGTCGTTGGCCGGGTGAAGGACCAGATCAATCGCGGCGGCGAAAAGGTCGCTTCGGAGGAGGTGGAAAACCTCATCCTGCGGCATCCGGATGTGACGCACGCGGCGCTGGTGGCGATGCAGGACGAACTTCTCGGCGAAAAAAGCTGCGTCTTCGTCGTGTCGCGCAATCCCGCGCTCAAGGCGCCGGCCATCCGCCAGCATCTCGCCGGTCTCGGCGTCGCAGACTACAAGCTGCCGGACCGCGTGCGCTTCATCGAGGCCATGCCGCTCACCGCCGTCGGCAAGATCGACAAGAAGCGCCTACGCGATCTGCTGACAGCCCCCGTCGCCATCAGCGCCTGACAAGCAGCGCCAACCGAAAGGGACGCTCAAAAGGGCGTCCCCAATTCCAAACATTACGCGCCGCCCGAGCCGGCGCAGCAAAAAACCGAGGTCACCATGACGATCCCCACCATTTCCGACTATCCGATGCCGGTTGCCGCGAGCTTTCCGGCCAACAAGACAAAATGGCAGCCCGATGCGAATCGCGTCGTACTGCTCATCCACGACATGCAGCGTTATTTCCTGCGGTTCTACGAGGCCGACGGCAAGCTGATGACCACCCTCATCGACAATCTCGCCAAGGTGAAGGCATGGGCCGTTCAGAACGGCGTGCCGGTCATCTATACCGCCCAGCCGCATAACCAGCCGCCCGGCGACCGCGCGCTGCTGAACGACATGTGGGGACCGGGTCTCACTGTCGTCGATCCCGAATTGCAGAAGGTGGTTGACAAGCTCGCGCCGACGCCCGACGACGTGGTGCTGACCAAATGGCGCTACAGCGCCTTCCAGCGTTCCGACCTTGCCGAGCGCATGAAAGGCTGGGGCCGCGACCAGATCATCGTCGGCGGCGTTTACGCCCATATCGGCTGCATGATGACGGCGGTGGAAGCCTTCATGAAGGATATTCAGCCCTTCATGATCGGTGACGGTGTCGCCGATTTTTCCGAGGCCGAACACCGCATGGCGCTGCAATATGTGGCGACGCGCTGCGGCGTGGTGATCGACACAGCAAGCCTTGTCGGCGCAAGCGAGGCCACCGGCACCCGCGAATGGCTGAAAGCCCGCGTCCTGCAGATGGTGGAGGATGAAAGCGATATCGACCCCGATGAGAACCTCATCTTCTACGGACTGGATTCGCTGCAGGTGATGAAGCTCGCCGGCGAATTGAAGGAGCGCGGTGTCACCGTCGGCTTCGATGAGCTGGCCCGTGTGCCGACACTTTCCGCCTGGTGGGCGCTGATCGAAGAAAAGCGGCTCGCAGCCTGAGCGGACGGACAAGATGACACAACAGAGATTTAGCGGGCGGCGCGTGCTGGTGACGGGCACGGCCCAGGGCATCGGCCGCCGCATCGCCGAACGTTTCATCGAGGATGGGGCCGAGGTCATCGGCCTCGACCTTCTGGCCGACACAGTGGGGGCCCCCTTTCGCCAGATCGCGCTCGACATCACCGACGCGGCGGCGGTGGAGACGACCTGCAAGGCGATAGAGAGCGAATGGGGCGGGCTCGATATTCTGGTCAATGCCGCCGGCATATTGCGGCTCGGCGACAGCGAGAGCCTGACGCCGGCGGACTGGAAAGCCTGCATGGATGTCAATGCCGCCGGACCGTTCTATATGCTGCGGCAATGGAGCGGCACCTTCAAGCGGCAGGGGCGCGGCGCCATCGTCAATGTTGGCTCAAATGCCGCCGTCGTGCCGCGCATCGGCATGATGGCCTATTGCGCTTCCAAGGCGGCGCTGGTCAGCCTCAGCCATTGCGCCGCCCTGGAGCTTGCGCCCTATGGCGTGCGCTGCAATGTCGTTTCACCCGGCTCCACCGATACGCCGATGCTTGCCGGCATGTTGAGCGATCCTTCCGGCAAGGACCGGCTGGTCGCGGGGCTGCCCGAGCAGTTCAAGCTCGGCATCCCGCTCGGCAAGATCGCGAGGCCGGACGATATCGCCGATACGGTGCTGTTCCTTGCCTCCGATCAGGCAGGCCACGTGACGATGCAGCAGATCGTCGTCGATGGCGGCGCAACGCTTGCGGCCTGAACGGCAGTGGGAGGGCGAAAGCGTGAGCGCATGATCTAGGCCGCTGGATGAAGGTGACGGACATGGCTATTGCAACGGCGTGTCATCGCAAAGCCGTCTCCGGCGATCCACCGGAGGCCATCTGGCCTTGGCCGGACGACAGCTGCGATTGCCATTGCCTCACCCTTCATTACAGCGCCGATGAGGGTTGCGGCGGCGAGGTCCCTCCCTTGCCGCCGCAGCTTTTACACGCCCTGCCCAAACGCAAGGCCGAGTTCATCGCCGGGCGTAGATGCGCGGCCGAAGCCATCCGCCGCCTCACCGGCCGCTCCACCTTTCCCGGCATGGGTGAGGACCGCGCCCCCATCTGGCCCGAAGGCGTGATCGGCGCGATTTCCCACAGCCATGAGCGGGCGATTGCCATTGCCGGCTCTTCGGGGCGGTTCCGCGGTATTGGCATCGATATCGAAAGGCTCCTGACCGAGGAAGAGGCCTGCGATATCGCCACGCAGGCCCTGACGGAGCGTGAACACGACAGCCTCGGCAACGCCATCGACCCCTTCATGACCGGAATGATTTTTTCGGCGAAGGAAAGCCTGTTCAAGGCGCTTTATCCGACAGTGAAACGGTTTTTCTTTTTCGAGGCGGCGGAATTATCCGGCTTCGACGATAACGGCTCGGCCTCGCTGCGGCTGACCGCCGACATAGGCGAATGGCGCAGGGGAACGAAGATTCCCTTCCGTTTCTGCCGCTTCGACGGCTTTCTTGTCACCCGCATCCTGATCGGGCGCTGACGAAAAACGCCGCCCCGGCGCAGGGAAAATGACCGCCGATACTGCCCTTTCCGTCATCCGAATGAAATATTGGGACGGTAGGCACCTTGCTGGAATGATTCCAAACAAGCAACGGTGGAGACAGACTATGACCGACATCGATACGAGCAAATTGTCCTGGGACGAGTGGGACGAACTGCAGAACCCGCCGCCGGCCGAAACCGATTTCGACCGCGTTGTCGAAACCGCGATTTCCCGCCGCGGCTTTCTCGGCGGCGTGCTTGCCTTCGGTTCGGCCGCGGCCGCCATGGGCACGCTCGGCAACCTGATGAGCAGCACCTCAGCCGAAGCGCAGGAAGCCACCGTTGGCCGTTTCCCCTTCAAGGCGGTTGCCGCCGCCACCGACAACACCATCCATGTCCCGGAAGGTTATAACTGGAAGCCGCTGGCGAAATGGGGCCAGCCGCTGTTCTCCAACGTTCCCGATCTCGACCCTGCCAAGGGCGTCAGCGTTGAAAACTCCGACAAGGTCTTCGGCGAAAACACCGACGGCATGGAACTCTTCGTGGTCGGCAGCCACCAGCTGATCGCCGTCAACCATGAATATGTGAACCCCGAAATCAACCTTCCGCACGCTGAGAAAGGCAACCCGAAGACGGCCGACGACGTGAAGATCCTGCAGAACATGCAGGGCGTCACCGTCATGGAAGTCGCGGAAGACAAGGACGGCTGGAAGATCGTTCTCGACAGCCCCTTCAACCGCCGTATCCACCACAATACGCCGATGAAGCTTTCCGGCCCGGCCGCAGGCTCCGATCTCGTCAAGACCGCCGCCGACCCAAAGGGTGTCGACTGTCTCGGGACCTTCAACAATTGCGGCGCCGGCCGCACGCCGTGGGGCACCTATCTCACCTGCGAAGAAAACTTCAACGGCTATTTCGGCACCACCGACGCCGCCTTCAAGCTGCCTGACGATTACAAGCGTTACGGCATCGTCGCCGAGACGCGCTACGCCTATGAGAAGTTCGACGAGCGTTTCGACGTCGCCAAGAACCCCAACGAACCGCGCCGCGCCGGTTACGTGGTCGAGATCGATCCTTCGGACGCCTCCTCCACCCCGATCAAGCGCACCGCGCTTGGCCGCATCAAGCACGAAAACGCCGCCGTGGTCATCGCCCGCGATGGCCGCGTCGTCGTTTACATGGGTGACGACGAGCGTGGCGAGTTCCTCTATAAATTCGTCTCAAACGGCATTTACGTGCCGGGCGGCGACACCTCGAAGCTGCTCGACGAAGGCACGCTTTACGTCGCAAAATTTTCCGATGACGGCGCCGGTGAATGGCTCGCCCTGACGCCTGAAACCACCGGCATGAAGATCGACGAAATCTGCGTCTTCACCCGTCAGGCCGCTTCCAAGGTGGGCGCGACGACGATGGACCGCCCGGAATGGGTCGCCATCAACCCGGTCGCCATCGAAGCCTATTGCGCGCTGACCAACAACAGCCGCCGTGGCGAAATGAAGGACGGCAAGCTGCGCGCCAATGCCGGCGGCGACGCCATGGCGATCAATGCCGCCAACCCGCGCGAAAAGAACGAATACGGCCAAATCGTGCGCTGGTATCCGGAAAATGACGACCATGCGGACGGCAAGTTCAAGTGGGACCTGTTCTGCATGGCCGGCAACCCTTCCGTTCACAAGGACGCCTATGCGGGTTCTTCGAACATCAACGAAGGCAACATGTTCAATTCGCCTGACGGCATGATGTTCGATAGCACCGGTCTGCTCTGGATCCAGACCGATGGCGAGGACACCAATGAAGGCAACTTCGCCGGCCAGGGCAACAACCAGATGCTGGCGGGCGACCCGGCCACCGGCCGTATCGAGCGCTTCCTCACCGCGCCGAAGGGTTCGGAAGTCACCGGCCAGACATGGTCCGGCGACAAGCGCACCCACTTTGTCGGCATCCAGCACCCGGACGCCCCCTTCCCGGATGGCGAAGGCAAGCTGCCGCGCTCGACCGTCATCGCCATCAAGCGCGATGACAATGTGAAGATCGGCTAAGCCACAGGCATATTGGCAACCGGATCGTCGCGACAGCCGCGATCCGGTGGCACTGACGAAAACGCCGTGCGCCCGAAGGGATGCACGGCGTTTTTTTCAGGCGATCAGAAAACGTTCCGATGCACATCCATCATCGCACGCCGCAGGTCGTCGACGGCAGAGGCCGTCGGCCCCGGCTGGTCGTTGAGCGCCGGCGGCATTTTCCAGCCGGGGTCTATGCCTTCCATATTGGGCAATTCATGAGCGATGCCTTTATGGCAATCGATGCAGGTGGCCTTGCCCGTCAGCAGATATTTGGAATGGATATCGGCGGCGCGCTGTGTCTGTTTGGTAAAGTCCATGGCAGCGGAGGAATGGCAGTTGCGGCATTCCAGACTGTCATTGGCCTTCAGGCGCGACCATTCGTGCTGGGCAAGCTCCAGCCGCTTGTCGAGGAACTTTTTGCGCGTATCGATGGTGCCGAAAATCTTGCCCCAGACCTCCTTCGAGGCCTGCATCTTGCGGGCGATCTTGTCCGTCCACTCATGCGGCACATGGCAATCCGGGCAGGAGGCGCGCACGCCGGAGCGGTTGGAGAAATGCACCGTCCGGGTCAGTTCCTCATAAACATTGGCGCGCATCTCGTGGCATGAAATGCAGAAGGCTTCCTTGTTGGTCATTTCGAGCGCGGTGTTGAAGGCGCCCCAGAACATGACCCCGCCGACGAAACCGCCAAGGGTGAGGAAGGCGAGGCTGAGCGTGCCGGCCGGCGTCGTCAGAACCGCCCAGAGCCAGGCGAGAAGTTTTTTCACACGGGCGATCATCATTCGCTACCCGCTGGTTTGACGCCCATTTCGCTCATGTCCTGAAACGTGTTGGGCACGAGCGGCCGTGTGTCGGCCTGCGGCACATGGCAGGCCGTGCAGAAATAACGGCGCGGCGAAACATCCGCCAGCATCTGGCCTTCGCGCGTCATGTAATGGGTGACGCTGATCATCGGCGCGCCGGAATCCTGCGTGAATTCGCGCTTGTGACAGGAGAGACAGCGGTTGGCATTGACCGAAAGCTGGTAACCGTCGATCGAATGCGGGATGACCGGCGGCTGCTCCGGATAGGCGCGCATGCGCCTGAAATCGTCGATCACCCATTTCGGCAGGGGTTTCGCAGGTTCGGTCTGCATGGCATCGCCGCGCGGACCGGACAATTCCGGCACCATCTGTGCAACGGCCCCCGTCGCGAGCGCCACGACCAGAAGCGTGGCGGCGATCCATCCGTGTTTCCTGATCATGCGACCGGCTCTATCTTGACTGCGCATTTCTTGAAATCCGTCTGCTTGGAGATGGGATCGGTTGCGTCGAGCGTCACCTTGTTGATGAGCTGGCTGGCATCGAACCAGGGAACGAAGATGACACCGGGCGGCATGCGGTTGCGGCCGCGCGTTTCCACGCGGGAGCGTATTTCGCCACGGCGCGAAATGATGCGGATTTCCGCGCCCTGATTGAGCCCGCGCTTGCGCGCATCGTCGGCATTCATGAAACAGCGGGCGCCGGGGAAGGCCTTGTAGAGTTCCGGCACACGCATGGTCATGGAGCCGGAATGCCAGTGCTCTAGCACGCGGCCCGTCACCAGCCAGGTATCGAATTCCGCATCCGGGGATTCCGCCGGCGGCTCGTAGGGCACGGCGATGATGACCGCCTTGCCGTCCTTGTTGCCGTAGAACTTCACGCCCTCGCCCGGTTTGACGTAGGGGTCGTAACCTTCGCGGTAACGCCAAAGCGTTTCCTTGCCATCCACCACCGGCCAGCGCATGCCGCGCACCTCGTGATAGGCATCGTAAGGCGCCAGATCGTGGCCGTGGCCGCGGCCGAAGGCGGCATATTCCTCGAAGAGACCCTTTTGCAGATAGAAGCCGAAATCCTTGGATTCCTGGTTCTGGTAATCCGCGTTGATCTCGCTTAACGGGAACTTGCCGACATCGCTGTCCTTGAAGAGCACCTCGTACAGCGTCTTGCCGCGATAGGCGGGATTGGCGTCCAGTATCTCCGCCGGCCACACCTCATCCGTGGTGAAGCGTTTGGAAAATTCCACCAGCTGCCAGAGGTCGGAACGCGCCTCGCCCGAGGCCTCGACAAGCTGGTGCCAGACATGGGTGCGCCGCTCGGCATTGCCATAGGCGCCTTCCTTCTCCACCCACATGGCGGCGGGCAGGATGAGGTCAGCGCTCATGGCCGTGATGGTCGGATAGGCATCCGAAACAACGATGAAGTTTTCCGGGTTGCGATAGCCCTGATAGGTCTCGTTCTTGGTGTTGGGACCGGCTTGGACGTTATTATTGACCTGCACCCAATAGAAATTCAGCTTGCCGTCATGCAGCATGCGGTCCTGCTGCACGGCGTGGTAACCCGGCTTTTCCGGGATAATGCCGTGCGGGATACGCCAGATTTCCTCAGCATGTTTGCGGTGTTCCGGGTTGGTCACCGTCATGTCGGCCGGCAGGCGATGGGCGAAGGTGCCCACCTCGCGCGCCGTGCCGCAGGCCGAGGGCTGGCCGGTGAGCGAGAACGGGCTGTTGCCCGGCTCGGAAATCTTACCCGTCAGCAGATGGATGTTGTAGACCATCTGGTTGGCCCAGACGCCGCGCACATGCTGGTTGAAACCCATGGTCCACAGCGACATGACCTTGCGGTTCGGGTCCGCATAAAGCTCGGCCAGTTCCTCCAGGAAACCGGCTTCCACCCCGGTCATGGCGGCGGTCTTTTCCAGCGTGTATTCGGAGACGAATTCCTTGAAGGTCTCGAAATCGATCGCTTCGGTCTTGGTCGGATCGGCGGAATTGGCGGCATTCACCTCAACCGGATTGTCGGGCCGCAGGCCATAACCGATATCGGTGACACCGCGCACGAATTTCGTGTGGTTCTTCACGAAATCTTCGTTGACGCGCCCGGTCTTGATGATGTGATTGGCAATGTAATTGAGGATGACGAGATCCGTGCCCGGCTTGAAGACCATCGGAATATCGGCAAGGTCCATGCTGCGATGGGTGAAGGTCGAAAGCACCGCCACCTTCACATGGTCGAAGCCCAGGCGCCGGTCGGCAATGCGGGTCCACAGAATGGGAT
Source organism: Agrobacterium sp. 22-226-1 (assembly GCF_053522345.1). Taxonomy (NCBI): domain Bacteria; kingdom Pseudomonadati; phylum Pseudomonadota; class Alphaproteobacteria; order Hyphomicrobiales; family Rhizobiaceae; genus Agrobacterium; species Agrobacterium sp. 22-226-1. The sequence goes on from NZ_JBNWCP010000013.1 coordinate 94,591, forward strand.
GCATCTCCGCCATATTCGAGCCCCAGAGCACGAAGGCATCGGCATGTTCGAAATCATCGTAACAGCCCATCGGCTCGTCCATGCCGAAGGTGCGCATGAAGGCGTAAGCGGCCGACGCCATGCAGTGGCGTGCATTGGGATCGAGATTGTTGGAGCGGAAGCCGGCGCGCATCAGCTTGGTTGCCGCATAGCCTTCGAAGATCGTCCACTGGCCGGAGCCGAACATGCCCACGGCCGTCGGCCCCTTCTCCTTCAGCACCCGCTTGCACTGTTGCGCCATCACATCGAAGGCCTCATCCCAACTCACCGGCTCGAACTCGCCGTCCTTGGCGTAGACGCCGCCTTTTTTGCGCAGAAGCGGGGTTTGCAGGCGGTCCTTGCCATACATGATCTTGGACAGGAAATAGCCCTTGATACAGTTGAGGCCGCGATTGACCTCCGCCTGCATGTCGCCATGGGTGGCGACGACCTTGCCTTCCTTGACGCCGACCATGACGCCGCAGCCCGTGCCGCAGAAACGACAGGGCGCCTTGGACCACTTGATCTGCAATGCGGAAACCCCGCCTGGCACCGGCTGGGCGGCGGCCGGCAGCGCAATGCCCGCTGTTGCTGCCGCAATGCCGGCGGCATGGGCCTTCAATAGATCACGCCGCGTCAGTTCGCTGCTCATCGCCGCTTGTCTCCTCTGTGTCGACGTGTTCGAAAACCATGTTGGCGGCAATCACACCGTCGAGTGTCGAAATATAGGTGAGCGTATCGCCCAGCATGCCGGTGCTCGTGCCGTCTATGACGATGACGATCTTGCCGTTGCCCTCGCCATGAACCTCGACATTGTCGAGCGTTGAAAGCGTTGCCAGCACGGCGTCCCGCATCTGCGGCATCACCGCCACCACGGCGCTTGAGACATGATACCGGCCTGTATTTTCAGGCATATTGCATCTCCGTGGCTCTCTCTTTGATCTCGATCACACTGGCGGGGCAGACGGACACGCATGCCCCGCAACCGGTGCAGGCATCTTCCAGCAGTTCCGGAACGAAGGGGCCGCCACGGCGTGGCCGAAACCGTATGGCCTCGGTCGGACAGGCATCGCGGCAGGCCTGGCAATCGATATTGCCGAAGGCGAGACACCCCTCACCGATCGCCATGACATGATCGAAGCGCTGTGCCGCGGGGGCGGCAAAGACCGGCTCGGGACAGGCCTCCGCGCATTTGCCGCAAAAGGTGCATTCCCCGGCGGAGAAATCCACGCAAGGCAAACCGTCCGCCATGGCGATGATGCCGGTGGGACAGGCCTCCACGCATTTTGCACAACCGCTGCACGCGGCGAGGTCCCTCAACGCGACCCCGGGGGGACAGATGCGTGGTCTATTTTTTCGCCCGCCGCGCAGGAAATCGCGGCGGCTGAGAGAGACTTTCATCATCATCTCTCCCTCAATGTCCGGGCGGCCCCGGCGGGCCGTAAATGATCTGGAACATCCAGACAATAAAACCATAGGCTCCGACAAATCCGACCGCCAGAATGGGCCAGATTCCGAATGCCAGAACGGCGAAGGTCACAAGTTCCCTCGTCCTGCTTGGCTTTTCATCTGCGTGTTGAGGCGCGACTATTTTAGGCATATTCGCGTTTCCCTATTCGGTTGGAGTTATAATCGGCCAAAAAGAAAATATGTTCAACCACTTGATTTTATTGATTATTTATCAAAACTAACATTCATCAATATCCCTCCTCTAAGTCACTGATTTCACATTGTGCTTTTGCCGAAAAAATAAACAAACCCGTCGGAACAGTGATGTCGGTGCAGCGGGGCAAGGTCTCGCTCATCCGCATGCCCCCGCCTCATCGATGCCAAGCGCGCGCATGAAAGGCAGAAAGCCCTGCAACCAGACCCCGAAGCTCGCCGCCCACAAAACGGCGCTGAGGACATGGTGATAGGGCGATAATGTTGCGGCAAAATCGAATTCCGGCAGGATGCGCACCAGCCCGGCCATCGCCATCAGAAGGGCGGCCACATGCGCCTGCCATGGCAGATGCGTCAGGTTGCGGCCCGTATGCCGCAGCCCGGCAATGATGAAGACGGCCATGATGGCGCATCCCAGCGCCCCGACCGAGAGCAGATGCAGCCCTGCGGCGGGCGTAACGGAAAAACCGAGCCGTGTCGCGCCGAGCGCCAGAAAACCCACGCCCGCAAAGGCATTGCCGAGGCCAAGCAACAGCACTTCGGTCTTGAAGACGGCACGCCCGATGAACCATTCGGCCAGCCGGTCGAAAAAGGCGGCGCCGGCCGCAAGCGAAAGCCAGGCGCAGACATCGCTTTGCGGAAAGAAAAGTTTCGCCGCCATGTAAAGCGTCACCATGGCGCCGGCCATATGCTGGCGGCCGGGATGCGGCCGATAAGGCGTGGTCTCGCCACCCGGATCGAGCGCCAGATTGATGACAACCACATTGATACGCGCGGCGGAAAGCGAAAACAGCACGGTGAAAATGCACAGCGCCGCTTCCAGCAAGCGGGATGCAAGTTCGAGATCGCCGCTCCACCAGGCATAACGCACACCCGCTTCAGCCGCCGTAAACAGAAGAAGCCAGATAAGGAACGCCAGGTGTTTCATCGTGCGCCGCGCCAGCATCGCCCTGCCGATGAGAACAGAGAGCGCGAGCAGAAAGGCGAGATCGAAAAAACCTGCAAACAGGCTCCCTGCCTCCATCCCGAGAAAGCCGATAAGGCGGCCCGGCAGCCAGAGACCGGCGAGATGAAGCAGCGTTCGTCCCTGCGCCGGCTTCGTATCCGTCCATTCCGGCACCGCCGAGCCAAAAAAACCGGCAAGCGCCATGCCATAGGTGCCGAAGATCATTTCATGGGCGTGCCATTGCGATGCAGGCACCGCATCGGCGAAAGGCAGGGCATAACCACCGATGACGATCCACAGGAGGGGCCAGCCCGCACCGTGCAGTGCGGCCAGAGGGAAAAACAGCCGCAGCGCTTCGGAAAGGATGGGGGGCTGCCTCATCGCACCCGCTCCCTTGCTGAAAACAGTTCGGCGAAGGCCGGGCTCTCGGACAGGCGTTCCGCTTCGTCGAAAACCGCACGCGCCATGCGCCGGCCCGGCGAACCCGCGGGCTTATGCGCGGCAACGACTCGGCCATCGACGCCGGAGAGCACGATCAGCCTATCGGCAACCAGCAACGCCTCATGAAGATCATGGGTGACGAGAAGCGTGGAAAAACCGCGCCGACGGGCGGCGCCCACCAGAAGCTCCTGCAAATGACGGCGCAAGCCGACATCGACGGCGCTGAAGGGCTCATCCAGAAACAGCATGTCCGGCTCCACGGCGAGCGCCCGCGCAACGCCCGCGCGCTGGCGCATGCCGCCGGAGAGTTCCACCGGATATTTGCCGAAATCAGCCACCTCCAGACCGACCTCCAGCGCAAAAAGGCCCGCCCTTTCGCGCCGCTCCCGTTTCGGCATGCCGGCCGCCGCAAGGCCGTAGGCGATATTGTCGATAAGCGTCATCCACGGCAGCAGCCTCGGCTCCTGAAACACCAGCCCCTGCCGGCGATAATGGCGATGCACGCGGCCGCGAACAGGATCGATGATACCGGCTGCGATCTGTAAAATCGTCGTCTTGCCGCTGCCGGAGGGGCCGAGCAGCGCCACGGTTTCCCCCGGCGCTATGCCGAGATCGAAATTCTCGAACAGGCTGCGGCCGAGAAAGGCGTGGCCGACATGTTCGAAACGCAGGATGGAACGGTCGCTCATCGTTTGACACCCCATGGCAGCCCGGCGGCGCGCCAGCGCTCCAGCGCCTCGCGCAGCAGATGCAGCAGGCCGTAATCGGTCAGCAGCGCCAGCGCGACGGTGATGGTGAGCCAGGCACTGACCTGCGCGATGTCGAACAGCGCGCGTGCGGTGGCCAGTTCGCCGCCAATGCCGCCGGAATTCGAAAGGAGCTCGGCCATGACGGTTACTTTCCACGCGCTTCCCGCCGTCGTCGTCCAGGCCGGGAAGAGGTAGGAGAGCACATGCGGCATGGTGACGGTGCGCAGCCGGTAAAACCATGGAGCGCCGAAAGCCTGCGCCATCACTTCCAGCTGACGGTCCCGCTTGGCGACACCTTCCAGCGCACCGGCAAAGGACACGGGAGCCGAGGCGATGATGACGGTCATGACAGCCGTGCCGCCGGACGAGCCGAACCAGATGAGCGCCAGCACGATCCAGCCGATGGGCGGCACACCGAGCAGAACGGTGACAACAGGCTTCATCAACCGCATGGCCGCGAAAGAATAGCCCGCCAGCACGCCCGCCACCGTGCCGATGCCGGCGGCGATTGCAAAGCCGGTCAGGGCCCTGACAGCGCTCTGCGACAGGATGGCGAGGAAATCCGCCCGCGCCGCCAAAAGCCCCATTGCCGCGAAGGTCTCCCCCGGCGAAGGCAGGATGAAGGAGCCATAAATCTCATGCCCGGCCTGCCAGGCGGCGAGAAAACAGAAAATGCCTGAAAGCCCGGCCCAGCCCGCCCAGAGATAGCGGCCCATCCAGCCAAGACTTTCGAGAATGCGGTTCATGCCTGTTACACCAGATAAAACCCGTCATCCGGCCGCCGGCCGCCGATGATTGCCGGGTCGGCCTTGGCAAGCTCATCGTAAAACGCCTCGAGATCGCCGCGCGCAGCGCTCGCCTTCAGGGCGCATAGATGACTTGTCGGGAAGGAGGCGACGATGATTTCCGGCGGGAAACCCAAGGCATCGGCGGCCGCAGCCGCCGCCGCCTTTGGATCGGCCATGGCGCTGGCAAGCGCCGTCTCCATGGCGTCCTGCAAAGCCTCGATGCCGGCCCTGCCGAATTTTTGCTGGACCAGCGATGTCAAGGCGAGGCCAGCCTGCGGAATTTCAGCCTTGCCGGCCACCTTCGCCCATTCCCGCTGGATATCGATGGTGCGATGGACGGTCATGAAAAAAGACTTCGCCTTGATGAGCACGGCGGTCGCGGCCGGCTCGCTCAGCAGGGCGGCATCCACCCGTCCCGTCAGCAGCAATTGCGCGGCTTCCGGCGGCGAGGCGGCATATTCCAGCGTGATGTCGCCGGGCTTCAGGCCGTTTTCGGCAACAAGGCGGCGCAGCACGAAATCGGGCATGTCGTTCTTGAACGGCAAAGCGAGGGTCTTGCCGGAAAGGCTCTGGAGGGAGTTCAACGTTTTGTCTTTCGAAACGATATAGAGCAGGCCCGTGGTCAGCACGTTCAACAGCCCTAGGCCGAGACCGCGATTATGGAGATTGGCGACGCCGTAGCTCGGCATCACCACCGCTCCCATGGAGCCGGAGGCGACGGCGGCGCGCATTTCATCCGGCGTTTTCCAGGCTTTGAAGACGGCGCCGGGTGCGACATCCTTCAGGAACCCGCCCTTTACCGCATGGGCCAGCACGGCCGACGGTGCGGCCGGAGGGCCATAAAAGGTGAGCGGCGCTTCCGCCTTCGCAACATGTGGTGCGGCAAGTGTCGCGACCGCGAGCCCGGAAAAGGCCGAAAGAGCCTGACGACGGGTGAGATGGGCCATGGTCCTGATCCTTTCGCGCCGGAAGCGCCATGATGCGCGTGACGCCCGCTCAGACCGTTTTCCGGTCCCGGCGCGTCACCACCCCGGAAATGACATTTTGCAAGCGCCCGCTCTTTGCGCAGGATCAAACAGGGCCAAAAACAGGGATTATTCACCCTTCTTGAGTGAGAGCGCGTCCCGCAGGAGCCGCGAGCCCTCCTGAGCGGCGGCAGCGATATCGAGAAACATCAGGCTTGCGGTTTCGACCACACCTTCATCCGTCGTGTCGTCTTCGGCGAAATCGCACAGCATCTCGGTCAGGAGCGCGATCTTGCGACGCTCCTCGCGGGCGGCGGCCAGAAGCTTGACGATATTGCGCTGGCGCTCGAAATCCTCGAGTTCGCGCAGCGCCTCGTGCACCCTGTCGCGGCAGCTGCAATCAAGCGCGCTCTGCAAGACAATATCGCGCACCAGATGGATTGCCGCCGCGATATCCGCTCCGCCCGGTGCGGCTGCGGGCAGCTTTTGCTCGCTTTGCCCGTTCGTCGTCATGCATTCACCCCATGCGCCGTGTTGCGGGCACGGGCGATCCAGGCCGCCCCTTCCTGCCCGTGGTGGAAACCATTGGAAAAGGGCACGTCCGGGTAGATTTGCCCGAGACGTGCAAGACCGTCCTCCGCCTCCCGCCTGCCGGCCAGAACATCGTGATGGATTTGCGCCACCGCGACCATGTCGCAGTCCTGCGGCGACAGCCGGAAGCGGGAAATGCCGGCGGCGGCTAGGTCCTGCAATTCGCCAAGCAGCGACTGGCAGGTATGCGACACCGTCTGCACGCCGTTCAGCGCCAGAAACGACTGCCGGTCAAGCGTGCGTACCGGCAATCCATCCGGATCGTCGCCGCAGACGAACTGGCAATTATCCTTGATATTGCCCTTGGCGCGGGCATGGGCGCAGCGCGCCGAAATGGCGAGCGGCAGGCGGCCGAAGGCGAAGATCTCGAAGTCCACATCAGGCGTCTGCGCCACGATGCGCTCCACCGAGGTCATCGGCAGTTCCGGCGGCAGGCATATGGCGCTCGCGCCGCGAGACGACAGCAACCGCGCGGTCGCGGCATTATAGACATTCACCATCGGCCCGACGACATGCGGGGTGCCGTGCAGCATGCCGAGCGCGGAAAGATCGTTCGCCTCGACCGGATAGGGACTGTCGGCGATCAAGCCGCGCAGGTGGCGGCTTTCCCGCTCCAGCGTCACCAGTGAAAGCGTCGAGAGGATCACCTGTTTTCCGGCACTCTCCAGCCGCTCGATCACCTCCGCCAGATGCGGCTCGGTGAAATGAAACCGTTTGGAGCAGACGGTTTCACCGAGATAGACATGGCTGACGGGCGCTTCATCGGCGATGCGGAAATAGAAATCGCGCCATTTCTCCCCCTGCCAGAGATAGAGGACCGGGCCGAGCGCCAATGTGGCTTTTGCGGGTTTTGCCATCGCCGTCATCTCCAGCGTTTCTCATAAGCGCCGACGGTAGTGCGCTGGCCTTCGCTCAGGAGCCGGAGGCGGGAAAGCAGCCTGCCGCGCTCCTCAGCACCGGCGGCAAGCGCCCGGTGCAGGGTGGAAACCACTTCCGCCACATAGGCCTTTCCGCGTTGGCGGCCCTCGATCTTCAGTGCGCTGACGCCCGCCTCGCGCAAGGCATCGATCTGGTCCATCACATCAAGCGACACCGGATCCTCGAAGGCATAGGACCTGTCATCGGCGATCTCGAAACGGCCCTTGCACAGCGTGGGGTAACCCGCCGCCTCGCCAGCCGGAAAGCGGTTGATGGTGTAATCGCCGAGTTCCGATACCAGCGCCTGCCCGTCCTGCCGGTAGCGGACGTGGCTTGCCGGCGAGCAGACGCCGTTCATGTTGGGTGACTTGCCTGTGGCGTAGGAAGATAGCGAGCAGCGTCCCTCCGCCATGACGCAGAGACCGCCGAACACGAAGATTTCGATCTCGCAGCGGATTTGCCGCGCCAGCCGGGCGATGTCGGCAATCGTCAGGGTGCGCGGCAGCACCACACGTTTCGCGCCGAAGGCATCGACGAGGAAATTCACCGCGTCGGCATTGGACGCGGAGGCCTGCACGGAGACGTGGATACGCTGCTGCGGATGATGTTCCGCCACATGCGCCATCAGTCCGAAATCGGCAAGGATAAGCGCATCAGCCCCCGCCTTCACGGCATCGGCCGCGCCGCGATACCAGATATCCTCACTACCGGCGCGCATGAAGGTGTTGAGCGCCACGAAGGTCTGGACACCGCGCTTTTTCGCGTAAACGATGGCCTCGGCAAGTTCCTCGCGGGAAAAATTAAGGCCGGGGAAATTGCGGGCATTGGTTTCATCGCGAAACCCGCAATAGACGGCATCCGCCCCGGCATCCACGGCCTCGCGAAAGGCGGCGGGCGTTCCTGCAGGACAGATCAGTTCCATGCCTCACCTCCCCGTGTTTCGGATAGAACATGGCCGCGCAGGCGGTTCGCAAGGCCAGTTACCATCGGCGCGAAAGGTCCGGCAAATGCACCGAGATCGCGCGGCAGATCGATGCCGCTGTCATCGAGCGCATTGCGCAGCGCCAGCATCGCTTCCATATCGCCGGTGACGCTGAGATCGCGCGAGAAGAACAGCGCATCGGCATCCTGCCGCCCCTCCATCAGCGCGAGCAGCATGAAAAGCGGCCCTTCCACCGCCGCGTCCGTCTTGGGCAGGCGGGCCTTGCGGCTGACGGTGATGGCGGGACCTGCCGGCTCGACCATGAAGGCGAAGGGGAGATCGACGGGCAGAAAGGCGTAGCGCTTGCCACGATGTTCACCGAGCCGGACGAACATATCCGGATGCCGCTTCATGATCTGCGCCAGCATCGCCGCCGTCGCTCGCTGCACCACGGCAATGGGCAGAAAATTCATGGGGCGGGCGATGGCGGCGGGAAAAGGTCTCATGGAAGGTCCTGTCGGCTCAGTTGCGGGCGGCAACCTAACCGCAGCGTGCGGGTGGCGGTTTGAGCGAACGCAAAGACAGGGAAATTTTCGGGTGCGCCTTCACAAAAGCCGCTATAAATCATTCACTTGCCAAGCTAGGGAGGCCGCCCGTGTCCGATTTAAGGGTCAAAAGGATTTACGAACCCGCCAGCGACGACGACGGCGCGCGCATTCTGGTAGACCGGCTCTGGCCGCGCGGTATGAGCAAGGAAGATGCAAAGCTTTCCCTGTGGATGAAAGACATCGCGCCCAGCAACGAATTGCGCAAGAACTTCTCCCATATGCCGTCCCGCTTTGAGGAATTCACCCGGCACTATCATGAGGAGCTTTCGGCCAATCCCGATGCCGTGGCGCACATGAAGAAGTTGATGGCGAAGGGCCGGATCACGCTGCTTTATGCTGCCCATGATACCGAACACAACCACGCCCTCGTTCTTGCCGACTATCTTCGTTCGCACTGAAGCCGCATTTGCGGCAGCGCAAGGACATGCCGCATTGCCGCCTGCAAACAGGCGGCATGAGAAACGAAGCAACAGAAACGAGACCCGTCCGCACCGCCGATCTGCGCGGTTTCATCCGGCTGCTGGAAGAACGTGGGCAGCTGCGGCGAATTCGCCAGCCGGTATCGCTGGTGCACGAAATCACCGAAATCCACCGCCGCGTGCTTGCCGGTGGCGGGCCGGCGCTGCTGTTCGAGCAACCCGTCGACCATGAGGGCAAGGTGCGGGCGATACCGCTGCTTGCCAATCTGTTCGGCACGCGGCAGCGCATCGAATGGGGTTTGGGGCTGGAGACCGGCGGCCTGCCCGCACTTGGACGAACGCTCGCCGAATTGCGCGAGCCGCAGCCGCCGAAATCCATGGCCGAAGCGTGGGGTAAGCTGCCTTTGCTGAAGGCCGCACTTGCCATGCGGCCACGCAACGTCTCGCGCGCGCCGGTTCAGGAAAGGGTGCTGACAGGCGATGCAATCGACCTTGCCTGCCTGCCGGTGCAATGGTGCTGGCCGGGCGAGCCGGCCCCGCTCATCACCTGGCCGCTGGTCATCACCCGTTCGCCTGACGATCCCGACGATATCAATGTCGGCATCTATCGCATGCAGGTGCTGGGGCCGGACAGGGCGATCATGCGCTGGCTGGCGCATCGCGGCGGGGCGCAGCACCACCGGCTGTGGCAGGCGCACGGGCTGGATATGCCCGTTACCGTCGCCATCGGTGCCGACCCTGCCACCATTCTCGCTGCCGTGATGCCGCTTCCCGACCATATCAGCGAGCTTGGCTTCTCCGGCCTGCTGCGCGGCTCGAAAAGCCGCATCGCAAAAGCCTTGACCGTGCCGATGCCGGTGCCGGCCAATGCCGAGATCGTGCTAGAGGGCACCGTTTCGGCAACGGAAACGGCACTCGAAGGCCCATATGGCGACCATACCGGCTATTATAATTCGGTCGAATCCTTCCCGGTCATGACGCTCTCGGCAATCACCATGCGCCGCGATCCGATCTATCTTTCCACCTATACCGGCCGGCCACCGGATGAGCCTTCTGTTCTCGGCGAAGCCATGCTTGAGATTTTCCTGCCGCTCGTGAAAAAGCAGTTTACGGAAATCGTCGATCTGTGGATGCCGCCGGAGGCCTGCTCCTACCGCGTCATGGTCGCATCCATCGACAAGCGTTATCCCGGTCAGGCAAAGCGGGTGATGATGGGCCTTTGGTCGATGCTGCCGCAGTTCAGCTATGTGAAGCTCATCATTCTGGTCGATCCCGACATTGATGTGCGCAACTGGGCGGATGTCATCTGGGCGCTATCCACCCGTTTCGATGCTTCGCGCGATACGACGATCATCGACGATACGCCAATCGATTATCTCGACTTCGCCTCGCCGAAAGCCGGCCTTGGTGGCAAGATGGGTCTGGACGCCACCCGCAAGCTGCCGCCGGAAACGGAGCGCGAATGGGGCCGCGTGCTCTCCATGACACCTGACGTCATCGCACAGGTGGATCTGATGTGGCGTGATCTCGGCCTTGGAGAACGGCCATGATCCCGTGCCGCGTCGTGGTCGGCGTCACCGGCGCTTCGGGTGCCGGCATTGCGTTGCGCATCGTCGAGCGCCTTGCCGGGATGAAAAGCGTCGAAATCCATCTCGTCCTATCGCAATCCGCCAGACGCACTGTGTTGCATGAGGAAGGGGCGCAAGCCATGGGGCGGATGTTCTCACTTGCTGGCGTCAATCATACCGTCAACGATATCGGCGCGGCGATTGCCAGCGGCTCCTTCCCGACAACAGGCATGATCGTCGCCCCCTGCTCCATGCGCACACTTGCGGCCATTGCAACCGGGCTTTCGGACAATCTCCTCACCCGCGCCGCCGATGTGCATCTGAAGGAACGTCGGAAACTTGTGCTGATGACGCGCGAGACGCCGCTGCATCTCATCCATCTGCGCAACATGTGCACGGTGACGGAGGCTGGCGCCATCGTCATGCCGCCGGTGCCGGCCTTTTACAACAGGCCGCAAAGCGTCAACGATATTATCGACCAGCTCGCCGCCCGCGCCATCGATCAACTCGGCATCACTTCCGCGCCGCAGGCACCGATATGGCAGCCGCATATGGTGAAGGCGCCCTAAGCGATCAGAGATAGGCCATGGGGTCCGCGCCAAAGAGCGCGGCATGGCCGCCGGCCAGCAGCCACCACACCGTCAACCCTGTCAGCGCCGCGGCTAGCAGCATCGGCCCGTCCACGGCGAGGCGCGTTTTGCCGGAAAGCATTGCTGCAAAAGGGATCGTTGCATTTTTAGCAGCCGCCGCGCTCCATGCATTACCCAGTCTTTTCCGCGCGCGTTTTTCGGTCATCGCAATCCCGCCAAGCGAAAACAGCGCAAAGCCGCCGAACAGGATGACGGAGCGCAGATCGCCATTCGGCACGGCATGCCCCAACGACCAAAACAGAAAGCCGACGAGTACCGGGTGCCGCGTGATGCGCACGATTGCCCCCGGTCTATCTCCCTGCCGTACGGAAATGGAAAGCGGATTGACGCTGAAAAGGCCGGCCAGCACGAAAAACAGGCCAATTGGAGCAGCGAGAAACGTGACATGCGCCTGCCAGGGCGCGACATCCCAGAGCGGAATATAATCGACCGACAGCGCGGCATAAAATACCCAGCCCAGCGTCAGAAGCGAGACGACGGAATAACTCCCGAAATAGGCGGGCCTGCCGATGGCCGCGATCAGCCGGCCGCGCACGGCAGGCGCGGCGGGAATGGAGTGCAGCGCCACGAAAAGCGAAAGAGCGGCGACAAGTTCAAGCATGCTACTGCCTTCTCACTGGTTCAGGAACAGCACCGAAGCAATGGCCACGGAGGCAAGCACGGCGGAAACCGCACCCATGCGCTGCAACACACCCATACGGTACAACAGCACCGCAAAGCCAATGATAATAGGGGTTGCGACAATCAGCCCGACCTGCGCGTCGTTCATGGGAAGCTCCATTTTCCAGAGTTGCGCTTTGTCATGACAATAAGACTTTGCACGCTCCCTTCTTTGACCGACCGCAAAGACGGGGGGGTGAGGACGCCTAAGCGTGGCTTGCTGTTTTACAATTACGGACAAGGCCATGGCGATCAATACGGAAGAGGCAAGCGGAAACCTGCTTTTGTGGATTCTGGTCTGGAGCGAACTTGCCGCTTTCGGCGCGCTGACCGGCGCCTTCATCATTGCCTTCGCCCTCAATCCCGAGGCCTTCGCCGTCGCGCGCCAACATCTGCAGCCGCAGCTTGCCGGCCTCAACACACTGATTTTACTGGCAAGCGGCTGGCAAGCGGCCGTCGCGGCCAGCCGCTACACCGCGCTGGCGGGCAAAAGACGGGCACTTGTGCTTGCCGGCCTGCTGGGCTTCGCTTTCGTCGGTGTAAAACTCTATGAATATTCCACCGAAATCGCCTTCGCCTCCGATCCCGCCGATGGCGCTTTCTTCGAGCTTTATTTCCTGCTCACCGGCTTCCACCTGCTGCATGTGGTCTTCGTGGCCGTGCTGCTGTTTCTCGTCGCAGTCTTCCCGAAAAACGAGAACGTCACGCTGGTGACGACGCTGTGGCATGTCATCGATCTGGTCTGGATCGTCATTTTTCCCGTTATTTATCTGGTTTGACATCATGATCCACCGCACCTCCCGCCAGCTTGCGAGAAGTTTTGCAGCACTCGCCATTCTCGTTCTTGCCGGTACGGCCGTCGTGACATCGTGGAAGGCAGCGCTTCTGCCGCCGGTCGCCGCCGCCTGCCTGATGCTGCTTTTCGCGCTCATGAAATCCAGACGCGTCATCGACGACTTTCTCGGCTTTCGCGAAGAGCGTGGCCTGCTGCGCACAGCACTTCTGGCATGGCCGGCCGTCTTTGCCGCCGCAGCCTTGTTGCGGGCGTTCCTGCAGGGCATTTTGTCGCTCTGAAAAGGCGGACCACACCACCTCTCCACTTGTTTGCCAAATGGCAAAGAACGCCGGCGGCCAGCGGCTAGAAAGGGGCGAGACCCGAAGCATGCTGGCAAATCCCGGCATGAGGGTTCGATCAAGCCAGTCCGCATAAGCGGTCTTCCGGATGGAAAGGACCATTGGCATGGCAGAACGCCTGACCAAAACAGGAGCGCGAAACGTCTTTTACGGCGGCTCCATCTTCTTCTTCGCCATATTCGTCGGGCTGACCGCCCATAGCCATTATTACATGCGCATCACCTCGACGGATGAAAGCACGCTGACGGAAAGCGTCGCGCGCGGCAAGCACGTGTGGGAGAAAAACTCCTGCATCAACTGTCACACGCTGCTCGGCGAAGGCGCCTATTTCGCGCCCGAACTCGGCAATGTCTGGAAGCGCTACGGCGGCGTGGAAGACAAGGAAGCGGCGCGCGATTCCATCAAGGCGTGGATGGCCGCCCAGCCCACCGGCATCGAAGGCCGCCGCCAGATGCCGCAGTTCAATCTCACCGAACAGGAACTCGATGATCTCGTCGATTTCCTCGAATGGACGAGCCGGATCAAGACGCAGAACTGGCCGCCGAACGATGCGGGTTGAGGCTGACGGCAAGGAGATGACGAGATGAAATACCAGACGCAAAAAGTCGCCATGCTGTATTTTTACGGCGCAATCGGGCTGTTCGTGGCGCAGATCCTGTTCGGCGTCGTCGCCGCCACGATCTACGTACTGCCCAATACGCTTTCCGAGCTTCTGCCCTTCAACATCGTGCGCATGATCCACACCAATGCACTGGTCGTGTGGCTGTTGATGGGCTTCATGGGCTCGACCTTCTATCTTCTGCCGGAAGAAACGGAAACGGAGCTTTACAGCCCCAAACTCGCCATCGCGCAGTTCTGGATCTTCCTGGTGGCCGCCGCGGTTGCCGTGGTCGGATATATGTTCCGCATCCACGAAGGCCGCGAATTCCTCGAACAGCCCTTTGCGATCAAGGTCGGCATCGTGCTTGTCGTTTTGATGTTCCTGTTCAACATCACCATGACGGCGCTGAAGGGCCGCAAAACCACCGTCATCAACATCCTGCTCTTCGGTCTCTGGGGTCTGGCGATCTTCTTCCTCTTCGCCTTCTACAATCCCATGAACCTGGCGCTCGACAAGATGTACTGGTGGTACGTCATCCATCTGTGGGTGGAAGGCGTGTGGGAACTGATAATGGCCTCGATCCTCGCCTTCCTGATGATCAAGCTCAACGGCATCGACCGCGAAGTGGTGGAAAAATGGCTCTATGTCATCGTCGGCCTTGCCCTCTTCTCGGGCATTCTCGGCACCGGCCACCACTATTACTGGATCGGCGCGCCAGGTTACTGGCAGTGGATCGGTTCGCTGTTCTCGACGCTGGAAGTGGCCCCCTTCTTCACCATGGTCATCTTCACCTTCGTCATGACCTGGAAGGCCGGCCGCAAGCATGAGAACCGCGCAGCGCTTCTGTGGTCGATCGGCTGCTCGGTCATGGCCTTCTTCGGCGCCGGCGTCTGGGGTTTCCTGCATACGCTGTCTTCGGTGAACTATTACAGCCACGGCACGCAGCTCACCGCCGCCCACGGCCACCTCGCCTTCTTCGGCGCCTATGTGATGCTGAACCTTGCCATGATGGCCTATGCCATACCGGAAATGAAGAAACGCGCGCCCTATAATCAGTGGCTTTCGATGACGAGCTTCTGGGTGATGTGCACGGCCATGTCGGTCATGACCTTCGCGCTGACCTTTGCCGGCGTTGTGCAGATCCAGCTTCAGCGCGTCATGGGCGAAAGCTTCATGGATGTGCAGGACCAGCTGGCGATCTTCTACTGGATCCGCCTCGGCTCCGGTTTCGCAGTTCTCATTTCGGCAATCATGTTCATCTGGGCAGTTCTGGTGCCGGGCAAGCAGAAACAGGGCGACGTCGCCCGCCTCGTGCAGCCCGCCGAATGAGAAACGGACCGGCTCTCCTTTTCCCCCGGAGAGCCGGTCCTTACCATCAACCATGGAGATGACCATGAATACGATTTTCCGCCCCGCGCCGCAGCCTTTGCCGGACGCGCCGTTCTACACCCCGCTTGGCAATGAATGCACGCTGTTCGAAAGCGCTTGGGTGCGGCAATTGCCGCTGCTGCTGAAAGGTCCGACAGGTTGCGGCAAGACCCGTTTCGTCAGCCATATGGCAGCGAAACTCGGCCTGCCGCTTTCCACCGTTTCATGCCATGACGATCTTGCCGCCGCTGATCTGACCGGCCGTTACCTGCTGAAAGGCGGCGAAACCGTGTGGATGGACGGCCCGCTGACACGATCCGTGCGCCAGGGCGGCATATGTTACCTCGACGAGATCGTCGAGGCGCGCAAGGATGTGGCTGTCGTGCTGCATCCGCTCACCGACGACCGTCGCATCCTGCCGCTGGAGCGCACCGGTGAGGTCCTTGAAGCACCCTCCGGCTTCATGCTCGTCGTGTCCTATAACCCCGGCTATCAGAACCTGCTGAAAAGCCTGAAGCCCAGCACCCGCCAGCGCTTCGTCGCCATTGAATTCGATTTTCTGCCCAAGGAGCAGGAAATCGCCGTCGTTTCGCATGAAAGCGGGCTGGATGCGCGCGATGTCGAGCCGCTTGTCGATCTCGCCCACCGGCTGCGCGGCCTGAAGGGCCACGATCTGGAAGAAGGCGTCTCCACCCGCCTGCTCGTCTATTGCGCCAGCCTCATCGATACCGGGCTTCCCGCCCGTCAGGCCGTGCGCGCGGCGATGATCGAACCGCTGACCGACGAGCCGGATGTGAAGGCCGCGCTGCATGAAGTGGCGGATGCGATCATCCGATAGGCGGTGAGGATAAACCATGCTGGACTTTCTGGAATTGGAAGAAACCGTCGGCCGCGCCTGGCACAGGCTGATCGGCGAAACCGGCACATGGCTGCGCTTTCCCGATCACGCCGTCAGGCTGGAAGACATGCAGGCCGTGCTGGCCATATGTTTCCGCGGTTTTGGCGGTGAACATGCGGTGCAGATCGCCCCGGCGCGCGCCCGCACCTCCACACACCGGCTGAGGCTTCGCCAGCGCATGGGCCTCGGCGAAGAAAAGCTTGCTCAGCCCGGCCGCGATCATGCCACGCTGATGCTGCCGCCGGTGCTCGATCTATTTCCCGACCGCCACCTCAATCGCGATCTTTATCTCTGGCTCGCCGCCGCCATGGCGATGATGCCGCTTGAACCAGTCATGGCTGCCGATCCGCTGCGCAACGATCTTGCCCGGCTCGACCGCGCCACGGAACTGGCCGAGACCGTAACCCGTACTTTTCCCGGCATGAAGACCCGCTATCGCCGGCTTTGCGCCGCCATGCTCGCGGTGCGGCAGAAGCGGCCGCTGCCGCAGGCGGAACAGCAGGTGGAACAACGGGTGCTTTCCATGCTGGCCGATGCGGCAGGGATCGACGGTCTTGCGCCACCCGCCGGTCTTCCGGCCAAGGCGCCGCCGCGCTACCTGCCGATGCTGCCGGTGCCGCTGTGGCCGGACACGCTGCTGCGCGAAACATCCGAGGCCAGGCAGAGCGAAGACCAGCCGGCAGCGGGCGCCGCGCCGCAGGGGGCGGAGGCCGCCCGCCATATCGCCGT
The DNA here is from genome assembly GCF_053522345.1 of Agrobacterium sp. 22-226-1. Lineage (NCBI taxonomy): Bacteria > Pseudomonadati > Pseudomonadota > Alphaproteobacteria > Hyphomicrobiales > Rhizobiaceae > Agrobacterium > Agrobacterium sp. 22-226-1. Next base: position 111,226 of record NZ_JBNWCP010000013.1, read on the forward strand.
GCGCGAAAAGGCCGAGAACCGCCAGACCGAACGCAGCCCCTTCATCCTCAACCGTTTCGAGAAAATCCTCGCCATGGCCGAGATGGTCAATGTCGACCGGCCGGGTGACGATAGCGACGATGCCGACGGCAGTGCGGCGGACGAGCTTGACGATATGACGCTGGGTGAAAGAAAGGGGCGGCCCTCCGCCCGCTTCCGTTTCGATCTCGACCTGCCGCCCGAAGCGCTGAACCATACCCCGCTGACGGCGGAACTGACCTATCCCGAATGGGATTATCGCAGCGGTACCTATCTCGCCGACCATTGCCGGGTGATCGCCGGGCCGGCGAAAGACACTGAGACCGCGCCGGAACCCGACCCCGACACCAAAAGCCTCATCCGCAGGGTCAGGCGGCAATTCGAGGTGCTGCGGCCACGCCACGAAATGCTGCGAGCCCAGCTTGACGGCAACGATCTCGATCTTGACGCAGTGGTTCGCGCCAGAAGCGATATCGCTGCCGGTGGACAGGGCAGCGACCGCGTTCATATGGCAAGCCGCCCGCAGGCGCATGATCTTGCCGTGACGATCCTCGTCGATGTTTCCCTGTCCACAGACGCCTGGTTCGACAATCGCCGGGTGCTCGATGTGGAAAAAGAAGCCCTGCTGGTGCTTGCCCACGGGCTTTCCGCCTGTGGTGACAGTCACTCCATCCTGACCTTCACCTCCCGCCGCCGTTCCTGGGTGCGGGTGGAAACGGTGAAAGATTTCGATGAGCCGATGGGGCACGCTGTCGAGCGGCGCATTGCGGCGCTGAAGCCCGGCTTCTACACCCGCATCGGCCCCGCCATCCGCCATGCCAGCGCCAAGCTGCGTGAGAGGCCGGAGCGCCGCAAGCTGCTTCTGCTGCTGACGGATGGCAAGCCGAACGATGTCGATCATTATGAGGGTCGCTTCGCCATCGAGGACAGCCGCCGCGCGGTCTCCGAAGCGCGACGCTCTGGCGTCAGCGTCTTCGGCGTGACTGTCGACAGCAAGGCGCAGTCCTATATTCCGGCCATGTTCGGCCAGAACGGTTATGCCATCGTCAGCAGGATCGCCAAGCTGCCATCTGCGCTGCCGGCAATCTATCGCAGCCTTGCCGGCTGAAGCATGTCGCGCAACGGACCTGACGAATCTCAGGTTTGTTTGCGCGGCGACAATGTCTCCAGACCGCCCGGCGGATAGGTTTTTCCAGTCCGGCGGCCGGCCGCACCGCCGGACATCATTCCATCCGCGGCCGTGGAGCCAGCCTATGTCCGAAGCCCAAACCGCAACCAATATCGATGTGCGCATCATTCCGCATCGCGAACGCCATCCGCGCATTTTCGGTGCGCTCGGCGCGTTGACCGAGGGGCAATCGGTACAGATCACCAGCGATCACGATCCCCGTCCACTGCTCTACCAGCTGGCCACCAATTTCCCCGGCCAGTTCGGCTGGGAATATCTCGAACAGGGCCCGGAAGTCTGGCGCCTCGATATCGGCCGCCTGGAAGAACAGGCAGAAGGTTCCGAGGATGATATGTCCGGCTGCGAATGCTGCTGCGGATCCGAACATTGACCCCTGCCCCGGCCGTGTGGTGAAAAGACCTCTGGCGGACGGCTCATGCCGCCGCCAGCCGACAGATGAGGTGATGCAATGACGGAAATGATCAGGGAGCTCGATGTCCGGCCGCTTTTGCTGAGCGGCGGCGAGCCCTTTCCGGCCATCATGGAAGCCGTGGCCGGACTTGCGCCGGGTGAGGCGCTGCGATTATACGCCACCTTCCGGCCCGTCCCGCTGTTCAAGGTGATGGCGGAGCGCGGTTTCGACCATCAGGTCCGGGAAATTGGCGGCGGCGACTGGGAAGTGCTGTTCACGCCGCAATGCACTGAGACCGAACAGATTTCCGTTTCGCCGGCGCTTGCGGGCAATGCTGAGGAGCCGCAGATATGGCCCGATCCGGTCATCTATCTCGATCTCAGCGACGAAACGGCCGAAGGTCAGGCAAACCGCACGCTTGCCGCACTCGACCGTCTTCCGCCGGGCGCCGTGATCTTCGTGCTGATGCCGCAGGAGCCGACTTTCCTTTACCCGGACCTTCTGGCCCGGGGGCACCAATGGGCCGGCAATTTCGACGAGGCGCGCACGGCGTTTCGCATCTTCATCCGCGCCGGTGCCGGCGCGCATTAAGCCGGATACAAAATCCCTCGATAACGAAACGCCCCGGAAATTGCTTCCGGGGCGTTTCGTTTTGGCGGTTTAGCAACGACTCGACTACGCTTTCAGCGGTTTGCGCTCACGCGTCAGGATCGGCCCATATTCAACGCAGAAGAGACCGAAACCCACGATCCAGAAGAGCGCCGAGCAGGCGTAGAGATGCATCATCGCGCCGGGGAAGAACTCGGCTGCCGGTCTCAGCAGCGCGCAGGCGATCAGCGCGACATAAGCGGCGATGGTGACCCTGCTGGCCGCGAGCTTGCGCCCGGTATGGCCAAGGCTCGCTCTCGTCATGACAGCAAGCATCATGCAGCCGATAACGCCTACGGTGAATATGTGCAGGACCGAGCGCGTATCCATCACGTCAAGCGCCGCCAGCGCTATGGTGATGAAACCGGCGGGAATGAAGGCATAGGCCACATGCAGCACCACCAGCACCTGCTCCGGCCAGGTCGTCCAACCGCGCCAGCGGACCAGACGCACGGCGTGCATGAAGGCCGCCAGAAGCGCCGCCGGCACGGCCACGATGCTCTCGGGCTCTATTGTCCAGACGGCCAGCGCCGCGATACCGGTGAGGATGGCTGCGGTGTCGAAACCGTTATAGGGGACTGGAAAATCCGTGCGGCCGAAACGGTTCAGCCAGTTGCGGGTAAAACTCGGCACGATGCGGCCGCCGACGATGATGACAAGCACGGTATAGGCCGAGACCGCAAGGCGGGTCGCCATCTGGCTCAGGTCGCCTTCGATCGCCGCCACATGGAATACGATGTTAGCGACCGAAAGCGCCAGCAGCCCGCCCAGCACCTTCAGGTCCTTCCATTTGCGCCCGGCAATGACCTCACGCGCGCAGATCGCCAGAAGCGCCGGCAGGAAAAGCCCGTCCACGGCTGCGGCGGTGACCACGCCCACCGTCTCCGAAACAAGCAGGAAAAGCCGGCCGGCACACCAGAGCGCAAACAGCCATACCAAGGGTTTGCCCGACGCTGGCAGCCGACCCGTCCAGTTCGGCACGGCCGTTAGAAGAAAACCGGCCAGCACCGCCGAAGCGAAACCGAACAGCATCTCATGGGCATGCCAGTTTGGCGCGCCATAATCCCCGCCGAGGTCGATGAAGCCGGAAAGGGCTGCGATCCACAACACCATCGCCAAGATGGCCCAGAGGGCGCCGCCGAGGAAAAACGGCCGGAAGCCGTAAGAAAAGATAACCGGGCCGGTGCGCGCCAGCCCTCTTGGAATGCCGCCCTTTGGCCGGCTGCGCCCTTGGGTGAGAACGGTTTCGCTGCCACTCATTATAATGCTCCTTGCTTGGTCTTGACATATGTCTAGACCCAAGCCCGTCCGGCTTCTTTGCGAACAGGCAAAGAGGCGGTGCGACGCTTCCACACCGGCCTTCAGCCGCCTGCCAAAATGTCGCAGGGTGCCGAAAGCGAAGTTTGCTCCATCTCAAATTGTATTTCCGCCCCTCCGCTACAAATGCTGTGACAGAGCGAAACATGCTCTGCCCCAAGAGGGATAGGAGAAGAATGATGACGGAAACCTTCCACATCACACGGCGTAATATTCTCGCAGGCGCAGCATTTGCAGGGGCTATAGCTCCCGTCATCATGCCATCGGCAGCGAGCGCGGCAGAGGAAAAGAAGGCCGCAGCCAAGCCATTGACGAGCGCGGAGATTGCAGCGCTACCTCGCGTAAGGGTTGATCTCGTCAAACCGCCCTTCGTGCACGCCCACACGCAGAAAGCCGAAGGTGGACCGAAGATCGTCGAGTTCACGCTCACGATCAAAGAGCAGAAGATGATCCTCGACGACAAGGGCACCGAGGTCCACGCCATGACCTTCAACGGTTCGGTTCCCGGGCCTCTGATGGTGGTGCATCAGGACGACTATGTCGAACTGACCCTCATCAATCCCGATAGCAACGAGCTGCAGCACAATATCGACTTCCACTCGGCCACCGGCGCGCTCGGCGGCGGCGGGCTCACCATCGTCAACCCCGGTGAAAAGGCGATCCTGCGCTTCAAGGCCACCAAGGCCGGCGTCTTTGTCTATCACTGCGCACCTCCCGGCATGGTGCCTTGGCACGTCACCTCGGGCATGAATGGCGCGATCATGGTGTTGCCGCGAGAGGGCCTGACGGACGGCCACGGCAAGGAGCTTGTTTATGACAAGGTCTATTATGTCGGCGAGCAGGACTTCTATGTGCCGCGGGATGAGAACGGCAATTTCAAGAAATATGAAAGCGCCGGCGACGCCATGGCCGACACGCTGGAGGTGATGCGCAAGCTGACGCCGAGCCACATCGTATTCAACGGCGCAGTCGGCGCCCTGACCGGGGAACACGCCCTTCAGGCCGCCGTTGGCGAGAAGGTGCTGATCGTCCATTCGCAGGCGAACCGCGATACCCGCCCGCACCTCATCGGCGGCCACGGCGATTATGTCTGGGCGACGGGCAAGTTCCGCAACCCACCGGATCTTGACCAGGAAACCTGGTTCATCCCCGGCGGCACAGCGGGCGCGGCCTTCTATACCTTTGAGCAGCCCGGCATCTACGCCTATGTCAACCACAACCTCATCGAAGCCTTCGAACTGGGCGCGGCCGCCCACTTCAAGGTGACGGGTGAGTGGAACAACAACTTGATGCAGGCGGTGCTCGCCCCGTCGAGCATCTGACGCAAACCAGAGCGCGCCGCCAGCAGGTGCGGCGCGCTCCCCCTTCTGCTATGCGGCCTGAAAGCAGGCCCGAACTCTGGCGTCTTCTCGACGCAGGCAGGTTCCCATGGGCATTCCCGGCAACAGCCATTTCCCAAATGCCGTCTCGCTTCTTCTCCCGCTCTCGCTTGCCACGCTTCTGGCAACGGCCATCGGTTTCCAGTCCGGGATCATCCGCAGCGGCGCTGATGACCGCGTTGCCATGATGGCTCCACAGGTCGTTACGGTGCCCGCCGGACATTTCACCTACCGGGCGGAGGGCGAATATTTCCGCAACGGTTATGCCGTCGATGGCCCGATGGTCGACGTAACGATGCGGCAAAATCTGACGATCATGAAATATCAGGTGTCGAGCGCGGATTATGCGCGCTGCGTGGCGGAAGGCGGCTGTCAGCAGCCGGAGCCCGGCTTTGCCACTCCGGTCGGTGGCGCGATACCGGCAACCGGCATCAGCCAGGATGACGCCCGCGCCTATGCAAAGTGGCTGAGCGAGCGGACAGGCGAGGTCTGGCGCCTGCCGAGCGACGCTGAACTGGCCTTCGCCGCCGGGTCGCTTTTCCCGGATGAGACGCTCGGTGTGGCTGCGGACACTGAAAACCCCGCTTTGCGCTGGCTGGCGGATTACGAGCGACAGACCAGCCGAAAGGCCTCGGGCAACCCCGTTCCGCAATCCTATGGCAGCTTCGGCGAAAACGAATATGGCCTTGCCGATTTCGGCGGCAATGTCTGGGAATGGACCTCGAGTTGCAGCCGCCGCGTGACACTCGGCAAGGATGGCGAGGTAGTCGACACCGTCGCCTCCTGCGGCATTCCCGTCGCCTCGGGAAAACACCGGGCGGCGATGAGCGCCTTCGTCAAAAACCCGAAGAGCGGCGGCTGCGCCGTCGGCGTGCCGCCGGATAATCTGGGTTTCCGGCTGGTGAGGGATACGCGCTGGTATGCGCCGCTTCTTGAAAAGCTTGGCGCAGTCGCTCTGTTTTCTTGATAATCGTCAATAAAAACAATCGGTTGATTCATATCATTTGATCTTCTTCAGCACGTGATAGTGCTGTATTGTGAGGATACAGAAGAGGCCGACACCCCGGTGCCCATTGCGGGAACCAGGGCGGCGGCCAATCACCGGAAAGGGTGCAAGTGAAGATTGACCGAAGCGTCATCCGGTCGCTGGCCTTGTTTGCCAAGATGGCCGACGATGAGCTGGACGGACTGCTGACCCACGCCACATCCCGGCTGGTGCCGCCGGGCGAAGCCATTTTCGAGCAGGGCCAGCCAGCCACGCATTTCTTCCTGCTCATTCACGGCCGCCTGAAGGTGACGCAGGTGACCCATGACGGCCAGCAGATCATCGTACGCGTTGTGCATCCCGGCGATCTCTTCGGTTTTGCCCGGGCACTGCAACGGTCCGATTATCCCGGCACCGCCACGACGGCTGCCGAAAGCGTCATACTGTCCTGGCAAACCGATCTATGGCCGCAATTCGTCGAACAGAACCCGCACCTCGCCGTCTCCGCCATGCAGACCATCGGCCAGCGTCTCGAGGAAGCCCATACACGTATCCGCGAAATGTCGACGCAGGAAGTGGAGCGCCGGGTGGCCCACGCCGTGCTGCGCCTCTCCCAACAGGCGGGCCGCAAGGAGCTGGACGGTATCCGCATCGACTTTCCGATCTCGCGACAGGATATAGCCGAAATGACCGGCACGACACTGCACACCGTTTCCCGCATCCTCAGCAGTTGGGAGAGTAAGGGGCTGGTGCAGGGCGGGCGGCAGAAGCTTCTGGTCTGCAATCTGCCGGGCCTCGCCCAGCTGGCGGAGGGCGAAGCGAGCCAGGTCTAGCGCGCAGGCGCCTGCCGCCATGCGGCTAGTATTCACCCAGAGCAACGCCTCGACCGGACGGCCCCGCCGTTCTCACTCAGCCGGCTTCGAAGCGGCGCTTTGGATATAGCCGATGAGATTGTCCAGATCTTCCGGCTTGCTGATGCCGGCCAGCGCCATCTTGTTGCCGGGTATTTTCTTTTTGGGCGCGCTCAGGAAATCCCGCAATTCTTCCGGTGTCCAGACAAGGCCGTCCTCGCCCGCTTTTTTCATCGCTGCCGAATAGGTATAGTCAGGCACGCCGCCTGCCGCACGGCCAATGATGCCGTTAAGCTGCGGGCCGACCCTGTTTTTCGCGCCCTCGCCGATGGCGTGGCAGGCGGAACAGCGCTTGAACACCGCCTCCCCCTTGGCAACATCGCCCTCCGAAAGAGCGGGAACGGTGCTTGCGGTCAGCATAGCCGCCGCGATGATTACTGTCTTGCGCATCGTGTCATCCTTGTCTTGCCGCTTGAGTGTGGCCCGTCTGCAAATGCGGACGGGCCAACAGTTCTCTCTTCAGGTCGTGCCCCAGGCGGGCGTGCCCTTCTTGTAGGGAACGCGATCTTCGAAACCGCCGGGAATCTCGTCGTAGACGAGAACTTCCGTGGCCCCGATCTTCGAGGTGAAGAAGCCGAGCAGCGTCAGTTGCTTGACCAGCGTGAAGGCGTGCGGCTTTGCAGGCGTCTGTTCCGCCTTGGCCTGCTTGTCCAGCGCGGCAAGCAGCGCCTGCCGCTGTTCCGGCGTCAGCTCCAGAAAGCCCTTCTTGTGTTCGGCCTGACTACGCTTTTCGATGTCGGAAATCGCCGAAAGGAAAAGTGTCCGCTGTTCGTCGGTATAACAATCGGCCGCATAGACGGCCATGAATGCACCCACTTCAGCCTCCTTCGCCCCCGGCGTGGAGGTGCGGGGAATGATGGTTTCCGCCACCTCGTCCAGAAAGCGGATTTCTTCGGCGGTGAAGACGTGGGCAGCGCCGGCGGGCTTGGCGGCGTTTTCGGCAGCCGTGAGGACATCCGCGCCGATCAGCGGAAGGCCGGTGGCAATGGCTATCAGTTTCAGCAGTTCGCGTCTGTTCATCACAGGTTCCCCTTCTTGCGTTCGGAAACGGCAAAATCGGCGGCACGCGCCGTCAGCGCCATATAGGTCAAGGACGGGTTAACGCAGGAGGCCGAGGTCATGCAGGCGCCGTCGGTGACAAAGACGTTCTGTGCATCCCAGACCTGGTTGTTGCCGTTGAGGACGGAGGTTTTCGGGTCGCGGCCCATGCGGGCCGTTCCCATTTCGTGAATGCCCATGCCCGGCGCATAGCTGCCCCGCGAGGGCTTGACGTTCTTGATGCCGACCGCCTCGAACATTTCGACGGCGTCATTGACCATGTCTTCGCGCATGTCGAGTTCGTTCTGCTTCATCTCGACATTCATGGAAAGGACCGGAAGGCCCCACTTGTCCTTCTTGTCATGATCGAGCTTCACGCGGTTGTCGTGATAGGGAAGCATTTCACCGAAGGCGGTCATGCCGATGGTCCAGCCACCCGGATCGGTCAGGGCCTCCTTGTAGTCGGCGCCGATATTGAGTTCAGCGATCTCCCGCTCCCAGCGCGAACGGCTGGCCGAGCCCTGATAACCGAAACCGCGCAGATATTTGCGCTTGTCGTCGCCGGTATTGCGGAAACGCGGAATGTAGAAGCCCGCGGGGCGGCGGCCCTTGAAATAGAAGTCTTCGAAACCTTCCACCTGGCCTGTCGCGCCCATGCGGAAATGGTGATCCATCACGTTGTGGCCGAGTTCGCCGGAGCTGCTGCCGAGACCGCCTTCCCAGACATCGGTGGCGGAGTTCATCAGCACCCATGTCGAGTTCAGCGTCGAGGCGTTCAGGAAGATGATGTCGGCGGTGTATTCGTAGGTCAGGTTGGTTTCGGCATCGATGATCTCGACGCCACGCGCCTTCTTCTTGTCCTTGTCGTAAAGGATTTCCTTGACGATGGAGAAGGGCCGCAAAGTGAGATTGCCGGTGGCGACCGCCGCAGGCAGGGTCGAGGCCTGCGTGCTGAAATAGCCGCCGAAGGGACAGCCCAACCGACACTTGTTGCGGAATTGACAGCGCGTGCGCTCCTGATCGGGAAGTTCCTGGGTAATGTTGGCGCAGCGCGAATTGATGAGGTGGCGCGTGCCCTTGAACGCCTTCTTCAGCCGGCTGGCCACATCCTGCTCGACGAAATTGAGCGGAATGGGCGGCAGGAATTCGCCATCGGGGAGAATATCCAGCCCCTCGCGGCTGCCGGAAATGCCTGCGAAGCGCTCGACATAGTCATACCAGGGGGAGACGTCTTCATAGCGGATTGGCCAATCAACGGCGATGCCTTCTTTCGCATTGGCCTCGAAATCGGTCTGCGACCAGCGATAGGTCTGGCGGCCCCAGAGCAACGAGCGGCCGCCGACGTGATAACCACGGAACCAGTCGAAGCGCTTTTCCTCGACATAGGGCGTTTCCTGCTCATCGGCCCACATGCCGAGCGTCGCCTCTTCCAGCAGGTAGTCGCGGCTGAGAACGGGGTATTTCGCCTTCATCTCCTGCGTGGCGCGGTTGCGATGGGGGTAATCCCAGGCTTCCTTGTCGGCATTCTGATAGTCGGTGATGTGCTCGATATTGCGGCCGCGCTCCAGCATCAGAACCTTCAGGCCCTTTTGCGTGAGTTCCTTTGCGGCCCAGCCTCCACTGATGCCCGAGCCGACAACAATCGCATCATAATGATTGTTTGCCATGATAACTCCTCCGATGTGAGCTTGGAAAAAACGACAAGACAAAGCGCTTCCCGTCGCGGCGCGGCGCGGCGGAAAATGGTCATCCGTCTGTCGAACCTCATGCTCCCCGCCGAAACCGGCCGCCGGGGAGCGGTTCTGGTTTTACTGGCAGTGTTTACTGAATGGTCGGAAGGCGTTCATTGAGGAACGCGTTGCCCTTGGTCACCACCGCTTCGGCATCGAGCGGAAGATCGTGTTCAAGGATGAACCATTTTGCGCCGGCATGTTTGGCCGCCGGCAGGATCGTTTTCCAGTCGAGAACGCCGGTGCCGAGTGTGGCGAAGCCGCGCTCGTTTTCCGCCGTGCCGGCCGGTGCATTGTCCTTGGCGTGGATGGCGAAAACCTTGCCCTTCAACGTGCCGAGGAATTCGGCCGGATCATTGCCGCTGCGCGCCACCCAGGCGACATCGACTTCGGCCTGCAGCTTCGGGCCTGCCGCGTCGAGCAGCAGTTCCAGCGCTGTCTTGCCGTCGAATTTGACCATCTCGAAGTCGTGGTTGTGATAGGCCATGGAGAGGCCTGCTGCGGAAAGCTTGTCCGCGTAACCACCAAGCTCCTTGCCGAAGGCGGTCCAGCCGGCGGCGTCCTTCGGGCGGTCTTCCGCCTTCAGGAAAGGCACGGTAATGACCGGGTTGCCGACGGCCTTCTGCTCGGTGATGACCGCATCGAGATTGCCGCGCAGCTTGTCGATCGGCACATGCGAGGAAATGACCTTGATCTTGTGCTTTTCCAGCAATGCGTTCAGTTCGCCGGCGCTGACCTTCTGCATGTCCACGGTTTCCACGGCGGAGACGCCAGCGCGGTTGAGAATGGCAAGCTGTTCTTCCAGCGTTCCGGAATTGCGCAGCGTGTACATCTGCGCGGCAATCGGCAGCACCTTGCTGTCATCGGCAAAAACCGGATTTGCGAAACCGGCCGCCAGTCCAACCACGAATGCCATGCCAGCGAATTTTGACTTGAACGTTTTCAAACGCGTAACTCCCTTTCCGTTTGATCAATATGACGACACGCGTGCCCTCGCCTTTCCCGGCCGTCTGGCCGGGTCATGCCGGGCACCGCCTCCTGTGCCCTGCGTCGTCCGTGCCCGATATTGGGCGAGCTAGATGTCGATCCCGACCCAGGACGAGGTCCGACTGGACCGGACGGCCGCATCGATGAATGCGAGACCCGCAAGGCCGTCCTCTATGCCGGGATAAATCACATCCCCGGCGGCCGTTTTTCCCTCCCTCTTTGCGATGATTGCATCTGCGGCTTCGCGGTAGATCGTCGCAAAACCCTCGAGATATCCTTCCGGGTGCCCCGATGGCACACGGCTGACACGGTTGGCGGCATCGCCTGCACCCGCGCCATTGCGGGTGATCAGCCGCTTCGGCTCGCCATAAGGCGTGAACCACAGCTCATCCGGCACCCGGTGGTGCCATTCCAGCCCGCCCTTGTCGCCATAGACCCGGAGCGACAGGGCGTTTTCGTTGCCGACCGCGATCTGGCTCGCCCAGAGCATGCCTTTTGCGCCGCTTGCATAACGAAGCAGAATATTGGCGCTGTCATCCAGCTGTCGGCCCGGAACGAACGACGTCAGATCGGCATAAAGGCTTGTCGGGATTTCACCCGTCACAAAGGCGGCGGCGTTGAAAGCGTGCGTGCCGATGTCACCGATTGCCCCGCCTGCGCCGGACCGGCTGGGGTCGGTGCGCCATTCCGCACCTTTTGCGCCGGTCTTTTCAACGGCTTCAGTCAGCCAGTCCTGCGCATATTCGGCCTGAACGTGGCGTAGCTTGCCGATGTCGCCACGCGCCACCATTTCCCGCATCTGCCGCAGCATCGCGTAGCCGGTGTAATTATGCGTCAGGATGAACAGGCTATCGGATGCCCTGACGATCTCGGCCAGTGCCTTCGCTTCCTCCAGTGTCGCGGTGACCGGCTTATCGCAGATGACGTGGATACCGGCGTCGAGAAAGGCCTTGGAGGGGGCGAAATGCAGATGGTTCGGCGTGACGATGGCGACCGCCTCGATACCGTCCTCGCGTCCAGCCTCGGCCGCCGCCATGTCCTCAAACGAAGCATAGGACCGCTCCGGCGCAATGCCGAGCAGGGTCGCCGAAGCGGCAGCACGTGCCGGGTCGGAGGAAAGCGCGCCGGCCACCAGTTCGTAACGGTCATCCAGCCGGGCCGCGATGCGGTGCACCGCCCCGATGAAAGCGCCCTGACCACCACCGACCATTCCGAGACGGATACGGCGGCTATCGAATTTCTTTGTAGCGGAGGACATGGCTATCCCTTTCAAAGTCCAAGAAGGCGGCGATTGGCGGCATCATCGATGCCACTCTTGGCGAAATCGTCGAAGGCCCGCTCGGTCACGCGGATGATATGGTTTTCAATGAAGCCGGCACCTTCGCGCGCGCCGTCTTCCGGATGCTTCAGCGCACATTCCCACTCCAGCACCGCCCAGCCGTCGAAGTCATATTGGGTGAGCTTGGAAAACACCGCGCCGAAATCGACATGCCCGTCGCCAAGCGAGCGGAACCGCCCCGGCCGGTCGACCCAGCCTTGATAACCGCCATAAACACCGGAACGGCCGGTCGGATTGAACTCGGCATCCTTGACGTGAAAGGCGCGGATACGCTCGTGGTAGATGTCGATGAAATCGAGATAATCCATCGCCTGAAGGACGAAGTGCGAGGGATCGTAGAGGATGTTGGCGCGCGGGTGATTGCCGGTGGCCTCGAGGAAGCGCTCGAAAGTGATGCCGTCATGCAGATCCTCACCGGGATGCAGTTCGTAGCAGAGATCGATGCCATTCTCCTCGAAGGCATCGAGAATAGGGGTCCAGCGTTTGCCCAGCTCCGCAAAGGCCAGTTCAACGAGGCCCGCCGGGCGCTGCGGCCAGGGGTAAACGAAGGGCCAGGCGAGCGCGCCGGAGAAGGTGGCGTGGCTTTTGAGGCCGAGATGCTGCGAGGCTTTCGCCGCATATTTCAGCTGGTTGACCGCCCATTCCAGCCGCGCGTGAGGTTTGCCGCGCAGTTCAGCGGGTGCAAAACCGTCGAACATTTCGTCATAGGCCGGGTGAACGGCGACAAGCTGGCCCTGAATATGGGTCGAAAGCTCGGTGATCTCGATACCCATCTCGGCAAGCCGGCCCTTGATATCGTCGCAATAGGTCTTGGATGCAGCGGCCTTTTCCAGATCGAAGAGTTTGGGATCGGTCGGCACCTGAATGCCCTTGTAACCGAGCGAAGCCGCCCATTGGCCGAGATTGTCGAGCGTGTCGAAAGGGGCCTCGTCTCCGGCAAATTGCGCGAGGAAAATCGCCGGGCCTTTGATCGTCTTCATGTCCTTACACTCCTTGCATTCACAGTCTGGCCGCTATCGATGCGGCGGGCGGCAGGGCGCGACCGAGCCGCGCACCACCAGTTCCGTATCCAGCACGATGGTTTCAGCCGTGCGTTTGCCGTTTAGCCGGTCCACCATCAGCGCCATGGCCTTGCGGCCCATTTCCTGCCGGGGCTGGCGCACCGTCGTCAGCGGCGGCTCGAAAGCATTGGCGAAAATGATATCGTCGAAGCCGATGACGGAGACATCGGCCGGAACCGAAACGCCGCGCGCACGCAACTCGCTGATCGCGCCAATCGCCATCTGGTCGCTCGAGGCGAAGATCGCGGTGAAGGCAATGCCGCCTTCAAGAAGGCTGCCAATTGCCTGACGTCCGGCCTCGATGCTGTAATCGCCCGTCACGACAAGTTCGTCGGCATAAGCGATGCCGGCTTCGGCAAGTGCCGCGCGATAACCATCAAAGCGCTCCTGCGCCAGACTTTCCGGGACCGGACCGGCCAGATGCACGATCCTTTGATGTCCCGCCTCGATGAGGTGGCGCATGGCGTTTTTGGAGGCGGCGCCGTTGTCCACCTTGACGGTCGGCAGCGCGAGGCCGGGCACGGTTTCCGACGCGATGACAATCGGCGGCAGCGCATCGCCCTGTTCGAGAAGCTCGGCGGGAAACTGGCCGGTCATCAGGATCAGGCCGTCGGCATGTTTCTGGCGCACCATGTCGATATGGGTCGCCACGCGGTTCTCGTCGTTGCGGGCATCGCCCATCAGCACCTTGAAGCCCGCTTCGCCCGCCGCTTCCTCAACGCCCTTGTAGATTTCGAGATAAAACGGGTTGCCGATATCGCGAACGAGAAGGATGACAGTGTTGTTGGACTGACGCCGGAAGCTTGCCGCCTGCGCATTGGGAACGAAGTTGGCCTGCCGGACGGCGTCGAAAACCTTCTTTCTGGTTTCCGGGCGAACCTTGTCGGGTTGCTGCAGCGCCCGCGATACGGTCGCAATCGAAACGCCCGCAAGAGCTGCCACTTCCCTGATATTCGAACCTTGGTCTTTGCTCATCTGTCACACACGCAACTGCTTTTGGCGGCCATAAAGCAGCATCAGCGCTAGCAACGTGACACCGAATATGATCTGCCGTGCCCATACATCGAGGTTGAGCGTTATCAGTACGCTTTGCAGAATGGTGAGCGCAACTGCCCCGGCCATGGTTCCGACATATCCGCCCGCACCGCCAGCAAGCGAGGTGCCGCCGATGACGACCGCGATGATCGACGGGAGCACATATTGGTCGCCGACGGAGATGAAGGAGGTGCCGGTGTAACCGATCACGCACACCCCGGTCAGCCCGGCGAACAGGCCGGAAAGGCCGTAAAGCAGCGTGCGGATCAAAGAGACGGGCAGTCCGGTGAGAGTCGCCGCCCGCTCATTCGAGCCGATGGCGTAGATGGCGAAACCGAAGGCGGTGCGGCGCAGCACGAACAGCATGATCGCGGCAATGCCGAGCCAGACGAAAAGCACGCCGGGAATGCCGAAGATGAGCGGCCGGTTGATGAAGCCCGCCAGCAGGGGTGCCGCCGCGCCCGACGGAACACCCTGCGAATAAACGACCAGCCCACCCTGAATAACCGCCGTCATGCCGAGCGTCATGACCAGCGGCGGAATGCGCACGAAGGTAATGCCGAGGCCGTTGATGAGGCCGATCAGGAAGGGGATGCCGCCGGCAACGAGAATGGCAAGCGGAATGCCCGCATTCTGGCCGTTCATCATATTGCCGGCAAGAACGGCACCAAGCGAAATCATCGCGCCGACGGAAAGGTCGATGCCTTCGCGACCGCCGAGGATGACGAGGTTCTGACCCGCCGCGACGATGCCGAGAATGGCGGCAATCGTCAGCAGCCGCACAATCTGCGAGCCCTGTGCGAAGCCGGGCGACAACAATTCGCCGACCAGCAGCAGGAAGACCGATGCGCCAATGGCGATGGTCAGGGGATCAGTAAGGAGGGTTTTGATTTGCAAGCCGGGATTCGTCATATCAACGCCTCGTCACCAGAACACCGCCGGCCAGCGCCGTCAGCACGATCAAACCCTGCACCAGTGTCTGGTACTCGAAGGGCAGGCCCGCAAAGAAAATCACATTGCCGATCATGCCGAGCACCAGCGCGCCGGCGATAGACCCGGTCGAGCTGCCGAAACCGCCGGAAAGTGCGGTACCGCCCAAAACCACGGCCGAGATGGAAGACAGCGCCAGACTTGCACCCAGCAGCGGGTCGCCCGAGGCCGTCTCACCCGTCAGGCAGAGCGCCGCCAGCGCCGAAAACAGGCCGGAGATCATATATGCGCCGATGCGGATGCCCGAAAGGCGCAGGCCCGTCTGGAAGGCCCCGGTGCGATTGCCGCCAACGGCCAACAGGTGCGTATGAAACGGAATACGCGACACGATCAGCGTGAAGGCGATGCCCCCAATCAGCACCCAAAGCACGAAGGGCAAGCCAATGAAGCTGCCGGAATAGGTCTGCCAATAGTCTTCCGGCACCGGAAGACCCGCCTGCGGCAGCACCCAGATCGCCAGACCGGCAAAGATGATACCGGTCGCGAAGGTCGTGACAATCGGCTGGAAACGCAGGCCGGAAATGAAGAGGCCATTGACCAGCCCACAGAGCAGCCCGACAGCTGCGCCCGCCGCCATGCCGGCAAAGACGGCGCCCGTCGTACCACCCAGCGCCGCGATGACGCTGACGGTGACGACATTGGCAAGCGCCACGATGCTGCCGACCGACAGATCGATATCTCCCGCCAGAATGACATAGGTCTGGCCGATGGCGACCAGGATCAGCGGCAGAAACGTCGTCAGGTTCGATTGCAGCACGGAAGGCTGAACGAAGGAAGGCTGCAGAAACGTGTTCACGGCGATGAGAAGCGCCAGTACGACGAGGGTGATGACCCATGGCTGCCTGCGCAGAAAACCGGAGGCGCTCATGCAGCATCTCCATAGGCGGCGCGGGTCATGTTTACGGATGTCATGTCGGCTCCGGTCAGTTCCGCAGAAATGCGTCCACCGTTGAACACAAGAATGCGGTCGGCATATTCGAGGATTTCCGCATCCTCCGAGGAATAAAGAAGGATGGTCGCGCCAGCATCGGCCTGCTGCCGCATCAGGGCGAAGAGATCCACTTTCGCGCCAAGATCGATGCCTTTGGTCGGATCGTCGAGCAGCAGCAGTTTCGGTGCGGTGGCGAGCCAGCGGGAGATGAAGATTTTCTGCTGGTTACCGCCCGAAAGCGTGCCTATCGGCATATCGAGGCCGGCAAACTTCGTCTTCATGTCATCCGCGACCTTCTGCACGCGCGGCTTCAGCGTCGCGGGACGGACCAACCGCATCTTTTCGCGCACCATCAGCGCCGCGACGAGATTTTCGAAGATCGACCGGCCCTGAAGGGAAGCGTCACGGCCACGGTCGCCAGAGACATAGGCAAAGCCGCTATGAACCGCCTGCGAGGGCTTGCCGATGGTGATTTCACGGCCCTCAAACCGGATTTGGCCGGTAGCAAATGGGCTGGCACCGAAAAGACCCTTCAGCAAGGCCGACTGGCCCTGACCCTGCAAGCCGGCCAGACCGACGATTTCGCCCGGATAGGCTTCGAGAGTGACACCGCGAACGCCCTCACCCGCCACATCCGTCAGCTTCAGGCTCGGCGCAGCAGCCGAACGCCCGTTCTGACGGGCAGGAGCGGCCCGAACATCGCCGACCATGTCATGCACGACGGCTTCGCGGGTGGTTGCCGCCGTATCGAGTTCGGAAATCGTCGCACCGTTGCGCATGACGGTGATGCGGTCGCAGACGGCGAAAACCTCGTCGAGACGATGGGAAATCATGATGGTGGAGACACCGTCGGCCTTCTTGGCCCGGAGAATCTCGAAAAAGCGCTGGGACTGGCGGCCATCGAGCGCCGCCGTCGCCTCGTCCATGATCATCAGGCTAGCATTCTGGGCGAAGACCTTGAGGATTTCGACCAGCTGGCGCTGATCCGGCGGCAGATTGCCAACGATTGCGTCCGGCTCTAGCCCCTCGCCCGCCACGCCGTCAAACAGCGCGATTAGTTTCGCCGCTTCGGCTTTCAGGACTTTGCCGTCAACAAAAATGCCACGTTTCGGCTCGCGGCCGAGAAAGATGTTATCGGCGACGGAAAGCTGCGGAATGAGGCTCAGCTCCTGATAAAACAGGGCGATGCCGGCATTTTCCGCGTCACGCGGGCTTTTGAAGCGCACTTCCGCGCCGTTGAACCGGATCGTGCCGCTGGTTGGCGCGACCGCGCCCGCAACGATCTTGCAAAGCGTGCTCTTGCCGCAACCATTGGCGCCCAGCAGCGCGTGAATTTCACCGCGACCGACGGTCAGCCTGCCGGCGGAAAGCGCGCGCACGGCGCCAAAATTCTTCGTTATGCCGGCCGCTTCCAAAGCGTTCGCCATCGCAAGTCCCCGAATAATGCTTGTCACAGGCGGATGGCCAAGGCCCGGTCCGCACTCGAAATTCTGGTTCGGGCCGGCGCTGGCCGCCGACCCGAAACGGCTCTTACTTGAAGAACTCGCCGGCCTGTTCCGGCGTCACGGTTGCCGTGACGGACCAGTAGCCAGGCTTACCATCGGCGGCCTTGATATTCTCGGCAAGGTTGTCGTTGCTGACGAAGGGGATCGGAATATAGATGGCGTTACCATAAGTGCCGCCGAAAATGCCGTCCTTGAATTCCTTGCCCTGCAGCTTCAGGACAGCGACGTTGAGCGCGCTGGCCATGACACCGGGAGGATTGACCGAAGCGCCGGAATTGAACTTTTCCTTTTCCCAGCGGGTCATGAAGTCCTTGCGGATTTCACCGGTCGCGGCAATGTCCTTGGTCTTGCCGGCGGCTTCAATGGCGCGCCATGCGCCGTCCGCCATGCCGTCCTGAACCCAGACGCCGCTGATATCGGGATAGGTGGCAAGCAGGTTCTGCATGGCCTGCTGGCCCTGCGCCTGATCCCAGCTCGCATTGGCTTCGTTCAGCACCTTGATGTCAGGATATTTCTTGAACACTTCGCGGTAACCGGCGACGCGGGCTTCGTTTGCCGGGTTGCCGGCGATGCCGTTGATGGCGACGACGCTTCCCTTGCCCTTCAGCGCATCCGCAAGCCACTGCGCGGACTGTGCCGCCCATGCCTTCTGATCGATGCCGACATAGAGCGCATCCTTCGAGGACACTTCGGCGTCGGTTGCGATGACGAGAATGTTACGCGCCTTGGCCTGCGCGAAGATCGGATCGAAGGCCGTCGGGCTGCCGGGGTTGATAAGGATTGCATCGACGCCCTGGTTCATGAAATTGCGGATATGGCCGATCTGCCCCTGCACATCGACATTACCGCTCTGAACGACAACCTCAACCTTGACGCCCTTTTCGCCCCACGCTTTCGCGGCAGCCTGAGCCTCTTCGATCATCTGCGTGCGCCATTCGCTGCCGACGAAAGAATTGGAAAGACCGATCTTGAAGCTCTGCTCCTGGGCATGCGCCGACGTGCCCGCCGCCAGCACCAAAGCGGCAGCAGCCATCAAATGTCTAAACATGAAATTTGCTCCTCCAAGCACGGTTTTTGACTAATGAAACCGTTTACATCGGCGAATGTAACCGTTTTCATAAACGAGTCAATCCCGAGAATGATTTTTATCCAAGGGCGTGGAACGGCGACGGATGAGCAGTTGCGACCTGCGGAAAAGGCTTGAAAAATCGAGACATGGGCCGGGACCGGCGCGGCACGGAGCTTCTGAAAATGTCCTTGTCCGGCAGATCATGCCGGTTTTCATTTCACTGTGGACAATGGCAGGATTCCCGCTTCAAATCCCCTCGAGTCAGCAATCGGGAGAAAAACCAATGGAAATATTGCGCGCAGGAACACGAGCATCGGCGAAAGGCCCCGAGGCATGGTTCACGGGGCAGGTGCGCATCGATCCCCTCTTCAACCCCTTTGATGCCGAGCGGGTTCAGGGCGCTCAGGTCACCTTCGAACCCGGCGCCCGCACCGCCTGGCACACCCATCCCCTCGGCCAGACCCTGATTGTGGTTTCCGGCCTCGGACGGGCGCAGCGCGAAGGCGGCCCGGTGGAGGAAATCCGTCCCGGCGATACCGTCTGGTTCGCACCGGGAGAAAGGCACTGGCACGGGGCAGCACCGAATGTCGCCATGACCCATATTGCACTTCAGGAGGTCAAGGATGGCAAGGTGGTGGACTGGATGGAACAGGTGACGGATGACCAATATGGCGGCTGACGCGGCCGCGCCGACGTGGTGGGCCGCTTTCCGCAGGCCCGCCGGAGAATAAAATCGCGTCCCCGGCCAAAAGCGCCACTCTTTGCAGCCGGTGGACGTTTTTCGCCGGCAAAAATAGCTATAAGATGCAACCGCAATTCATTCGAGGAACGCATCGTTGTCACGTTATGCCCCCCGCATCCAGCATCTGAACTGGAACCTGCTGCGGACCTTTCTGGTCATTGTCGAGGAAGGCAGCATCACGCGGGCGGCCAACCGGCTTTTCGTGCGCCAGCCCTCGGTAACCGCCGCGCTGCAAAAGCTTGAGGAAACGCTGGGGTGTCAGTTGATCCAGCGCGACAGCCGCCGTTTCGTGCTGACGGTTCAGGGCGAAATGCTTCGTCAGGAATGTGCCGAAATTTTCCTGCGGGTCGAGCGCATCGGCGAAAAACTCTCGACCGAGGCGGACGATCTGACGGGTCAGGTGCGTGTCCTCATCGTCACCAATCTCGTGCTGCCGCAGCTCGATCAAGCGCTGCGCCAGTTGCGGCGGCGTCATCCATCCGTCACCATCCGCATCGATGTCGCCAATACGCAGGATATCGTTCGCGCCATCGGCCAGAAACAGGCCCCATTCGGCATTTGCCTGCTGCCGAAACCGCTTGCCGGAATGGACTGCAAATTCCTGCTCAGGGAAACATTCGGCATTTATTGCGGTGCTTCCCATCCCTTTTACGGCCGTGGCGACATCACCATGGAGGAATTGCGGCAGGAAGCCTTCGTGGCCTTTACCTGCAGCCAGGAAGGCGGCGCGCTGGAACCGATGATCGCCCTTCGCGACGGCGTGGGGCTTGGCAAATGGACCGTCGGCTCCAGCCCGCATATGGAAGAGGTTCGGCGAATGATCATCGCCGGCATCGGCGTGGGTATTCTGCCGCTGGATGCGGCGCGCGGCTTTGAGGAAGACGAGCTTTGGCATATCCCGCTGCTTCAGGATTCGCTCGGAGCCGACGCCTACTTCCTCCGCAACCCCGATATGGACCTCGGCGGCGCCGAGCGGGCATTTCTTACGATTTTCGAAAACGAGCTTTTCGATGCGCAGGCGGCGGCGGCCCTTGTGGAAACAGAGGGCGAATAGGAAAACGGCGAAAAGCGATCCCGCTTTTCACCGTTCCATTTAAAGCATTTTCCAGCCAAAGCGGACCCCGGCACTGCCGGCCGGGAATACGCTAAAACAGAGTGTTGGGGCCTTTTCGCGCTTCGCAGAAAAGCGAAAGCGCCCCAGCTTCAGTCGGCGCGGTTCGCGCGCTCCAGAACGGCCTGAACCAGCACGTTAACGCCGGGCTCGATGTCGGCAATCGTGACGTTTTCCGCCTCGTTATGGGAAAGACCGCCCTCGCACGGGGTGAAGATCATCGCCGTCGGCAGATATTCGGCGACATGCATGGCGTCATGCCCGGCCTCGGTAAGGAGGTCCATCGAGGAATAACCGAAAGCATCGGTGGCATTGCGGATGAGTTCGATGCAGCCGGCGTCGAAATGCATGCCGCCATAGGCCCAGCCTTCCTTGACGACGATCTTGCAGCGCGACCGCTCTTCCAGCTCGGGAAGTCTCGCCTTGAAGGCTTCGAACATGGTGCTGACAACGGCGTCGTCGGGGTGGCGCATGTCGCAGGTCATTTCAACGAAATTCGGCAGCGCACCGAGGAGATTAGGTTCCGCCCTGATGCGCATCGTCGTGGACTTACCGCCGGTCTCGTGATTGGCCCAGCCGATCTCATTGATCGCCAGCGTCACCTCAGCGGCACCCACCAGCGCATTCTTGCGCGCCGGCATCGGCGTCGGGCCGACATGGCCGGTCTCGCCGTGCACTTCCACCACGAAACCGCGCACGCCGAAAGCGCCGGTAACGATTCCGAGTTGCTTGGCCGCTGCCTCCAATCGCGGCCCCTGTTCGATATGCAGTTCGAACAGACTGTCGAAAGCCTCCGCCGAAATCGCGTCTTTACCCTTGAAGCCGATGCGCTCCAACTCGCCGCCAAGCGTAAAGCCATCGCGATCCCTGCGGGAATAGGCGAATTCCGTCGCCTTGGCGCCGGTAAAAACCGCCGAGCCGATCATCGGCGGCTCAAAACGCGCGCCCTCCTCATTGGTCCAGTTCACAAGGGTGATCGGCCGGCGTGTGGCAACCGCATGGTCGTTCAGCGTGCGAACGAGTTCCAGCCCGGCCAGCACACCAAGAATACCGTCGAAGCGGCCGCCATGAACCTGCGTGTCGAGGTGGCTGCCAACCAGCACGGGCTTCGCATCCGCATCGGTTCCCGCCCGTTCGGCGAAGATATTGCCGACGCCGTCGATCCTGGCCGTCAGGCCCGCCTCCTCGCACCAGTGAATGAACTGGTGACGCATCGCCGCATCCTCGTCGGAAAGTGCCAGCCGCTTCAGGCCGCCCTTTTCGGTCGCGCCGATTTCGGCGGAACGCATCAGCGTCGCCCAAAGGCGTGACATGTCCGGCCGGATATTGCTCAATCTCTTCATTTCGGTCCCCTGTTATGGTCTCGCGGCAGCAATGCCCCGGCGTAGCCGGCAGCCCGCAGACGACCTCTTTTCACTCCGTGGAATGACAAAGGGGATAAGACCAAACCGGAAAATTCAAAAATAGATAGATTCGATACTTAGAATAAGAGTGGCGGTCCTTGCGGCCGAAAAAGAAATTTCGGCCGGTCAAAAGACAGGCAGGGACTGCGCAGCCGAGCGGCAAAGAAAAACAGCGCCTGCGATATTTCCCTGATTTTATTATCTATTTCAAAATTCATAGACGGCGCCGAGATGCCCGAGAATGCCCAGGATTTGGTCTATAGCGCGGCCCTATGGAAGAAATCTGCATTATCTATTTGTCGGGAGCCTCCCGCTTTCCCATCATTGCGCAAAACAGGGGAACATCGCAGCATGTCGGACTGACGGAGAGAACCGAAAACGGTTGCTCCGCCGGAAATGGCTATCGTCATCTCATGCCTTCGGCGTGAGGCCGCTCCGCTTCGTCGTTTCCCCGTTTTCCTTCACAGCAACATAAAGGGGAATGTTCATGCAAGGGGAAACCGCACTCGTGGGCTCGGTCGAGAAACAGCCGGTTGGCGTTCGGCGGATCGCCGTCGCAAGCGTCATCGGCACCACCGTCGAATGGTACGATCTTTTCGTCTTCGCCACCGCTTCGGCACTGGTCTTCAACAAGGTCTTCTTTCCGAGTTTCGATGCCCTCGTCGGCACGCTTCTGGCCTTCGGCACCTTCGCCTCGGCCTATCTCGCCCGCATCGTCGGGGCAGCGCTTTTCGGCCATTTCGGTGACAGGATCGGCCGCAAGTCGATGCTGCTCGTCTCGCTGGTCATGATGGGTGTCGCGACCTTCGCCATCGGCCTTCTGCCGAATTACGAACAGATCGGCGTCTGGGCGCCCATCCTGCTTCTGGCGCTGCGCGTCGTGCAGGGTCTCGCGCTCGGCGGCGAATGGGGCGGCGCGGTGCTGATGGCGGTGGAACATGCGCCGCAGAACCGGCGCGGCCTTTATGGCTCCTGGGTGCAGATCGGCGTTCCGGCCGGCACATTGATCGCCAACCTCGCTTTCCTTGCCATCGGTTTCACCATGGCGCCCGAGGACCTGATTTCCTGGGGCTGGCGCATTCCGTTCCTCGTCAGCATTCTTCTGGTCGCTGTCGGCGCCTATGTTCGGCTCAACACCGCCGAAACGCCGTCCTTCGCCAAGGTGAAGACGGAAGAGGCGACCGTGCGCGTGCCCTTCTTCGAACTGCTTTCCAAATCCTGGAAAACGGTCCTTCTCGGCGGCATCGCCACCATGTCCACCGGATCGTCCTTCAACCTCATCGTCGCCTTCGGTTTGAGCTATGGCACGCAGGCGCTCAACATCTCCCGCAACGAGATGCTGGTGATCGTACTGATTTCCTGCATGGCGTGTATTTTCCTTTTGCCGCTCTTCGGCCTGCTTTCCGACAAGGTCGGCCGCCGACCGGTCATTCTCGGCGGCATTCTGGCCGAAGCGCTCGTCGCTTTCCCGATGTTCTGGCTGATGGATACCGCTACCTTTGCCGGCGCACTTGCGGGCTACCTGCTGATGATGACGGCCTTTGCCGCCAATTACGGCCCAATCGCCACCTTCCTCGCCGAACTTTTCGGCACCAAGGTCCGCTATTCCGGCCTGTCCATCGCCTATATGCTCTCAGGGGTTCTGGGCAGCGCGCTTACTCCCGTCATCACCACCTGGCTGCTTTCCGCCACCGGCAGCGGCGCATCCGTCGCCTGGTACATGATCGGCTCCGCCCTGCTCTCGGCCGTCGCCCTGCTGGCGCTGACCGAGACCGTGAAACGCGATCTGGCCAAGACCAACTGATCCATATTGCCATATCACAGACGCCGGCCTCCGCGCCGGCGTCTTTCTTTTGGAGACACCCATGGAAAGTCCCGACACAATCAACCAGGCGCTCGAACTGCTCCGGAGCGTCGAGACAGCAACAATCGGCCATTTCAGATCGGATGGATTCATGGATCCGGCGATGCAATGCGTGATCGACGGCGTTCGCATCGCCGGTCGCGCATTGACCGTCAGCCTGCCGGGAGACGACGGGACGGCGCTTCCGCATGCCCTTTCCCGCGCCATGCCCGGCGATATCCTCGTCATCGCGCGACTGAGCGACGACCGGCACGCCTGCTGGGGTGCGGTCATGACCGCCGCAGCACTCGCGCGCGGTGTCACCGCCGTCATCCTCGATGGTTATGTCACCGATATCGGCTCGATCCGCAGCGCCGGCCTGCCGGTCTGGTGCCGGGGACGCTCGCCCATCACCACCAAGCTCGGAGGCCGGGGAAATGTCGAGGGGCCGGTCGTCTGCGGCGGGGTCAGGGTTCAGAACGGCGATATCGTGCTGGCCGACGAAAACGGCGTCTGCATTTTGCCACCCGAGGAAGCATTGGCAACGGCACGGCAGGCTCTCGCCATTCAGGAAAAGGAGCCCGGCATCGTCGCAAGGATCGAAAAGGGGGAAGATATCGTGGCGGTTTATGGACTTTCACCGCTGGAGCAGTCCACGTAAAACCGGCCCGTAATCTTGCGCCCCTGGAAATGCCTGTGGGCGCGTCAGCCGATCCGGCCGACGCGCCCTTTTTCATGCCCGCCTGCCCTCAGAGAACAGCAAGGCACTCGATTTCGATATCGAAAGGCAAGGACCAAGGTTTGATGGTTGCCGAAGTGCGCGCCGGAAAACCGGCTGCGAAATATTCGCGGTATATGTCGTTCACTGTGCCCATCAGCGCTGCATCGGTGACATAGATGGTGGTCTTGATCACATCTTCGAAGGTGGCGCCCGCTGCGGCCAGTGTCACCCGCAGGGCTTCCAGCGAGGCCCGGGTCTGGGCGGCGATATCGCCCCTGACGATGTCGCCCGTCTCAAGATCGACGGGCGGCATGCCGCAGGTGGCGACGATGTTGCCGGAGCGGACAAGCGCCGAGGTCGGCGCACCCAGCAGGCGGATCGCCTCTGAAACCACCGGCACTTCAAGGATTTCGCGTTTGGCCATGTCTGTCATCCTTTTCCGTTCAGCGTCGCAGCTTCATAAACCAGGGTGGCCGCCGCAAGATCGGCGAGCGCGGTTCCGACAGCCTTATAGAGCGTGATCTCATCATCGCTACTGCGCACAAACCGGTTTGCCCTGCAAAGTCCGGCAAGCGTCGACCTGACGCTCTCCTCCGAAAACAGGCCCGCTTCGATCGGCTGAACGAGATCGCCCGCTTCGTGCAGCGCTTCCTCCGTATCGATAAAGACCGAGGCGCGGCCTATGGCTTCGTCATCCGCCTCGCGCATGCCGGGCGTGAAGCCGCCGATGAGATCGACATGCGTGCCGGGGCGCAGCCACGCGCCACGGATGAGCGGGGTGGTGGCGAGCGTCGCGGCGCTGACGATATCGGCCTCGGCAACCGCCCTTTCCAGATCATCGACCACCGTGGCCGCAAGCCCCGACGCCTCGATGCTTTGCGCCAGCCGCTCGGCATTGCCACGATCGATATCCCAGACAGCCACCTGCTCGAGCGGTCTGATGGCCCGATAGGCGCCGGGGATGAGGCTCGCGACGCGGCCGGCGCCCAGCACCAAAAGCCGGCTGGCATCCTTGCGCGCAAGATAATCCGCTGCAAGCGCCGACGCCGCAACGGTCCGGCGGCCGGTGATGACATTACCGTCCAGCGTGGCCAGCTGAATGCCTGTCTGCGCATCGTAAAGCATATAGGTCGAGGTCAATCCCGGCAGGTTTCTGCCAGCATTTCCGGGAAAGACGGTGACGATCTTGATCCCCAGATAACGTGTGGACTGCCGTGCGCCGTGCCAGGCCGGCATCAATAGCAGTGTCGCGGCGGCTTCATTTGGCACATCGATCGTGTGGTGGTGCCGCACTGGCATCTCGCAGCCTTCCGCAAAGGCGGCGGCAAGAGCCTTGATCAGCCCGTCAAACGGTAAAAGCCCGGCTGTTTCCTGTGAATTGATCGTGAGCATATGCGCCTCCCTTCAGATTTCTGGCGGAGGTCAAAATGGCGCAAGCGGCTGCACTTTATAACGCCGAATCTCGCTATGATAAAAATAGGCTGGAGCATCGCCACAACAGGCATGTTGGGCTACAGAAGCCGTCGCCGCAGCAGCGCCTCCAGCCATTCCGCAAAGACCTGCAGCCGCCGCGACAGATGCTGTCGGTGCGCATAAAGCAACGTCATCGGCATCGGCTCAGCCCGATGGGCCGGCATGACCTCGATGAGTTCGCCGCTCTCCAGATGCGGCCTGACGTCGTAAGCCGGTATCTGGATCAAGCCGAGACCGGCAAGACAACAGGCGATGTAGGCTTCGGCATTGTTGACGGTGACGCGGCCGCGCATGGAAAGCGAATGCAGCGTCTCGCCTTCGATCCATTCCCAGTTTTCCACCCGCCCGCTGGAGGGCGACGCGTAATTGACCGCCCAATGGCGGGAAAGATCGTGGGGCGTTTTCGGCGTTCCATGACGCGCCAGATAGGAGGGGCTTGCGACATTGATCAACAGCAGCTTGCCTATCGGCCGCGCGATCAGACCGGAATCGCTGAGCGGTCCGACGCGCAGCACGCAATCGATATTGTCTTCCACCAGATCGACGGCGCGGTCGGTAACGCCGAGGCCTATGTCGATCTGCGGATAAAGGTCGAGAAATTCCGGCAGCGCCGGTGCGATGACCAGCCGTCCGATCCGGCCCGGAACATCGATCCGCAACCGGCCCGAAGGCTGCGCCGCCGTCTGCCGGAAGAGATTTTCCGCATCTTCGACATCGGCGATCAGCCGCTGGCAGCGCTCGTAAAAGGCCGAACCATCCTCGGTTGGCGAGACCTTGCGCGTCGTGCGGTTCAGCAACCGCGCACCGACACGCCCTTCCAGTTCCTGCACCGCCGCCGAAACCGAAGAGCGCGGTATGCCGAGCGTATCGGCGGCCCGCGTGAAACTCGCGCAGTCAACGACGCGTGTGAAGATGCGGAACAGGTCGACACGGTCCAACCGAAAACACCCTATTGTGCGGCTTTTCTGACAAGTTATGTCAGAATAAGCGCCTTTATCACGCAAAGCTAGACGATATCCTGCTGCAACGAAAGCGGCCGCCAGTTGGCCGAGCACGGCAAAAGGAGGCCGACCCATGACAGACCATTCCCTCAAGGGCAAAACCGTCATCATCGCCGGCGGCGCGAAAAATCTCGGTGGATTGATTGCCCGCGATTTTGCCGGCCAGGGCGCCCGCGCCATCGCCATCCATTATAACAGCGCCGCAACCAGGGCCGACGCCGAGGCAACAGTGGCCGCCGTGAAGGCGGCCGGCGCTGAGGCCGTCGCCCTTCAGGCCGATCTCACCACGGCAGGCGCG
Source organism: Agrobacterium sp. 22-226-1 (assembly GCF_053522345.1). Lineage (NCBI taxonomy): Bacteria > Pseudomonadati > Pseudomonadota > Alphaproteobacteria > Hyphomicrobiales > Rhizobiaceae > Agrobacterium > Agrobacterium sp. 22-226-1. The sequence goes on from NZ_JBNWCP010000013.1 coordinate 138,341, forward strand.
GTCGAAAAGCTGTTTGCCGATACAGTCGCCGCCATCGGCCGCCCGGATATCGCCATCAATACCGTCGGCAAGGTGCTGAAAAAGCCGATCCTCGACACGTCGGAAGCCGAATATGACGAAATGACTGCCGTTAACGCCAAGTCGGCCTTCTTTTTTCTCCAGCAGGCCGGACGCCACGTCAGCGATAACGGCAAGATCTGCACCCTCGTGACATCGCTTCTGGGCGCCTTCACCCCGTTTTACGCCAGCTATGCCGGCACCAAGGCCCCGGTGGAACATTTCACCCGTGCGGCCGCCAAGGAGTTTGGTGAACGCGGCATCTCGGTGACGGCAATCGGCCCCGGACCGATGGATACGCCATTCTTCTACGGTCAGGAAACGCCGGAGGCGCAGGCCTATCACAAAAGCGCCGCCGCTCTTTCCGGCTTCTCGAAAACCGGTCTCACCGATATCGAGGACATCGTTCCCTATATCCGCTTCCTCGTCACGGATGGCTGGTGGATGACCGGCCAGACCATTCTGGTCAATGGCGGTTACACCACGAAATAGTCGCTGCCGGATGACACAGCGGCTCAGGCCACCGGCTCCTTCCGGGGCACAAAACCGCGATGCCAAAAATATCGAACGCCATATGGCCTGAATTATATATGCCGGTGTAAAAACCCCTCATCCTGTTGATGGAAACCTTGGGGGTATCGGATGAATTCCGGGCGTCGTGGCGTTCTCGCATTTCTGGGCGGCCTTGTGCTGGCAAGGCCGTCTCTCAGCGCGGCATCGGGCAAGCCGGCGGCCTTTGCCAAATCCCGTTCCGAATACAAGCCCCGGCACATCCTCTGTTTTCTCGGTGCGGAAAATGGGCTGGCGGCGCTGCAGAAGAGCGCCCGCGCCGCCATCGATGATTTTGCGCCCGATTTCAGCCTGGATGAAGACTATTCACAGGATGAGCCGGACGACCGAATGGAACGCTCGTTCAATGTCTGCTGGGATCGCGTCGACCCCGATGCCTACCAGCCGGAGGATGAGGAAGCCGTGGCCGCGCACGGCTCGGTTCTTTATGTGCTGAGCCCATCCATGGATGCCGAAACAGCCGTGATGACATCCGCAAAGGCCCTCGGATTCGTACAGCACATGCTCGATCACGGCGCTGTCGCCGTGAAGGGTGAAAGTGCGGGCGTCGCCCATGGCGCAAGGCGCTGGAAGCAGCTTTACGAGCAGTCGCGCGGCGAAGCGGCCGCCGATGACGGGATGGCGCTTGCCAGAACCTGCCGTTTGGCTTTCGCACGCCGCCCCATAGGAGACGATGCCGAAGGCATGACGAGCGTCGGGTTTCACCTGATCGGCTTGCCCGATGTGCAGATACGCTTTACCAAAAAAGACGGGGATCAACCGTCAACCAACGCCGAACAGCTGAAGATCGCCGCCTTGATAGACGATATCGCCGAGCAAATGGCGCGTGAAGGCGTTGAAGCCACCCTGAAGGACCGTCGCGCCACCCTCTCCGACGACGAACGATATGAGGAAGACGAATATAAATTCAATCCTTTCGGCGTCGTGAGCGTTGACGGCTTCAAGCTTTGACGTTCCCGCGCAGCGGCGGCTATGGGGCGGGGGCCGGGTCGCTCTCGCCGGCCACCAGAAGCATGGGCCATACGCAATGGCGGGCCTGATCGGGGTAAAAGGGCGCGTAGGCCGGCATGGTCGATAACAGCGTCTGGGCCACCGTCACGCCGAGATCATGCAGGGACATGCGGAAACTGGTCAGCCGTGGTTCCAGAAACTGGCCGCGCGGGCCATCGCGGAAGCCGATGACGGCGAGATCGCGCCCCGGTTTCAGGCCCACTTCCGCAAGCCGGCGATAAAGACCGACGGCCATCAGTTCGTAGATCAGCACGATCGCCGTTGGCCGAGGCCGCATCTGCAGCCACTCGCTGGCGGCGTGATAACCACCCTGCTCGCTCGATTTCGCTCGGATGACCAGTGAGGAATCGTAGGCGATGCCGTTGTCCTCCAGCGCGCGCCTGTATCCTTCCAGAAAAACATAACCGAGATTGATATCGCTGTCGGGCACCGCAACCGCAATCGAACGATGACCGGCAGCGGCAAGGCGGTCGACCGCATTTTTCGCGACGCCCTCGAAATCGAGATCGATCCAGGCGTGAGTGTCGCTGGAAGCGGTCCGCCCGAGCGCCACGAAAGGCAGCCGGGTCTGCTTCAGGAAGTCCACACGTTTGTCTATCCGCCGCGTCGCGGAAATGATCATCGCATCGACCATGCGGCGCGCCACCATGCGCTTCAAATATTCATCCGGATCCTCTTCCCCCGGACAGGGCAGAACGATGAGATCGAGATTATGTCCGGAAAACACGCTTTGCAGACCGTCCGTCACACCGAGGAAGAAGTTGTCGGAGTTCTCCACGGTCTGCGCGTCGCTGCCGGTCATCAGGCCGATGACATTGGTGGTTCCCTGCCTGAGGCTGCGGCCGGACTGGTTGGCGACATAACCCAGCTTTTCCGCCGCTTCAAGAACACGCCGCCGCGTTTCTTCGTTCACATCCGGCTTGCCGTTCAGGGCACGGGAAACAGTGCCTATCGATATCTCCAGATAATCGGCAAGCTGACGAATTCCTTTCATGCACTCCCCTCCCAGGCCCGGCGCGCAATCGACGCGCCCCTTAACGGTCTTGACATATCTAACATCATCGGCATAGTCTCGTAAACGTTTACGACGCTCTGCGCAAAGAGGAGTTTGCGAAAGAGTCCGGGGAGATGAGATGACATTCAATGCCGTTTTATGCGGGTGCGGAGCCATGGCCAAAGGCTGGCTGCGCGCCATTCAATCCACGCCGGAAATCGCCGGCGCGATCAGGATCGCCGGTCTGGTCGACCTGAACGAGAACACCGCCCGCGCGCTTGCAGAAGAATTCGCCCTCACCGACGCGGTCATCGGTACGGATCTCCGCAAGGTTCTCGCTAAAACGAAAGCCGACATCCTTTTTGATATCGTCATCCCGCAGGCGCGCTTCGCCGTGGTTGAGGCCGGTCTCGAGGCCGGGTGCCATGTACTCAGCGAAAAGCCGCTTGCCGCCTCGATGGAGGAAGCCGGCACGCTAGTTGAACTGGCAAAAAAAGCCGGCAAAATTCATGCAGTGGTGCAAAACCGGCGATTTGTGGCCGGAATTCGGCGGCTGCGTCGCGCGCTGGAAGACGGCGTCATCGGCGATTTGACGGCCATCCATTGCGATTTTTTCCTTGGACCCCATTTCGGCGGCTTCCGCGAAGAAATGAAGAACGTCCTGCTCCTCGACATGGCGATCCACACCTTCGATGCGGCCCGTTTCGTCGCCAATGAAAAACCCCTCTCCGTCTTCTGCGTGGAAAAGAACCCGGCCGGCTCATGGTATGCCCATGGCGCAAGCGCCAACGCCATTTTCGAGTTCTCGAATGATGTCGTCTTCACCTATCGCGGCTCCTGGTGCGCCGAAGGCGAGCGGACCAGCTGGGAAGCGCGCTGGCGACTGATCGGCTCCAAGGGCATGATCCTCTGGGACGGGGAAGACAATTTCTCCGCCTCCGTGGCCGGCGACGAACAGGGGCTGCTGCGGGGCTTTAGGACCGTAAACGTTTCCGAGGTCATTTCCGAGAAGGACACGCGTGGCCATGCCAGCGTCATTCTCTCGTTCCTTCAATCCATCCGCACGGGTGAGATGCCGGAAACGGCCTCCTTCGACAACATCAACAGCCTTGCCATGGTGATCGGCGCGATTGAAAGCGCCCGCCTCGGCCAGCGTGTTTCAATTGCAGCATAAGGACTGAAAGACGTGAGCAATCCGGCAACATCCATCCGCATCGGCACCATGGTCAGCGCCACCAAGGGACAGGCGGCCGAACGCATCGGCCAGATCGCCGATCTCGGCTTTGAAAGCTTCGAGCCTTTCTTCTGGCAGACCACCAACGGTCAGGACCTTGCCGAACTCGGCAAGCGCTGCCGCGAGGCGATCGGTGAGCGCGACATCACCATCAGCACGCTCGGCATGTTCGGCAATCCACTGGAGGAAACCGACATCGACCTTGAGACATTGCAGGGCTGGAAAGACTGCATCGACAATGCCCACCATTTCGGCGCGACCTGCGTTGCGGGTTTCACCGGCCGGCTGCGCGGCAGGCCGCTGCCGGAAAGCCTTCCCCGATACAGGCAAATCTGGAGCGAGCTTGCAAAACGCGCCGCCGACAAGGGCGTGAAGATCGCCTTCGAAAACTGCGCCATGGACGGCAACTGGCAGACCGGCGACTGGAACATCGCGCACAATCCCGACGCATGGGAACTGATCTTCAACGAAACGCCGGACGGACATATCGGCATCGAATGGGAACCCTGCCATCAGATGGTCTATCTGATCGACCCGCTGCCGCAGATCCGCAAATGGGCGGACAAGATTTTTCATGTGCACGGCAAGGACGCAACCATCCGCTGGGATGTCATTCGCGAGCACGGCATTTTCGGCAAGGAAAAATTCGTCTTCATGCGCACGCCGGGTTTTGGCGACAGCAACTGGACGGACATTATTTCCGAACTGCGCCTCGCCGGCTGGTCCGGCTCCATCGACATCGAAGGCTGGCATGACCCCGTCTATCGCGACGCGCTGGAAATGACGGGCCAGGTGCATGGTCTCAACTATCTGAAGAAATGCCGCGGCGGCGATTTCGTCGTCGATCCGACATAACGGAAACCTTTTGGGAGAAGGTTTTCGAAAATTGCAGAGACGATAACCAAGAGGAGGAGATTATGGGTATCGCGAAATGCATGATGGCCGGCGCGTTTCTGCTGGCGGGCGTGTCCGCCAGCGCTATTGCGGCGCAGGCAGAAGATGTGACGTTGACCCTCTGGTCGCTGGATCGCGATATCCAGCCGGCGCCGAACCTCATCAAAGAGTTCAACGCGCTCAACAACGGCATCAAGATCGAATACCGGCAATTGCAGTTCGACGATGTGGTAAGCGAATCCATGCGCGCCTATTCCACCGGCAATGCGCCCGACATCATCGCCATCGACAACCCCAACCACGCCATGTTCGCCGCACGCGGCGCCTTTCTCGATGTGACCGACATGATCGCCAAGTCGGACGTCATCAAGACGGAGAATTATTTTCCGGGACCGCTGAAATCGGTGATGTGGGACGGCAAATATTTCGGCGTGCCGAAGGCCACGAATACGATTGCGCTTTATTACAACAAGGACCTGTTCAAGGCCGCAGGGCTGGACGCGGCAAAACCGCCGCAGACCTGGGACGAGCTGGTGGAAGCGGCGCGCAAGCTGACCGACCCCTCAAAGAACATCTATGGCATCAGCTTCAGCGCCAAGGCGAATGAAGAAGGCACCTTCCAGTTCCTGCCCTGGGCGCAGATGGCGGGCGCGACCTACAAGAACATCAATACCGAGGGCGCCGTCAATGCGCTCGAAACGTGGAAGCTGATGCTGGATGAAAAGCTGGCATCGCCGGATACGCTGACGCGCAGCCAGTGGGACTCCACTGCCACCTTCAACGCCGGCAACGCCGCCATGGTGATTTCCGGCCCATGGGAAATCGACCGCATGCTGAAGGACGCCAAATTCGACTGGGGTGTTGCTTTGCTGCCGGTGCCCACGCCCGACGCCCCCCGGTCTTCGGCGATGGGCGACTATAACTGGGCGATCTTCTCCAAGACGAAACATCCGGAAGAGGCCTTCAAGGCAATCGAGTTCTTCGCCTCTAAGGACAAGGACATGTTCAAGAACTTCGGCCAGTTGCCGGCGCGCTCGGATATTCCGGTTCCGCCAACCGGCAATGCGTTGAAGGATGAGGCGCTGAAGACCTTCGTAGAACAGCTGAAATATGCGCAGCCGCGCGGCCCCTCGCCCGAATGGCCTAAGATTTCCAAGGCGATTCAGGACGCCATTCAGGGTGCGCTTTCGGGACAGATGACGCCGAAAGCCGCGCTCGACCAGGCTGCTGAAAAGATAAAGCTGGTCGAAGGCTGATCTATCCGGGCGGGCGGCCGGTTTTCTCCGGCCTCCACCCAAGGGGTTCCTCCCGGTGGGGCTGCCTGCCGCGACAAGCGGCGGCGGCCCCGACTGGAGCTTGCGAGGATGTTTCATGAAACAACTGTTTTCCAGCGTCAGTGACGGTCGCGGTTTCGATATCGTCCTTGTCGCCTTTCCTTTGGGCTTCCTGTTCGTCATGGCGGGGCTGCCGCTCATCTACAACATCGTCATGAGCTTTCAGGAAGTCGACATGTTCAGTCTGGGCACCTTCGTGCGCCCCTTCGTCGGCTTCAAGAATTACATCGACCTGTTCCGGCAGCCGGAAACATTGCCGATCCTTTTCAACACCGTCACCTTTGTCGTGGCCTCGATTGCCGGGCAATTCGCCATCGGCTTCGGCCTGGCGCTGTTCTTCTGGGTCAATTTTCCCGGCGCCACCTGGCTGCGCGGCCTGTTTCTGGTGTCCTGGGTCATGCCCGGCCTCGTCGTCGGCGCGATCTGGAACTGGATCCTCTCGGGCGATTTCGGCGTGTTGAATTTCTTCCTGCGGGAAAGCGGCCTGATATCGGGCAATATCTTCTGGCGGTCGGATGCGAATTTTTCGCTCTGGGCCGTCGTCATCGCCAATATCTGGCTCGGCACCTCCTTCAACATGATCCTGCTTTCCGTGGGCCTCGCCTCCATCCCCGGCGACCTCTACGAAGCCGCGGAGCTGGATGGCGCCAATGCCTGGCAGCGCTTCTACACCATTACCCTGCCGATGATGCGCTCCACCATCGGCGCGATCGTTTCGCTCGGCCTGATCTTCACGCTGCAGCAATTCGATCTTTTCGCCGCCATTACCGATGGCGGACCGAACAACAGCTCCAACGTGGCGCAATATTGGGCCTGGGACCTGTCGTTCCGGCAATATGATTTCGGCAAGGGCGCCACGATCTCTGTCATCATGATCGTTTTCGTCATGCTGGCCTCCATCGTTTATGTGCGCTCCACACGGCATGAGGTGCGCGGATGAGCATCACGACCCGCAACCGTCTGATGCTGGCCATCGCCATCGTGCTCGCCATCATCTACCTCTTCCCGCTTTACTGGATGTATCTGACCTCGCTCAAAAGCGGCTCGGAAATGTTCGCCAATCCGCCCGCCTTCTGGCCCACGGACCCGCAATGGCAGACCTATGCCTATGTCTGGAACAGCCGCAACATGGGCCGATACCTGTGGAATTCGGTGCTGATCGCCTCCAGCGCGGTGCTGCTGATCACCATTCTCGGCGTCGGCTGCGCCTATGTGCTGGCGCGCTATCGCAATGTCTGGGTGGATATCGGCCTGTTCCTCATCCTCATGCTGCAGGTTCTGCCGGCATCGCTGATGATCACACCGATCTTCGTTGGTTTCTCGCAATTCGGGCTTCTGGATTATCCGCGCCTGTCGGTCATCCTCGCCATTGCGGCGAAAAGCATGCCCTTCTTCGTGGTGCTTGTGCGCGCCACTTTCATGGCCGTGCCGCAGGAGCTGGAAGAGGCGGCGCTGGTGGACGGTAATTCCCGAGTCGGCGCGTTTTTCAACATCGTGCTGCCGCTTGCCAGAAACGGCATTCTCGTCAGCGCCATCCTCATCTTCATGCAGGCCTTCGGCGAGTTCGTCTATTCGAAATCGATGATCCAGGCGGCCGAACTACAGCCGGCGAGCGTCGGCCTCAATTCCTTCATGGGCCCCAACACCAGCGAATGGAACAACATCATGGCCTATGCGACCATGTATGTGACGCCCATTCTCGCCCTCTTCATTCTCTTGCAGCGCCGCATCGTTTCCGGCCTGACCTCAGGAGCGCTCAAATGACCCTTCAGATCGAACTTTCCGGCGTCAACAAATATTACGGCGCCTTCCATGCGCTGAAGAACATCAACCTTTCCATCGAGAAGGGCACCTTCGTCGCGCTTGTCGGCCCGTCGGGCTGCGGCAAGTCCACGCTTCTGCGCTCGCTCGCCGGGCTGGAGACCATATCGGCCGGCGACATGCGCATTGCCGGCAGGCTCATGAACGGCGTGCCGCCGCGCAAGCGCGATGTGGCCATGGTGTTCCAGTCCTATGCGCTTTACCCGCATATGACCGTGGAGGAAAATCTCACCTATTCGCTGCGTATGCGCGGCGTCGCCAAGGCCGAGGCCCGCAAGGCGGCGGAAGAAGTTGCCGCCACAACAGGTCTTTCAAAGCTGATGAAGCGTTATCCGCGCGAACTTTCCGGGGGCCAGCGCCAGCGCGTGGCCATGAGCCGGGCGATCATCCGCAACCCGCAGGCCTTCCTGTTCGATGAGCCGCTTTCCAATCTCGATGCGGCGCTACGCGTCCACATGCGCAAAGAAATCCGCGCGCTGCACGATCGCCTGCATGCCACTTCGGTCTACGTCACGCATGACCAGATCGAAGCGATGACCATGGCCGATCATGTCGTCGTCATGCGCGATGGGGTCATCGAGCAGCAGGGCACACCGCTGGAACTATACGACCGCCCGGTCAATCGTTTCGTTGCGGGCTTCATCGGCTCGCCGGCCATGAATTTCATTCCGGCGACCGTCAGCCCGGATGGCGCGTCCCTTCAGCTCAGCTTCGGCGAAAGCGAGCCGCAACAATCGATCGGGAATCCGGCCTCCCTGCCGCCCGGCAAAGATGTGATCGTCGGTATCAGGCCGGAACATATCCGGCCGGCCGCAGCAGACAGGGCGGCATTGACGCTGCCGGTTTCCGCCGTGGAAACGACCGGTTCGGCCACCTTTCTCACAACGGGAACCGCCATCGAACTGGTCATCGCGGTGCAGGGACGCAGCGCAGTCAAGGCCGGTGAAACGATCGGCCTCGACATCGACCCGTCCGATATGCATTTGTTCGATGCGGAAACGGGCGTCGGCCTCCTGACCCGCTGAGCGGCGGTTTTGCCGGCTGTTTCCTCCGCCGGCAAACACGAAGCGTGGAGTCGAATGACCATAAACGGGAAAACAGTATTCTTTATCGGCGCGGCCATCCTCGCCGGTCTCGTCGTCATCCAGCTCAAGGATGTCCACATCGCCATCGGGGAACGCGCCATGGGAGGTTACGACGGTTCGAGCAACCCGGAAGCGGCCTCCCGCGCCGAGCGGGAAGCAAAAGAGGCAGCCGCACGTGCCGAGGCTGCGGCAAACGCGCTGGAACCGCAAAACTGACCAGACAGTCTTCCGCCTTTCAATGCGCGGCGTCGATCATGGCAATCCAGCCGGCGGCCCGGCGGGCAGCATCCGCAAGCACGGGTTTCGGCGCCTTGTACCATTCGTTCTCCGGCAATTCGCGTTTCAGGCGAACGAAGCCGATGGCGTCATCCAGCGTCGGAAACTCCGTTGGCAGCGTGAGATGCAGGAAAAGCGCAACGACGGCGACGGAACGCGAACGGCCGCCCCGGCAATTTATGAGCACGTTGCCACGCTCCCGCCGGGGATAGGAGGGCTTGTCGGGCAATATCTGCTCCAGCGCCGCTCGCAGGATATAATGGGCCGCAACCATCTGGGTATCGGGATTTCCGCTCCCGTCGATCAGGCCGATCTTATAATAGCGGATTTCGCCCGGCCCATAGACGCTGCCTTCGTGGTCGGAAACGACCTGTGACTGCTCCACGAAATTGAAATCCAGATTGACGGCGCAATTGACGACGGTGGTAATGCCGTTCTGGCGTAGAAGATTGAGGTCGCTCGCCCCCTCCTTACCGGAAATGAAGAGATCGACGCTGTAAAGCGGATGCTGCTCATAGATGCGGCTGAGCTTCGGCAGCTCGCCTGTTTCTTGCTCTCGGAATGGGGTCGGTCGCGATTGCGGCATGTCATGTCTCCATCGGCGTCTATACGGCCGCCGTCATCTATTGCGTCTTCAGGCCTTCGCGGCCGACTGGTTCAGTTGCATCGCTGCATTGGCGATGCGGCTTTCGGATATGGATCGCGCCACCCGCTGCAATGTCGGATAGCTGGCCCCCTCACCCGTGGCGATATAGCCCGGGCAAAGGAAATCGGCGGAACCTTCCGCCACCTTTCCGAGGGTCAGCGGCTCATAGGTTCCGCCGGCGTTTTTGAGAATGAGAATGGCGGCGGCCACATCCCACGCATTGACGCCGAAACCGGCGGCCGCATCCGTCCAGCCGGCCGCGACATGGGCAATGCTGAGCGCAGCGCTGCCGGGTCGGCGCAATGTCGAAAAGGTCTCGGCGAGAGTGCCGAAATTGGCGAGCGCCGCTTCCCGCCCATCCAGCCGGAAATCGCGCGAGACGGGATAGCCTGTGATGAGCGTCGCCCGCGTCTCATCTGCAACGCTGCGGGAATGCAGCCTTTCGCCATCAAGATAGGAGGTTTTGAGATCGGCGGAAAACATCTGGTCCGCCACGGAATCGTAAACCGCGCCGGCGACGGCTTCTCCATCGATGACGGCAGCGATGGACACGCACCAGAAAGCAAGGCCGCGGGCGAAATTTGCCGTGCCGTCTATGGGATCGACATACCATTGCACCTCACCGCTACCGATCTGGCCGCCCTCCTCGCCCATGATCGCCGAATTGGGCTCCCGTTCGAGAATGACGGCGCGGATGGCAGCCTCGGCGCGCTTGTCATGGATGGTCACGATATCGTGGAGATCGACCTTGTAATCCACCGCCATATCCGACCGAAACGCCGCCAGCAGCGGATCGCGCACGGCACGCGCCGCTGTTTCAGCGATCTTCATCAACCGCACAGAGCGGGAAAACGCATCCTCGTCTCCAGGTTTCCGTTCGCTCAATGAGGTCTGCATCGGCATGTCCAGTCCGTTCGTTCGCAAAGAGGAGGAGGCGGCGCGGCACGGGCCGCGCCAGCCGGGGTTATTTCGTATAGTTGACGCGCCAGAAATCCTGCCATTCCTCGCGGCGGTCGAAATCATCGAGACCGGTGGCGGAATCGTAGCCCATCAGCCGGTCAGCGACCTTCATCAGCCCCGAAGGCTCGTCATCCGGCATCTTGATGTCGGTATTGGTCGGCAGCTTGCCGTCCTTCATCTGCGGGGCGATGCCCTCTTCCGTCAGGACGTAATGGATAAAGAGCTTGGCCGTGTTCGGGCTTCTGGTCTTGGAGGCCATCAGGCCGAGCTTGATATAGGTCCAGCCGACCCAGGGATCGAGATCGGTGCAGAGGCCGAGCTTGTAGCCCTTGTCGGCATTGTCGCGAAATTTGGCCGAACTCAGCAGGCCGAAGAAGGGCTGCTTCTGACCCGGCGCGCCCACCGCCTCCGCCACCGGGTCGTCGCCATCCGTGGCGAGCGGACCATTCGCGGCCAGCGCCTTGATCCAGGCGGCTGCCGCACCCTTTTCCTCCATCTCCTTGCCGGAATGGGCCTTGTAGGCTGCCGCCACCTTTTCATTGCCGTGGGCTTCAAGCTGGTTGAACCAGTCCGTATAGGTGCTCTTGCTGAGCGGATCGACCATGGCGACCTTGCCTTTCCATTTCGGCTCGGTCAGTTCCCAGATATTCGTCACCGGGCATTTGCCATAGGCTTCGGTATTATAGGCCCAGACGTTGGCATTGGTGGAAATGGCCAGCGGGTTTTGAAACTGCGCCGGGATTTTAGAGGCCATGTCGCCCGGCAGATAATTCTCGACGAAACCTGCCGGCAGAAGCTGGGCGAGCGCCGAAGGCGCATCGGTGATCAGCACCACATCGCCCTGCACATTGTTCGACTGGCTTTCGCGGATAATCATCTCCAGCTGGCTATTGGCGGAAACCTTCACTCCCGTCGCCTTCAGCCCGTATTTGGCGCTGAATTTATCGGCCATCTCAACGATCTTGCCGGTGCTGTCATAGATGTTGATCGGCTTCTCCTGCTTCGCAGCCGCAAGAACAGCATCGAGATCGAAAGTCTCTTCAGCCGTGGCAGTCAGTGCGGAAACGCCCATAATCGCTGCAGCTGCGGCCATGGCCGAGGCGGTTCTCAAATTGGTTCTTCGCATCGTTTCCCCTCCCAAGGAAAAGACAGGCGGGCTCGCACCCGCCTTCCGTTTATTTTTTGTAGTTCACACGCCAGAAATCCTGCCAGCCTTCGCGCTTGTCGAGGTCGTCGGCCGCCGTTGCGGCGTCGAAAGCCATCAGCTCATCGAGATGATTGGCGACCTTCGAGGGCTCATCCGCCGGCAGGGCTATTTTCATATTGCCGGAGAGTTTACCGTCAGCGGTCTGCGGCGCGATGCCTTCTTCCGTCATCAGGTAATGCAGGAAAAGCTTCGCCGCATTCGGGCTTTTCGTTTGCCCGGCAATCAGCCCGAAACCGGGATAAAGAAAGCCGGAAAAGGGCTTTACGCCGCTGCAAAGACCGAGCTTCAACCCCTTGGCCTCGTTGTCACGATACTTCGCCACCGAAGTGATGACGAAGAAAGGATCGGCCTGCCCCGGCGCACCGGCCGCATCCGCCACCGAACTCGAATCCGTCAGCAGCGGTGCATTTTCGGCAAAGGCTTTCACCCAGGCCGCGGTTGCGCTTTTTTCGCCCGTTTCCAGCTTCCTGCCGTAAAGGTCCTCATAGGCCCTGGCGACATCGGCATCGTGATGGGTTTCGATCTGGTTGAACCAGTCGGCATAAAGCGGCTTGTCGAAGAGATCGAGCATGGCGAGCTTGCCCTTCCACTTCGGCTCCGTCAGCTGCCAGATGTTGGTGACCGGGCATGCGTCGTATTTCTCGGTATTGTAGGTCCAGACATGCGGATCCGAGACGACCACGAGCGGATCGCGCAGCTTTTGCGGAATATCGCCTTCGAGATCGGGCGGCGTCCAGCTGGTGGCGATGCCTTCCGGCAAAAGCTCGCCCATGGCGGAGGCGACATCGGTTGCCACGCTGACATCACCGACGACATTGCCCGCCCGATGTTCGCGGATCATCAACTCGACCTGCGTTGCCTCATTCACCTTCTTGCCGCTCGCCTGCACGCCGTATTTGGCGGTGAAGGCCTGTGCCGTATCGACGATCTTGCCGGTCACCGCATAAACCGTGATCGGCTTTTCCTTCTTCGCGGCGTCGATGAGCGCATCGAGATTGAAGGCATCCTGCGCATGGGCGGCCCCGCTGAGCGCCAGCGAAAAGCCGAAGCAAAGTACGGAGGCGGTCCTCCGTCGCCTGCGCTCATTGCCATTCTTGTTCTGAGTAGTGATCGTCACCAGATGGTCCCCCGTTATTTTTTGTAGTTCACACGCCAGAAGTCCTGCCAGGTTTCACGCGCGTCCCAGTCTTCAAGGCTGGTCGCCATGCTGTAGGGCAGAATGTCATCGAGAACGGCGCCGATACCCGACGGCTCATCCGCAGGCAGGCTCACTTCTTTGTTGGTCGACATCTTGCCGTCGATCGCCTGCGGCGCGATGCCTTCGGCGGTCATGATGTAGTGAATGAAGAGCTTCGCCGCGTTCGGGCTGTTCGTGCCCTTGGTGATCAGCCCGACGCCCGGATAGAGCCAGCCGACCCAGGGATTCAGCTCCTTGCAGAGGCCGAGTTTCATGCCCTTCTCGGCATTGTCGCGGAACTTCGCCGAGCTGATGAGGCCCATGAAGGGCTCCTTCTGGCCGGGAGCGCCTACGGCTTCGGCGGCGGCCGCATCGGCGTCGGTCAGCAGCGGAGCGTTGGCGGCAAGCGCCTTCACCCAGGCCGCAGTCGCGCTCTTTTCCCCGGTTTCGAGGTCCTTGCCGTGAAGCGCCTTATAGGCCGCCTTCACCTCGCCGTCGCCGTGGCTGGCCATCTGGTTGAACCAGTCGACGTAGGAAGCCTTGCCGAGCGGATCCTGCATCGCCACCTTGCCCTTCCACTTCGGGTCGGTCAGTTCCCAGATGTTGGAAACGGGGCATTTGTCGAAAAGCTCGCTGTTATAGGCCCAGACATTGGCGCTGGTGACGACGGTAAGCGGGTCCTGATATTCCGAGGGAATATTGCCGGCCATATCCGGCGGCAGCCAGCTTTCGACGAAACCGAGCGGAATAAGCTGCGCCATCGCCGCAGGCGCATCGCTGATGATCGAGACATCGCCCTGAATATTGTTGGCGCGCGCCTCGCGGATGATCATTTCCAGTTGGGCGGAGGCCTTCACCTTCGCGCCCTCTGCGCCGACACCATATTTTGCCGCGAAGTTCTTCGCCATTTCGACGATCTTGCCCGTGCTGTCATAGACGGTGATCGGCTTTTCCTTTTTCGCCGCCTCGATCAGGGCATTGAGGTCGAAAGGTTCTCCCGCCTTCGCCGCGCCGCCAAGCGTTGCGGCGATCGCCGTTGCGCATAACAGCCGGCTCAGGCACGTCATTGTCCGCTTCATACTGCTTCTCCTTCAGCCGTCTCGGCGGCGTTTTCAGTTGTAGGTGCTGTTGCGCAGAACGGCGTCCGCCTCGGTGATGCGCTGACCCCTCACGTCAAAGGCGTGCAGGGCCTCGGGCGGCACGTGGAAGAACACGCGGTCGCCGCTGTCGATACGCGGCAGGGAATGGGTGGTCAGGAACAGCGTATGGTTCTCGCTTCTGAGTTCGAGAATCCAGCTACCGCCGGTCGGCAGCACGCCGGTCACCGTCATCTCGCCGGAGAAGCTGCCCTGCGGCACATCCTCGGGCTTCATCGCATAACCCATCGCCTCTGGCCTCATGCCGATCGAGGCGATGCCGCGCAGTTGCGGATAACGCGTTGCGAAATAGGCTTCCGCCCTGTCGGCTATATCCGACACGCCGGGCTGGCCGAAGGTCAGGATATTGATCGGCGGGCTTCCTACGAATTCGGCGACGAAACGATTGGCCGGACGGTCATAGATATCGTTCGGCGTGCCCATCTGTTGCAGTGTGCCCTCGTTCATGACGGCGATGGTGGTGGCAAGCGTCATGGCTTCCCACTGGTCATGCGTCACGAAGACGATGGTGGTCTTGAACTCTTTATGCAGCCGCTTCAGCTCGGCGCGCATTTCTAGCCGCAGGCGGGCATCCAGATTGGAGAGCGGCTCATCGAGAAGCAGAACGCCCGGATTGACCGCAAGCATGCGGGCGAGCGCCACGCGCTGCTGCTGTCCGCCGGAAAGCTGCGACGGATAGCGGTCGCGATATTTGGCGATATCGAGCGCCTGCATGACGCGCTCCACCCGTGCTTCGCGCTCCGCTTTCGGCAGCTTGCGCAGGCGCAGACCGAAATCCGTATTGCGCTCGATGGTCAGATGCGGCCACAAAGCGTAGCTCTGGAAGACCAGACCCATTTCACGTTTTTCCGGCGGCACGAAGATGCCTTCGGTAACGGAATCGATCACCCGGTCGCCGACGCGGATTTCCCCGCCGGAGAGGTTTTCAAGGCCGGCGATCATGCGCAGCGTCGTGGTCTTGCCGCAGCCGGAAGGGCCGAGCAGACACATGAACTCGCCGTCGCGAATTTCGAGATCAAGATCGGAAACCGCATTTGCGGAGTTCACGCCATAGTTTTTCTGCGCACCGCGCAGGTTGATGGTAGGCATCAGCTTCCAAGTCCTTCTGCAAGATTTGTGCGGGTCAGCTTCTGGGCCAACAGCGTGCCGAAATAGGCGATGGCGGCGATGATCAGCACCACGGCGTTGGCGGCCTGCGTGTAGTGATAGTCGACCAGCCGCAGCGAATAGGTGGTCAGAACATCCGTGCTTGGCACGGCGAGGATCACGAAGAGGCTTAAGCCCTTGATGCCAGAAATGAAGGGCAGGAGAACCCCGGTCACCAGCGATCCCTTCTGGATCGGGATAACGATGGAGATCATGCGGCGGAACCAGCCCGCGCCGGCGATCTGCGCCGCCTCTTCCGGATCCTTTCCAAGCTGCGTCATTGCTGAAATGCCGGCGCGCGAGGCATAGGGCATCTGGTCGGCAATCAGCGCCAGGATGAGGATCGTCACCGTGCCATAAAGCGCCGGCATCGGCCCGCGCGGAACGGCAAAGAGCGACAGATAGGCGGCGGCAAAAGCGATGCCGGGCACGAGATAAGGCAGGAACGTCACCTGTCGCAGATAGACCGACAGGGCCTGCACCGGTGTGCGGATGACGACATAACCGACAAGCAGGCCGAGAATACCGGATGTGAGCGAGGCAAGACCGACGATCATCATCGTGTTTTTCGCGGCTGCCCACAGATCGGGGCTCAGGAGCACGCCGGTCTGCAAAGCCACCGTGTTGAGATTGCTGCCGATCCAGTAATCGAGCGTGAAGTTGTCGAACGTGAAGCGGGCCGGCATTTTCATGACGGTCGAAAGCGCCAGGGTCAGAAGCGGCAGACCGACGCTGAGGATGAAGATGGCAGCCGCAAAGCCGGTTGCCGGAAGCCGCATCTTGCCGAGACGGCTCTGCCGGTTCATCGAACCCTTCGAACCGATGGTCACGAAACGGCGGGCTTCGCGAACGAGGCGGGCGTCGATCATGAGCGTAATGATGCCGATGAGCATGATCGAGGCCGCAACGACGCCGGCAACGCCGGTCTGGCGCGAAGCAATGCTGCGGAACAGCGAGGTGGACAGGACCTCGAACTTCACGGGCAGCCCGAGAACATAGGGCACGCCGAACTCGCCGAGGCACTTGGCGAAGATCAGCACCATGGAAGAAAGCAGCGCCGGGCGCATCAGCGGCAGGATGACCTGCAACGCCACCTGATAACGATGGGCGCCGAGAATGCGGGCGGAATCTTCAAGCTGCGAGTCGAAGCGGCGAAGCGCCGAGCCGAACAGCAGGATGACGAAAGGCGTGTAGTGCAGGGCAAGGATAATGGTGATCGGGAAACGCCCATAAGCCACCCAATCCGGCGGAGTGAGGCCTATCGCCTCGAACCAGCCGGGCTGACCGCCAACGGTGCGATTTTTAAACAGCGTCGTCCAAGCAAGCGCAAAGGTCCAGGCCGGCAGCATATAGGGCACGATCAAGGCGGTGGCGAACCAGCGACGGCCGAACATGTCCGTCCGGCTGATAAGCCAGGCGAGCACGGTGCCGATGACGAGCGAAAGCGCAATCGCCCCGAATGCCACGGTCAGCGTATTGAAGAGCGGACGCCAGAAAAGATCCGATGCGACGGGCGAAAAAAACGCCCTGTCGAGATAATAAAGCGTGAGATCGCCGACATCCTTGCCGAGACGCCGTTCGTGGCCGAACTGGACGCGGACGGCGTCGAGAATGATCGAAATGATCGGAACGACGATCAGATAGGTGAAAAGCAGCGCCGTCAGGACGCCGATCAGCGTCGTCGGTTCCCTGAGCGCGACCTTGAGACGATACCGCCAGGCCTGCCATGCCGAAGGCGCGGTCGCCGGGGGACTTCCCAGCGCCTCCGCCTTCGTCGATTCGCTTAAAAGAGCCATTATCTCTCCCCATATGGCCACGCAATTGCCGCCACACGCCGGCAAGCACCCGCCTTCGCGCGACCCTCAGAACAGGCGGCGCGTGCGTTGACCTTCAGCAATGCGTCAATGCTTCACAAGCGGGCGTCCAGCCCACAAATAACGATGATCCAGCTCCTCCCGAAAACATCGCCGGCAAGGTCGATGTAGAATAAAAATTCCATATCTTCCTTGACCTTGGAATGCATGATCCGTCTTAAAAGACATTTTGTCAATGAAAAAATGCACACGTGATCACTAACTTATTTATTTGTTTTAAAAAGGTTTTTTGTCACAAAACTGTAATTTTTGAACGAGCTTGCGTGGGAAACGTTTTTCCCCTGCATGGCGACAATGGAACGGATGAGGCATTTTCCTGGAATGCAGGCGGCCTTTTCTCAGCCTTGCCGAGCGCGGGTGAAAAATTTCAATTGGAATAGCCGACATCATATGGCCTGTGATATCAGGCATAGGATTTCGCAACGGGGGAGTTGAATGGCGAGAGGGTTCGTGACGGCCGAAGAAGTGGCGAAAAAGGCCGGGGTTTCGCGCTCCGCCGTCTCGCGCACCTTCACACCCGGCGGCAGCGTATCGAAGGCCGTCCGGCGCAAGGTACTGAAAGCCGCGCAGGAACTCGGCTACCGTGTCAACCGGCTGGCGCAGGGTCTCAACAATGACCGCTCCAATCTCATCGGGGTCGTCGGCGCCAACCTCAGCTCTCCCTTCATTTCAAAGCAGCTCGATCTCCTCAGCATCGGCCTTCTGCGTCGTGGCCTGCAATGCCTGCTGCTGAATGCGGCGGATGCCCGCAAAGACATTGCGCCGCTGATCGAGCTTCTCTTCGAATTCCGTGCGCAGGCCATCGTCGTTCTCTCCGGCGAACCGCCGGCCTCGATCGTCGATGAATGCATCGCCAATGGCGTACGCCTCATTCTCATCAATCAGCGTCTTGATCGCACCGATACAAATATGGTGCTGAGCGACGATTCCCGCGGCGCCGATCTTGCCGCCATGCGGCTTGTGGAAGCGAAATGCAAAAAGGTCGCGGTCATTTCCAGCGGCAGCCAGACGCCGGCACAGTTGCGCCGCGCCGCCGCCTTTACCCAGCGCATGACCATCGAAGGCATCGCGGTCGTTCCATGGTCCGGCGGGCCGACGAGCTATGACAGCGGTTATCAGGCCGGCTGCGAGTTGCTATCCGACAAGACGATAGACGGCGCTTTCTGCGTGACCGATCTGCTGGCGCTCGGTTTCATGGACGCCGCGCGGCTGGAAATGGGCCGCCGGGTGCCGGAAGATCTCTCGATTGTCGGCTTCGACGATATTCCGCAGGCGGGCTGGAAAAGCTACCAGCTGACCACCGTTGCCCAATCCTTCGACGCATTGACCGAGAAGGTTTTAACCGCGCTCGATAGCGATGAGCCGGAAACCCGGCTTCAGGTCGTACCCGTTTCCATGGTCGAGCGTATCACCGCGCGCTAGAGCAAATGCGTTCCGGGCATAAGCCGTCATGCGGCTTTACCATATCCCCTAACCGACCTGCTTGATGCGGCTTTCGATAAGAAGGCCGCTTTCATCGAGGATCGGATGGGCGACGGCGGCAATATGGGCGTTGATGCGTTTCAGATCGCGCAACATGTCGAGATGCACCGAGCTGGTCTGAATGCTGTCAGCCCGCCCGTCGCGCAGGCGCTGGAGATGGCGCTCCGACGACTGCTTTTCGAGGCGCCGCACATCTTCCTTCACCTCCACCAGCCGGCGTGCAAGCGCGGCATTGCGGGTTGCGAAGACGGATTGCGCCATGCGGATATTGTCGAGAGTGACGGTAAAAAGACGCTCAAGCTCGCTCTTGCCATCATCGGAAAACCGCAGTCCGAGATCGATCTTCTTGGCTATTTCCGGGCGGATGCCTTTCTCGATGATATCGCCGATATGTTCGAGATTGATGGCATATTCGACGATATCCATCGCACGCCTCTGGTCTTTCCCGCTCAAGCCGTCCTGCCCCACCTTCGAGACATAGACCTTAATGTCGTGCTGTATCCGGTCGACCCGGCCTTCCAGCGCGCTGATATCATTGAGTTTCGCAACGTCGCTGTCACGCATGGCTTCGCCCGCCTGCCGCAGCATGCGCTCGATCAGATCGCCGACCAGAAGAACCTCGCGGCTCGCGCCGGCAAGGGCGGCAACCGGCTGATCGAGATCGTGGCTGTCGAGATAGCTGCGATGGCTTTCGCTTTTCTCTTTTTCCGGAAGCAGCGCCGTCGTTACCCGCAGCAACAGCGGTGAGAGCGGCCAGGCGATGGCGGCGACGGCCAGGTTGAAGAAAAGATGCGCATCGACCGCGAGATTGGCGTGAGAAAAAGGCGACATCTCCAGCAGCGCAGCGCCATATCCGGCAAGAGGCAGCGCCGCGAGACAGCCGATTGCCCTGACGATGAGGTTGCCGACGGCCACCCGGCGCGCTGCAACCGGTGCTCTCAGCGTCGCCAGCACCGGCGGCACCGCGCCGCCGAGATTGGCGCCGAGCACCAGAACGATCACGAGGCTCGTTTCAACCCCGCCGCTTGCGGCAAGCGACAGGATAAGAACGACAATCGCCAGACTGGAGGAGGCGAGCGCGGCCAATATGGCGGAGAAGATCAGAGCCACCGGCCAGGCATTGCCGAGCATGCCGATGAAGAGACCGAGCGCCGGCGATTGCCTTATGGGATATGTCGCAGCCGAAAGAAGATGCAGCGAAAGCAGCATCAGGCCGACACCGGCGAGCGCCGCACCGGCCCCCTGCCGTTGCACCGATTTTCCGCGTGACAGGACAACACCGGCAAGGATGAGCATCGGCGACAGCCAGCCAAGCCCAAGCGCCACAATCCAGGCGGTCATCGCCGTGCCGACATTGGCCCCGAGCAACACGATCTGCGCCATGTCCGGCGCGATGAGGTCCTTTTCGACGAAGGAGGCGACCATCAACGCCGTGGCGGTCGAACTCTGCAAGGCGATTGTCGCCACGAGACCGGCGATGAAAGAACGAAACCCGCCCCGCGTGCCGGCCGCAAGGCCGATGCGGAGCCGGGCGCCGAAGGCGCGCGACATTCCGCCCTTGATTTGCCCAAGGCCGAAAAGCAGCAGCGCCACTGCGCCGAACAGATTGATGCTGACCACGACAGATTCCATCGGATCACCCCGCTTGTCATTCTCGCCGCCGGTCTGGGCTCAGACCCACCATGGCGGCCGCACTTGTTGCAAACACCTCAGTTCAAACCGCCACCCGTTCATGCTGCGGCGCGAGCCCAAGCTCCAGATCGCGCGGGCTGCCTTCGGCACGCTCGAGAAACAGGCCGAGGGCTCCGAAGAAGATTTCGAGAAAGCTTTCGACCGAACCATCATGACTATCCGGCTCGCGACCGAAGCGCTCCGCCAGCGTTCGATAAAGGGAAAGCCGTTGCGGCGCGATGTGCGGCAGTGCCAGACCTGCGCCCTGCCGCAGGCAATACCAGTCGGCAATCAGTTCGAATATCGGCAGGTCCAAGGACAGGACAGCAGCGTCAGACGAGGATCGGCCTCCCCCTTCAAGCAGGTGGAGAACCTCCCGAACGCTTTTATCGGCGATTGCCGTGACAACCTCGGCCGGCCATTCCTTGGGGAAATAACGGTGCCTGATCAGCGCCCGCTTGTGGCCCAGCAGAAATTCACCGTAATTGCCGGCGGCAAAAGCCCGGTCGTTCGCCTCGCCCGCCAGCGCTGTCTCCTGTGCGTAACCACGGCAAATGCGGCCATTGACCGGCAGGGCAGCCATCTCCACCGTCTCGACAAGGATTTCCTGCCGCGACGGGTGGACGACCTTGAAGGCGGGCGGAAAGGCGACGAGCGACGGTACGGCGATATTGGTGAGCGAATTTTCGCCTTCCCCGCGCCGTGTCACGCCTTCCACGTGCAGATGCCCGCTGAAATGAACGGCGAGCCCGGCCTGTAACAGCGCATCCTCCACCGCCTTGCGCGGCGTGCGGCGCACGACATTGGTTTCACCGAACAGGGCGCCTTCCGCACCGCTTGCGCCATCGAAAGGGTCGAGCGCCGGATAGTGGGAAAAGCCGAGCAATGTCTTGCCGTGCAGCTCCGCCCTGCGGCGCACATCAGCGATCCAGTCGATGAGGAAGGGCTTGCAGCGCAAAAGCGCATTCCAGCCACCGGAGGTGCTGTCGATGAAAGCCGCCTCCTCGCCCGCTTCGAACTCACCATCGAGCGGCTCGAAAATATTGGCGTCGATCATCAGCAGCCACAGGCCCGGCTCCGGCTCGACCAGATAGGAGGCATCCATCAGGCGGTAAACATTGCGCCCATCGGGTGAGCGCACCGCGTACAGCCGGTCCTCCGGCGCATCGGAAACACCGAAAGGGGTTTCCCAATGCAGATAATCCGGTTGGCGGAAATAACCGAAAGCCGCCATCGGGCCAAGGCCTGCAGGATAACCTCCGCAATACATCCCGTCGTTCACGACGACGGGCTCACCGGCCCGCCGCGCATCGCTTGAAACGGAAAGGCATTTGCCGTTCTCCGTCAGAAACTCCTTGGTATGGTGCCGGCCGCACGGGCCGAAAATATCATGGTTTCCGGGCAATGCGTAAAAGGCCGTGCCGTGGGCGTCGCTGTGGCGTTGCAGGATGTTCTTCAGCGTCTCGGTCGTTACCCGCTGGCCATCATCGGTATAGTCGCCAAGCAGCACCACATGGCGAATGCCGCGCTGCCGCACCTCTTCCAGCGCCGCATGCAATGCATCGGCGCTTTCGTTGAAAACTCGGGTGGATTCACGCGTATCCGACCAGCTGCGCATGGTGATGCGCTGGCCATCGATTTTGATGCCGGGAAATCCGAAATCGGCTGCTGTGTCATGGAAATGCGCGTCGGCGATGACGGCAACGGAGGGAAGCGTGCGTGTCAGCATGGTTGAGCGGTCTTTCTGCCCTCGACCATGTCGATCCAGTCGGAAGCACGTCGGGCGGCGGCGTAAAGCATCGGTTTCGGCGTCTCGAACCATTCGTCAGGCCGCAGTTCCCGATTCGTGCGGATCACGGCCAGCGCATCATCGAGGGTAGGATAGAGATCCGGCTGCTGCTTGTGCAGGAAAAGCGCCACCAGTGAGACGGAACGGCTGCGGCCGCTGCGGCAATTGACGAGCACATTGCCGCCATCGGCAAAGGGATAGGTTTCCCGCTTCGGCATGGTCTGGCGAAGCGCGCCGTCGAGAATGTAATAGGCGCCCAGCATCATGGTGTCAGGGCTGCCCTCGCCATCGATAAGGCCGAGCTTGTAATAACGGATATCGCCATAACCCACGGCGCGCCTGTCGCCCTCTTCCGCCACCGCCTGCACGAGATTGATATCCAGATTGACGGCGCAATTGACAACGGTGGTGATGCCATGCCGGCGCAGGAGCCCCAGATCGCTCGCACCATCGCTGCCGCCAATGTAAAGCGCGGCATTGTGCGGGCCAAGCCCTTCCGCAATCAGGCTGATTGCAGGCCGGGCATAAACGGGTCCATCCATTTCATTCCTCCACATGCATGAAGCACGAGGCCCCCCTCTGCGAAAGAGCCTCCGCCATGAATCACGCCGATGCCGCCCGCGGACGATCCGACAGCTGCCGCGCGGCCAGCGCTATATTCGATGCCTGGCTGACGCCTTTGGCAACACCGGCGGCTGCGGCCAGCACCGGCCCGCCCTCCCTGAGACTGCCGATCTCCAGAAAAGGGCACACATCGCCGCCAGCTTCGCTGACGAGTAGCAGCCCTGCAAGACAATCCCATGAATTCATGTGCAATTCGAGATAGCCATCGGAACGGCCATCAGCCACATAGGCAAGCGCCAGCGCGCCGGAGCCGGCGCGGCGGACATTGGCGCCCATATCGAGCAGGTTCCTGACGACATCGAGATAGGTCGCATTCGCGATACGGGTGGACCACCCCATCTCGATCGAAGCAGCATCGAAGCGTTCCGTTTCCGCAGTCCTGATCGGTTGCCCGTTGCGCGTCGCTCCCTCGCCGCGGCGGGCGAAATAAAGCTCGCCAAGGGCGGGATTATAGATCGCCCCGATTTCGGTCTGGCCGTTTTCGACATAGGCGATGGAGATGCAGAAATGCGGAATGCCACGGGCAAAATTGGCGGTGCCATCGATGGGATCCACGACCCAGACGCGCTCACCGATCTCGCCGCCGCCCTCTTCCCCGAAAAAACTGTCTTCCGGGAAAGCGGCCATGATCGCGCCGCGAATATGCGCTTCGGAGGCAGCATCCGTCACCGTCAGAAAGTCCTGCGGCCCCTTCATCGAAAAGCTGCGCGTCGCCTCGCCCTGAAAACCTTTCAGCACCAGCTCCCCGGCGGAAAGAATAACGCTGCGGCACAATTCGGCACGCGCCGCCAATGTATCGCGATAGTGGATCGAATCCATGCGCAAGAACCATTTCTCAAAGTTTGAACACGCGTTCATATTGCACGCGCGTTCAAACTTTTCAAGGGGCGTTTAAAGGGAGCTAACGAACATTGGAAGCGGGCAGGCCGATCATGCCAATTCGATGGATTCGCCGCAACACGTGGCATGAAGCAAAGGGTTGCTTCACCCCCTAACAATATCCCCGCAGGAAACATTTAATACTGAAAACATTGGAATGTTGCGAAACGCAGCGCCTGCATCTTGCGGTTGACGCAGTTGTCTGTCGGTTAACCCTGTGTATTTCCAATGATGTAACGGGAATTATGTTACAAATGCCGTTCTGTATTTGAAGAGCCGTGAATGAAAATACTGACCGCCACACAGAAACTGCAGGACTTCATGTCCGTCCGGTCCGACAATCCTGATCTGCTGAAAGCACAGTACCGCGCTTTCACCCGACAGATGCCGATGATGTATTTCATCCTGCTTTCAAGCACATGGGCGCTTGCCGTGACGCATATGCGATTGGCGCCGCCTTGGCTCACCGTTGGAGTTCCCGCCCTCTTCACACTCGGCTGCACTCTCAGGGTCACCTTCTGGTGGAGGACGCGCGGCATGGATCCCGAACCGCGGGTGGCGCATGCAGCCCTTCGGCGCACCAATCGCCTCGCTGCCGGCATCGCAATGGCATTCACGCTCTGGTCTTTCCTGCTGGTGCCCTATGGGGATGCCTATACGCAATCCCACGTCGCCTTCTACATGGCGATTACCGTCATTTCCTGCATTTTCTGTCTGATGTATGTGCGCTCGGCCGCCTTCACGGTGACGCTCATCGTCAATGGCGCCTTCATCGCCTTTTTTCTGGCATCGCGGCAACCGACCTTTGTTGCCATTGCCATCAACGTGCTGCTGGTCTGCATCGGCATGATGTCCATTCTGCTGACCAACTACCGCAATTTCGAGCGCATGGTCATTTCACAACAGCGTACGGAAGCGCTCAGCAACGAAAACCTGCTGCTTGCCAATATCGACAGCCTGACGGAACTGCCCAACCGCCGCGCCTTTTTCGCTCACCTTGAGGCCGAGCTCGAAAAAGCCAGGGCCAACGGAACCCGGCTGGCGCTGGGTGTCATCGATCTGGACGGGTTCAAGCCTGTCAACGATCTTTACGGACACTCCGTGGGAGACAGGCTGCTTGTCAATGTCAGCAAACGCCTCACCGCCAATCTGAAAGCCAGCAGGGCCTTTCGGCTGGGCGGTGACGAATTCGCCATCGTCGCCCCGATCATACCGGATGACGCGCAACTCGTCACAAATGCCAATGCGATCTCCGAGCAGTTGAGGGCGCCTTACCATATGCCGGAAGGCACCGTGCATGTTTCCGCTTCCATGGGAATTGCCGTGTTTCCAAACCTCGCCTCCACGCTTGAACAGCTTTTCGACAGGGCGGATTATGCCCTTTACCACGCCAAGAAAACCCGGCGTGGCGATGCCGTTCTGTTCGATGCGGAGCACGAAAAGCAGATCAATATCGAAGCCCGCGTCGAGCACCTGCTCAAACAAAGGGATATGGAAAACGAGCTTTCGGTCGTATTCCAGCCGATCGTCGATATACGCGACGGAAGAACGGCAGGTTTTGAAGCGCTGGCGCGCTGGCACAGCCCGGTTCTCGGACATGTGCCGCCTTGCCAGTTCTTCCCCATCGCGGAACGGGCCGGCATCGTCGGTTCGCTGACACGGCCGCTTCTCAAGATGGCGCTCGCCTCCGCCGCCAAGTGGGAACCCTCCCTGCGCCTGTCGTTCAACCTTTCGGCCCAGGACCTCAATTCCCATGAGGGCGTGCTTTCCCTGCTCGGCATCATCGAAAACAGCAGCTTCGATGCACGACGGCTGGACCTTGAAATTACCGAGACGGCTTTTGCCCATGATTTCGAACAGGTCAGGCAATCGGTCGAAATGCTGCGCCGTCTCGGCTGCGGCATATCGCTGGACGATTTCGGCACCGGCTATTCCAGTCTGACACGACTGCATGCATTGCCGCTGACCAAGATCAAGGTCGACCGCAGCTTCGTCACGGACCTGCACGAAAAACCGGCCAGCTACAAAATCGTAAAATCCCTTCTCACCCTCAGCCGGGACATGGAACTGGAATGCGTGGTGGAAGGGGTGGAAACACCAGCCGAGCTTACCGCACTCCAAGGCCTCGGCGCCACGCTGGTGCAGGGCTATATCTATGCGCCGCCGCTTCGGGAAGAGGATGTCGGTGCGTTTCTTTCGGGCCAGGCGAGTCCCAAACATCGCACCAAATCCACAGCTCTCAAAAATCCAAACAAGGCTTGGTGGTAAGCTCCGATGCCCTCTCCAAGTAAAACTTCCCCAGCGCCGGAATAGGCATCACCGATGAGCCAGCCTGAGTCAGGGATACATCAGGCGCCAAAGAGACAATACGTGCCTCATCAAGGTCATACAGCCCTATTGCAGTGTCCCGGTGGCCCATGTGTCTCGGTATTGTGGTTCGCCGCTGTAGTTGTGTGTGTGTGGGGGGGGGATGCTCATGCCATTTCCTTCCCGGTCCACGTTGCTGCGATTTTAGGAGGCCTCAGGCAGACCCGACAGAAAACTAATCTTGTCCAAACTGCATGCTCACCTCAGCTGCCGCACCAATAACATTCGAAGCCTTCGGAAGCTCGCAACTCAGAGATCTGGGTGTTCTATCCGCTCCCAAGCCGCACCATCGAAGCGGAAAACATCTTTCGATGCGACGACCCAAAGCACGTTTTCGATCACCTGCGCAAAAAACGGACCATTGTCGATAGATTCGTTATCATCACGATTGCTCAAGCGCGGAAGAGGAGGATCAAATCTGCCAAAACTTCCTGTCTTGGGATCATACTCATAAAGACCGCCGGGACGAACGCTCGCCGCCATGACGAGTTTTTCCCGATACGGAGTGATCATGTGAAAGAGATTATGCTGCTGCCGTAATGCGACAGGCGAAAATCCCCGTGTGTGACTTCCGTGTATGAGAACACCTTCTCTCCCACATATCCAGACACTGTCAGGATTCTCGATGTAAATTCCGGTCAAAGCGGCTACCGGAATTGGAATTTTCAGTTCGTGCAACTCGTGACCATCCCAGAAACAAAGGACCGGTTTGGTACCGGGCCCCTCCTCCCCGCAAAGATAGATGGCTTCTTCCGACAACCCGTTTATGTCAAAGAACAGTATATCGCGGGAGGCTGGATTGAGGGCCGACCGAGTGACCCATTCCTGCCATTCCGGAGAAAGAAATTCCGGCTCTTTTTCAGGCTTTGCTTCCTCCTGCGCATTTGGGTTCAGCAACAATTTATCGGTCAGAAGACGCCAATCATTGTTCCCCTTGCGAACATAGATTTGCCCCCCCTCTCCGCAGGCATATAGGTGTTGCCCGATCTCGCGGATGCGAGTGAGACGCCCATAGCCTTTCGAATCGTCACTCCAACTACCGGCTCCCTGAATTTTCTCTTGAAAATTCTCCTTCCAGTAGGTGTGAAAAACGTCACCCTCCGACGACAGCAAAACGAAATAACCATCTGGCGTAGCGTGCTCAGCGCTATGATACACAGTCATGCTTTGAATATGGAAACCGAAGTCGGAATACGTCCAGTCCTGCGGCGGCACGTCGTCACGATCATACCGATAAAATCGGCCATCAGGATCGAAAGGTTCAGCATCGTCTCTCGTTGCGACAACGGCGAGCGTTTTGCCCGACCTCGCATATGCTCTCGTAAAATCGATAGGCAGCTTGGTTTTCATGGTTTTCTGGTCGCTCCTTCAACAGCTCCAGACTTCAAAGCCGATATGGTTTCTTCAGGAAGGGGAGGATATTGTTTAGCTCGTAAAAGCTGGAACGGATTTTTTCCAGCATATTGGGTCGTCAGGGCTGCCATAATCTCTTTTGCACAATCGGGCCTCACGCTTATCATAGCCTGGGCCGACGCCTGAACTACTTTATGTAAGGGTGCAGTGAAAGGTGGCGTTGAATTTCTACCGGCATTTTCGATCGCCTTGTCCGCCAGATGACCACCCCAGTGCTCGGTTTGCTCTACCCGGGCATTGCCAATAACACATATAGCCATACCATCATTAAGGCTGGGCATATTCGGAATGCGCTTATCGGCCTCCTCTCTCGCGCCATAACGAAGCGTCCAGTCCGGAACTATATGGTGAGCCTGCATGCCGTACTGACCACAGACGCTCTTCATCTTGCCGTAACGGTCGACTTGACACTTCTTGCGGTATTCGTCCCGATCGGAGACACGTACGGTTTCGCTCTGGGGTAATGCCTGTGGCCGACTTTCTGGTTCCTCACGCACTCGCTGCCGATGTCGACGGAGCTCCTCCATCGCCCAATCCCGCATCTCCCAGCTGTCGTGTCCGGCGTCGACACCCTCGTCGAACATTTCTTTGATCCGCCGCTCCTGATCGTCCCGTGGGACGACGTCAGACAGATTTGCACCATTATCGGGGATAAGGACGCTTGATAATATCCCGATGACATTTAGGCGGCGGGCCCAAATGCCCACCCTCGCGAGACGGCCAACTTTTGCAAGATCGCTCACAACCCTGTGAGGCGGGGTACGATACCACTGAGGCGCTCGGGCGGGTCCCGGGGTTATCACCCTTCCCGGACCACGAGGAACAGTCTGGGGGACAGTCGGCCTTGTCGCTGGCATTCCTCCGCGAAGTGCTTGCGCAGAGTTTTGAGCAGCCCCAGTCGTCGCTGCGGCAGCCGATCCCGCATAAGCGTATTTCTCGCCCTCTTTAAACGGCTCGGGCGACGCATCGCTCATAACCCGGTCTTCGTCCGACCCGTCCTGCCATCTGAGCGACCCCCGCACCGGATCATCATCCCTGGGAGGATCATAGGTCTGCGTGCTGCGGACGAAGATCGCCTCACCCTGGGTATTCCTGCTGTTCATATAAAAACGGTCGAGGTGTCGAATGACGTGCGAACCTTCGGCACGCACCTGATCGGCGTGCCCGATGGGTTCGCAGATGCTTTCCACCGTACCGGATTTTACCCCCTTGCGGCTGCCGGGCGCATCGCCGTGCACATGTGTCGTACACGAACGCATCACCATTGCCTTTTTGCCGGTGAACCGAACAGACGGCGTATAGTTTTTATCATGGCCGCAAAAATCC
>NZ_JBNWCP010000014.1:0-128080 GCF_053522345.1 Agrobacterium sp. 22-226-1
GTTCGGGCGTACAATCGCATGACCTCCGGGGTGGCCGCCTCGGAGGTCATCCAACGTCCCGAACAATAAAGCATAATTCCGACAGACAATTCCTGTGCTTGTCACAGGAATCCAGCCAGCCCAAGTCCTTGGGCTGAAAAGAGTCTCCTGCCGCGCAGACGCGCGTCGACTGGATTCCTGTGACAAGCACAGGAATGAGGAAGGGGGGCGGTGAGGCTCTGTAGTGTTCGGACGAATTTGTGTGAGCATTTTTTGCGGCACCCGCTTCGTATCGAGCGTATGGACCACTCACCCCGGCACCAGCCGCAGCCGCGTGCCCCAGGGGTCTATCGCTTCCACGACGTTATTTTCCATCTCCACCAGCACATAACCGGCGGCCCGCAGCCGCGTTTTCTGCGCCTCGAGATCGGCGAGATTGCGAACGGTGAGAGAAAACCAGTCGAGGCCGGTTTCCATGGCGTTGCGTTCCTTCGCGCCACGGCTGTTCCATGTATTCACCGCCAGATGATGATGATATCCGCCGGAAGAAAGAAACGAGGCATCGGAGCGCGCGTCCTGCGTCGGTTGCAGGCCGACGGCCGTTTCGTAAAAGGCGCTGGCGGCGGCGATTTCGCCGACCCGCAGGTGTACATGCCCGATGCGCATTCCCGGCGGGGCAGCTTCGTAGTCGCTTCTTTTGGTATCGGTCAGCTTCACCAGATCGTCGACATCGAGCGGTTCGGTGCCCATTTTCACCACGCGGCCGCTCCACACCCATGTATCCTTCGGCCGGTCGCTGTAAACCTCGATGCCGTTGCCTTCGGGATCGTTGAGATAGATCGCCTCGCTGACATTGTGGTCGGCAAAACCGGTAAGCGGCACCTGCTTCAGCGCCGCATGTACCAGCCAGCGCGCCAGATTCTTGCGCGAGGGCATCAGATAGGCGATGTGGAACAGGCCGGCGGAGGTGGGGCTTTCGAAATCCGCCGCCGGCTTGTGCACGAGATCGAGCAGCGGCACGGTGCCGACGCCGAGCGTCACGCCTCTCGCCGTGCGCTCCACCTCGTTCATGCCCAGCACTGAACGGTAATACTCGATCATCTGGTCGAGATCGCGCACGCGCAGCGCGGCCTGACCGATATGCATCGGCGTCGTCAGCGCGAAGGGAAGGGCGGAGGCGGCGCCTGCGACGGGCACTGCGCCTTCGGCTCTGAGCGCCCCGGCAAGCGCACTGGCGGCACAGGAAATTCCGGCAAATTTAAGCGTATGGCGGCGGGTAAATTGCATGAATAATCTCTTTGTCGGCGATTTGAATGGCTTAGGCAACACTCCAGTTCAGCGCATTACACGAATGCGTCAATCATGCCGTTATTCGGCCTTTGCGGCAATTCTTGCGCGCAATTTGCCGCAATTATGCTGCACTGCGATGTAAACTGCACGTTGCGGCGTTTCCAACGTGCCGCCAATGCTGTAAATGATAGAAAAATGACAACGCTTCTGGGTGGAGAGCGTGGAATGAAAAAGTGGGTTTATACCTTCGGCAACGGTGCTGCCGAAGGCAGGGCAGGTGACGTTGCGATATTGGGCGGCAAGGGCGCGAACCTTGCCGAAATGGCAAGTCTCGGCCTTCCCGTTCCCCCCGGCCTCACCATCATAACCGATGCCTGCGCGCTTTATCACAAGAATGGCCGCGATCTTCCCGAGGACCTGAAGCTGCAGGTCATGGCCGGCCTGCACGGAATGGAAACCGTGACCGGCAAGACCTTCGGCGGCAGCCACTCGCCGCTGCTCATCTCCGTCCGCTCCGGCGCGCGCGCCTCCATGCCCGGCATGATGGATACCGTGCTGAATTTGGGTCTCAACGACCGCACCGTCGAGGCGCTGGGCCACGATGCGGGCGACGCGCGTTTTGCCTGGGACAGCTACCGCCGCTTCATCCAGATGTATGCCGATGTCGTCATGGGCCTCGATCATGAGCTGTTCGAGGAAATTCTCGAGGACGAGAAAGGCCGCCTCGGCCACGAATACGATACCGACATGTCGGCGGTCGAATGGCAGCATGTCGTTTCGCTTTATAAAAAGCTGATCGAGGATGAGCTGGACGAAGCTTTTCCGCAGGACTGTCATGTCCAGCTCTGGGGCGCAATCGGCGCCGTCTTCGCCAGCTGGACCAACCACCGCGCCGTGACCTACCGCCATTTGCACAATATTCCGGGGGACTGGGGCACGGCCGTCAACGTGCAGGCCATGGTTTTCGGCAATCTCGGCTCGTCGTCGGCAACCGGCGTCGCCTTTACCCGCAATCCTTCGACGGGAGAGGCGGAGCTTTACGGCGAATTCCTCGTCAACGCTCAAGGGGAAGATGTGGTGGCGGGCATCCGCACGCCGCAATCCATCACCGAGGCGGCGCGTCTGGCCTCCGGCTCCGACAAGCCCTCGATGGAAAAGCTGATGCCGGAGGCGTTCAGCGAATTTCTGGCCATCTGCAAGCGGCTGGAAAATCACTATCGCGACATGCAGGATCTGGAATTCACCATCGAGCGCGGCAAGCTTTGGATGCTGCAGACCCGCTCCGGCAAGCGCACCACCCGCGCGGCCATGAAGATCGCCGTCGATATGGTGGAAGAAGGGCTGATCTCGCAGGAGGAGGCCGTCTGCCGTATCGAGCCGTCATCGCTCGACCAGCTGCTTCACCCGACCATCGATCCCGGCACATCGCGTCCCATCATCGGCTCAGGCCTGCCCGCGTCTCCGGGGGCGGCGACGGGTGAGATCGTCTTCACTGCGGAAGAGGCGGTTGCGGCGGAAGCCGAAGGCCGCCGTGTCATTCTGGTGCGCATCGAAACCAGCCCGGAAGATATTCATGGCATGCACGCCGCCGAAGGCATTCTGACCACGCGCGGCGGCATGACCAGCCACGCCGCCGTGGTGGCGCGCGGCATGGGCATTCCCTGCGTCACCGGCGCCGGCTCCATGCGCGTCGACATGCGCAACAAGGTGCTGATCGGCGTCGGATGTATGCTGAAGCGCGGCGATGTCATCACCATCGACGGTTCTTCCGGCCGCGTCCTGAAGGGCGAGGTACCCATGACGCAGCCGGAACTCTCGGGCGATTTCGGCAAGCTGATGGAGTGGGCCGACGGGCTGCGCCGCATGACGGTGCGCACCAATGCCGATACCCCGGCCGACGCCCGCGCCGCCCGTGCCTTCGGCGCGGAAGGCATCGGCCTCTGCCGTACCGAACATATGTTCTTCGAGGGCGACCGCATCCATGTGATGCGTGAGATGATCCTCGCCGAAAGCGAAAAGGGCAGGCGGGCGGCGCTCGATGAGCTTCTGCCGATGCAGCGCTCGGATTTCACCGAGCTTTTCCAGATCATGCACGGCCTGCCGGTGACGATCCGCCTGCTCGACCCGCCGCTGCATGAATTCCTGCCGAAGACCGATGGCGAAATCGTCGAGGTGGCGGCCGCCATGGGCATGCCGCAGACGGTGTTCCGCCAGCGGCTGGATGCCCTGCACGAATTCAACCCCATGCTCGGCCATCGCGGCTGCCGTCTCGCCATTTCCTATCCGGAAATAGCCGAAATGCAGGCCCGCGCCATTTTCGAAGCGGCGGTTGCCGCAGCACGCATCACCGGCGCGCCGGTCGTGCCCGAG
The DNA here is from genome assembly GCF_053522345.1 of Agrobacterium sp. 22-226-1. NCBI lineage: Bacteria > Pseudomonadati > Pseudomonadota > Alphaproteobacteria > Hyphomicrobiales > Rhizobiaceae > Agrobacterium > Agrobacterium sp. 22-226-1. Next base: position 3,640 of record NZ_JBNWCP010000014.1, read on the forward strand.
ATCATGGTGCCGCTTGTCGGTCTGCGCGCGGAACTGGATTACGTTACCGAGGTCATCGACGGCGTCGCCGCAGCGGTGGCGCAGGAAACGGGCATGGAGATCGAATATCTGACCGGCACCATGATCGAATTGCCGCGCGCGGCCCTGCGCGCCCATGTGATTGCGGAAGCGGCGGAATTTTTCTCCTTCGGCACCAACGACCTGACGCAGACCACCTTCGGTATTTCCCGTGACGATGCGGCGCGTTTCATCAATACCTATCAGCGCAAGGGCATCATCGAGCGCGACCCGTTCATCTCGCTCGATTTCGACGGTGTGGGCGAGTTGATCCGCATCGCCGCAGAACGCGGCCGCCAGACGCGGCCGGAACTGAAGCTTGGCATCTGCGGCGAACATGGCGGCGACCCGGCCTCGATCCATTTCTGCGAGGACGCCGATCTCGACTACGTTTCCTGCTCGCCCTTCCGCGTGCCTATCGCCCGCCTGGCCGCGGCGCAGGCAACGCTCGCGGCAAAGAGGGATGAGGGCAGGGTGGCGAGCAATGTCGCCTTCATTCCCGTCAGGGGTTCTGTTGGACGATGATGCGCCGCTCCACCACCACGGGGCGGTAGAACATGTCGCGGTTCATCTGCGCCTGCCAGGCGCGGTTGTCGGCGCGGCGGTCCATTTCCAGATCGAGAAGGCAACCGGCCATCGGGTCCGTGCCAGGGCGGAAACCGTAACCCCGGCAAGTCGCCTCATCTCGCGCCCGACGCTCTTCCGGCGTCAACGTCTGGCAGGCGGTGAGCGCCAGCATGGTGGCAAGCGCACCGAAGACGATGGAAACGCGCATTTTGTTTCTCCCTTAACATGACAGCCGTACGGCACTTTTATTGCGGCGATTGATACGCCTGTTTTCATGTGGGGAAAAGCCGCGTTGGAGCGGAAAGTTGCATCAATCCATCATGGAGAATGGCTTGGCAGGCGGCGGCGATAGCGGTGTCAGGCGGCGTGGCGTCGTAAAATCCGACATACTCCCGTTGCTCAGGAATCACGCAGGAAAGACGGCGGGAACAAACCCTGTTGAATGAGCCAGTCGCCGAGCAGAACCGTGAGGATGGCGATGAGGACGATGCCGCCGATAAATGCGAGGAGGCCGAGCGTGGCGCGGGTCCACCGGCGGGTTTGATAGAGATAAATCGCAAGCCCGATGGGTGCGAGCAGAACGGTGGTGATTTTGGCGGCGGAGCTGCGCCGGAGGTCCCGCTTTTCGGCATCCTCTATCTGCCACCAGGCAAATAGCGTGATGATGCCGATCATCTGCACCAGATCGTTTGCGGTAAAGGATGCTGGAGGCCCGGCAGGCCAGACGGCCGCATCGATCAGAAGCCCGAGGGAGATGAAAGCGAGCAGGCCGACATAGATCCAGTTACGTTTCGCCATGCACAGTTTCCGCTCTAAATTGCGCTGTTGCCCGTGCCGCTATCGCTATCGATGAAATTATCGCCGTCAACCCCAAACTATCAGGGAACAACGGGAGTGGTCCGCATGGGGCGTCTCCCTTTTCACCGGAAACGCCCCATGATTGCCGCTGTCAGGTCGGCGCTGCTTCCCGGTCGTCGAGCGCGTCGATATCCTTGGCGTTGTTATAGACGGCCTCATCGAGAATGCCTTCGCGCTTCGCGACGATGGTGGGCACCAGCGCCTGGCCGGCGACGTTCACCGCCGTGCGGCCCATGTCGAGGATCGGGTCGATGGCGAGCAGCAGGCCCACACCTTCGAGCGGCAGGCCGAGCGTCGAAAGCGTCAGCGTCAGCATTACCACCGCGCCCGTGAGGCCTGCCGTTGCGGCGGAACCGAGCACGGAGACGAAGACGATCAGCACATATTCCTGAATGCCGAGCGGCACCTGGAAGAACTGCGCGATGAAGATTGCCGAAATCGCCGGATAGATCGCAGCGCAGCCGTCCATCTTGGTGGTGGCGCCGAGCGGCACGGAGAAGGCGGCATATTCGCGCGGCACGCCGAGGCTCTTTTCCGTCACGGTTTCGGTGACGGGAAGCGTGCCGATGGAGGAACGCGACACGAAGGCGAGCTGGATGGCCGGCCATGCGCCCGCAAAGAAGCGCGACGGCTTCAGGCCATGGGTGATCAACAGCGCCGGATAGACCACGAAGAGCACCAGTGCGAGACCGATATAAACGGCCGCCGCGTACCAGCCGAGCTGCGACAGCGTCGTCCAGCCATATTGATCGACCGCGCGGCCAAGCAGGCCGATGGTGCCGATGGGGGTGAGGCGAATGACCCACCACAGGATTTTCCGCACGATGGCGAGCAGCGACTGGTTGAAGGCGAGGAACGGTTCCGCCGCCTTGCCAGCTTTCAGCGCCGCGACACCAAAGGCAATCGAGACGACGAGCAGTTGCAGCACGTTGAAATTCAGCGAGGTGCTGCCGGAGCCGTTGTTGATTTTGGTAGACGCTTCGAGGCCGAAGACGTTGGCGGGAACCAGGCCCTTGAGGAAGTCCAGCCACGAACCGGTGGAGGAGGGGGCGGCCGCCGCCGTATTGGCTATCGCCGTGTTGACGCCGGGCTGAATGACAAGGCCGAGCACGATGCCGATGACGACGGCGATCAGTGCCGTGATGGCGAACCAGAGGAGTGTCTGCCACACAAGCTTCGCCGCATTGGAGAGGTTCTTGAGATTGGCGATGGAGGCGACGATGGCCGTGAAGATCAGCGGCGGAACCAGCGCGCGCAAAAGCTGCACGAAAATGCTGCCGATGGTTTGCAGTGTCACCGAAAGCCAGTTGGGGCTGCCGGCGGCATCGGGACCGATGTTGCGCGCAACGAGGCCGAGCAGCAGGCCGATGACCATGGCGATCAGAACCTGAAAGCCGAAATTGCGATAAAAGGGTTTAGGCCCGGAGGGGCCGGCGGACGTCGTTGCCTGTGACATGACATGTCTCTTTATCGTGCAAGAAAACGAGAATGTTGCACTTTTTACACGCATTCTCGAGGGAGGTCGCCGAGAATACGCCGATTTCCTCAGCAATTAAGGGATGAACGTGCGTATTTGTTGCGTTGTCGGGGAATAATTCTCTTAAGTAGCGACAATGCGGAAAAATACTCCCGCTTCTTGTTGCCGTGGCCTCTCAGTCAGGAAGGAAAGTCATACCAATTGCGCCGACGTCATCCTCGGGCTTGTCCCGAGGATCTGCCAACGTATTGATTTTTATTCGAGGTGGTTAGGTCCTCGGGACAAGGCCGAGGATGATGTTGAGTGAATGTTCACCCTCATCACCGACTTCAAGGAGACTGCGCCCTGTCCGAAAATTTAACCCGGACAGCAGTGGATCATGTCTGGCGTGACGGAAGGGAGGCCTTCGGAGGTGGTGAGCACGCTTTACCCGCAGATCGTCTCCTCCTTTGGTTTTCCTCACCGCAAATCCGGTCTATGATATCATATGCAGGTGATTCCCTGCTAGAATTCGGGTGCAACGCTTTTTAGCCAATGCGATCTAACGGATATCCGCTTTCATGACTGTGCGTTTCGTCCGGCCTTTTTCGGTTGCAGCCTATCTTTCCCGCTATCTGGGTCTTGCGGCGCTTGTGCTGTTTCTCATCGCCGCCGGCATTCATCGTTTCGGGCCGCTGACGACGCCCGATCTTGTCGGTCTCCTCATCATCGCCGCTGGCATCGCTCTTGCGGCTGTGCTTCTGGCGTTGATCGGGCTTGAGCGGCTGTGGACAAAGGGCGCACGCGGCGGCCTTTCGGCGCTGGCGGCGCTGCTTCTCTCGGCCCTGCCGCTCGGCGTGGTCGGTTACGGCGCTTTTCTTTATTGGCAGCAGCCGAAGATTTACGACATCTCGACCGATCTGACCGACGTGCCGGAATGGCTGGTGACGCCCGCCGCCAACCAGCAATGGCTGGTGCGGCCCGCGACTGTCACCAAGGCCGACCGCGACGCGCAGGCCGAAGCCTATGCCAGCCTCGCCGGCCGCCGTTATGAAGGCGCAATCGACCGCATCTATGCCGCCGCCAAAAAAATGGCCGCCGCCCAGAATATCCACATCGCCCACACGAAGGGCGTGATCGGGGCGGAAGATGCGCCCTCCGTCGGCGTTCCGGAGCAGGACAGGACGCAGCCTGCGGAAGAAGGGCCGGTCGAGGATCTGCCCTCCATCGTGCCGGTGCCCATGGCCCGCCCGACGGACGCGCCTTTGCCCACCTTCTTTAACGGTAGCGGCGTGGTGCTGATGCAGGGCGAAACCCGCACGCGCATCTGGGGCCTGCGTTTCGATATCCTCATCCGCCTCAAGGAAGAGGCCGAAACCACCATCGTCGATGTCCGCGTCGCCTCCCGCTACGGCCCGCACGATCTCGGCATGGGTGCTGCGATTGCGGAAGCCTATCTCGATGCGCTGGATGCGGAGATGCAGGGGTTGAACGACAATTGATGTGTCGCTGACGCTACGTGTTGTCTTGATGGGGACGAGCGCGTGCCGCCTGTTTCTTCTCCCCGAGGGGGAGAAGGTGGCCCGAAGGGTCGGATGAGGGGGCACCCTCTCCGAATATCTCTAGCCTTGCCCCCTCATCCCGCTGCCGCGACCTTCTCCCCGGCGGGGAGAAGAAACAGGCGGCATCCACTCGATCCAATCGAGGCTTGGAGTGAGAGGTGAGGTCGCAACGCGCCCTGAAATCTCGCGTGCCCAAAATATCCGCTATGCCGGAAAATACTCACCCAGCAGCGAAGGCGCACCATCTGTCTGCACCTCGCCCTTTTCGATCAGGTCTTCTATATGCGCCAGCACGGAAAGTGCGGCGGCGCCATGCAGGCGCTTGTCGGTGCTGGCATAGATTACCTTCACCATATCGGCGATCAGCCGGTCGCCTTCGCGGATACGCTTCAGAACCGCCTTTTCCCGCATGCGGCGGTGGGCGCGCAAGCCCCGCATGAAGGCGGCGGGGTCGGTGACCGGGCCGCCATGGCCGGGCAGGAACAGCCGGTCGTCGCGGGTGAGCAGCCGTTCCAGCGAGGCCATGTAGTCGCTCATCGCCCCATCCGGCGGCGCGACAATGGTAGTGGCCCAGGCCATGACGTGATCGGCGGAAAAGACGATGCCGCTGCCATCGAGCGCGAAGGCGGCGTGGTTGGCCGTGTGTCCCGGCGTATGCAGCGCGGTAAGCCGCCACCCGTCGCCGGAAAGGCTTTGGCCGTCGCCAAGCGCGATATCGGGTGCAAAACCCGTGTCGGAACTTTCGGCAAAGGGGTTTGTCTCGCCCACGTGCAGCGGGCGCGCGGCACGGTGTGGACCTTCGGCCACCGTTATCGCCCCGGTCGCCTCCTTCAGCCGGCGGGCAAGCGGCGAGTGATCGCGATGGGTATGGCTGACGAATATATGGGTGACCTCGCGGCCCGTCAGCGCCGCCATCAGCGCCTGAAAATGCGCCTCATCCTCCGGGCCGGGATCGATGACGGCGACGGAACGGTCTCCGACAATATAGGAGTTGGTGCCATGGAAGGTGAAGGCGGAAGGATTGTTGACGGTGATGCGCTGGATCAGCGGGGCGACGGGAACCGCCTCGCCATAGGCCGGCTGAAAATCGAGATCGAATGCCGGGTCCGCCATCGAGACCTCCTGAAAAATGCCATGCCAGCTTGAGCCGCAGCCTCAACCGCGCCATCGCCAAGCCCTAACATGCGAACTTCGCCACGGCACCCAAAAAGCTTGAATTTTGTGAAAAAATAAGTCGCCGGGTCATTGCCGGGCCGGGCAGGCTTTGCTAATCAGGCGCGGTTCAGGCAGCGGCGTTTCGCCTTCGCTGCCCTGTTGGGGCGTCGCCAAGCGGTAAGGCACCGGTTTTTGGTACCGGCATTCCCAGGTTCGAATCCTGGCGCCCCAGCCATTCTCATTCTATTTTATCGCATATAGTTTTCACGCTTTTTACGAGAATATGTAAATAGTAACAATTTTAGATTGTGCTTTGTAAATTCCGCAACACTTTTATGATTGTCTGAATTCAGACATTAGGAGTGTATAGCAGTGACCCAGACGTTAGAACCCAGCCCATCCCCCAACGAACTTCCAAAGAAGCCCGATTTCGAATGGATTTTCTGGGTGCTTCCCATCGTCGTGTTTGCTGTAATTGCATATCTCGGTGAGTTGAAATGGGCGTTTATCATCGGAGGGGGAATTGCTGCGATGCTCTTTGTCTATTTCAAGTTTATTAAGCGGAAATAGCCTTATAAGAAGTTAGGTGATCTAAGCACCGAGTTTTGCGTATAGATTTCATAAAAACGCCGCGCATCCAGAGACACGCGGCGTCCAATCCTAAATCTCGAGACGATGTCTTAAAGCGCGATATCCGGCACCTTCTTCACCGGCGCGCCCGCAGGCGCCGCACCGGCGCCCTTCAGCGCCTCAAGGTCGATCTGCGGCGGGGTGGGCAGTTGCAGGTGTTCGGCCGTATAGGCCCATTCCTGCTGCACCTTTTCCGGGTCGTCATTGAGCTTCGTACCATAGCTCGGCACGATCTGGCGGATCTTGGCCTGCCATTCCGGCGTCGCGACCTTGTCCTTGAACACCTTTTCCAGAACGCTGAGCATGATCGGCGCGGCCGTGGAAGCGCCCGGCGAAGCGCCGAGCAGGCCGGCGATGCTGCCGTCCCTGGCGGCGACGACTTCCGTGCCGAGCCGCAGCACGCCGCCCTTTTCTTCGTCGCGCTTGATGATCTGCACGCGCTGGCCAGCCTGCCACAGACGCCATTCGCCTTGCTTGGCATTCGGGAAATATTCCTTCAGCGCGGCAAAGCGGTCATCATCCGACATCATCAGCTGGCCGGCGAGATATTCCACCAGCGGATATTCATCGATGCCCACCCGCACCATCGGCCAGGCATTGCTGGTGGTGACGGAGGAGACGAGATCGAAATAAGAGCCTTCCTTCAGGAACTTGGTGGAGAAGGTGGCGAAAGGTCCGAAGAGGATGACACGCTTGCCGCCCAGCACGCGGGTATCGAGATGCGGAACCGACATGGGCGGCGAGCCGACCGAGGCCTTGCCATAGGCTTTCGCCAGATGCTGCATCGTTACGTCAGGGTTCTCGTTGATGAGGAACGAGCCGCCCACCGGGAAGCCGGCATAATCGTCCGCTTCCGGAATGCCGGACATCTGCAACAGGTGCAGCGCGCCGCCGCCGGCGCCGATGAACACGAATTTCGCATCCACCACCTGTTCGGCATCGGTCTTGGTGTTGGTATAGGTCACGCGCCAGCTGCCATCGGCATTGCGCTGGATGTCGGAAACCTCGCTATTGACCTGCAGGTCGAAATTCTGGTCGCCCTGCAGATGCGATACGAATTGCCGGGTGATTTCGCCGAATTCCATGTCGGTGCCGAGCGGCGACCAGGTCGCGCCGATCTTCTGGGAAGGATCGCGGCCTTCCATCATCAGCGGCACCCACTTCTTGATCTGCTCGGGATCGGTGGAATATTCCATGCCGGCGAAAAGCGGGCTGGCTTTGAGCGCCTGATAGCGCTTTTCCAGATAGGCGACGTTTTCGTCACCCCAGACGAAGCTCATATGCGGCGTGTGGTTGATGAAGGAACGCGGGTTCTTCAAAACGCCGTTGCGCACCTGCCATGCCCAGAACTGCCGGGAAATCTGGAAGGATTCATTGATGTTGACGGCTTGGGTGATCTTGATGTTGCCGTTGTCATCTTCAGGCGTGTAGTTGAGTTCGGCAAGCGCTGAGTGGCCGGTGCCGGCATTGTTCCAGCCGTTCGAGCTTTCAAGCGCCACGCCATTCAGCCGCTCCAGCATCTGCATCGACCAGGTGGGCTCCAGTTCGCGCAGCCACACGCCGAGCGTCGCGCTCATGATGCCGCCGCCGATCAAAAGCACGTCGACCGTCTTGGCGGCCGTATTGGCGAGAAGCGGGGAAGAGGGCAGTGCCGCTGCGGCAATGCCGGCAAGCGCGCCGCCCAGAACCTGTCGGCGGTTCATGGGAAATGCGTTGGAAAGGGTGGTTTCCTGGGAGAGATCAGTGAGCTGGGATTTGTCTTGATCGATGGGAGTCACGGCCATACCTGATTCTTGTTTTGTGTTAAAAACATTCCTCCCGTTCGCCCCGTTACAGCAAAGCGCAAACCGGCACAACCCGGACTCTTTCACTCCAGTTCAAGCAGTTTTGCAGGGATTTTGCAGGGACATATGGTCGCAACGGCCAATTTTGCGGTTTTGCCGATCGTCAGTTTCATGATGGCGAAGATTAGCCGACGCTTTCAAACGGTTGAAAGGGTTCTGTGAGGGGGATATCGCGGAAAGGCTCATATGACGCTGTTTCCGGCGCGTCACGGGTCGCAGGGTGCGGCTATAGGCAAAATTTTTTTCAGAAAAATGACAATAATCCCGAAAAAGTGAAAAGGCCCGCCAGTTCGGGCGGGCCTTGCTGCATCTGGCCTGTGGCCGAAGATCAGTCTGCGGCGAGGAATTCCGCGCAATAGCTCGGGCCGTTGACGCCGGGGCGGTCGGAAACCGTACGAACGGCGGTAATCTTGTAGTCGCTGGAAACGACGAGCTGCACCGTGCAGGAGAGCGAGGCGGTGCGGGCGGGCGAGATCTGGCGACCCTTCTTGCCATCCTTGCCTTCTTCGAACCTGGCCGGAATGGTGGCCTTCCTGTAGCCGCCGCGCCAGTTATAGACGGTGGAGCTGCCGGTTTCGGTATCGCTCAGCGGCGGGCCGAATTTTGCGAAGAAAATACCTGCGGACTGGCCGACCCAGCGGGTCTCAACGGGGCTCTTCTGAGTGAAAGAGGGAGTGGAGCCGCCCGTGGAAGTGGTGCAGGCCGAGAGCGCAATGGCAAACGCTGCAAGCGTTACGCTGCGAGATAGCATGGTGAAATGTCCTTTGTGCCGTGTCCGGCTTCCCGCCGGTCATTCCGTTCCCCTAGCAGATTTGGAGACGACGGGCAGGGGAGGTGTGCGGCTCGATGAAAATTTCCTGCCACAATTGCTTTTTTGTAACGTTTTGAGGCCTTCCAGTCGGTGCCACAGGCTCCTGGCAGGGTTGTTTCAACAGATGGGAAAAACTTGTCACAAAAAATGCAATAAGCCGCTTGTCGAATGCCGGAGGCTGGTCTATAGAAGCGCCGCTGGTCACGGAGTGTAGCGCAGTCTGGTAGCGCACCACGTTCGGGACGTGGGGGTCGGAGGTTCGAATCCTCTCACTCCGACCAGCTTGAAGCCCAATAGTTACAGCGGCTTGCGACTCATCCCGAAAATTCCAATATCGAAATCTCGCACCGAAACCGGACCTGTGAAAACCTGTTCCGGCTGGACTGCATTCGCCGATCGCGTCTGAAATCACGGCGCAGATGCGAATAACTGCGTTCAAATTGCCGTTCTTCAACCGGTATGCGTTTTGGGAGGGAGTGTTTCTTTCCACATCCGCGCACGGATGCGAATCGTCGCCGTCAAACAGGGGATGGAGCGCTTCGGCGGGCTTTTGTTGTCGCCATCCGGCGTCCCAGCAAAAGAGGCCCGTCGCTCCGCCAAGCGCCAGGCCTCAATGTCGCGGCCTGTTTCAGGGGACGCGCGACAGGAATCGTCTTAAAAGCCTCAATTCTTCTTCACAATCCAAGAAGTTATCCATCACCGTCATGGGCCCTGAATTTCAGGGGCATCGCCACGATCAACTTATCGCGATCAAAAAAGAGGCCCGCTGCTTTTTCAAACAACGAGCCTCTGTTGGGCCGCTTGGCGGAGCGACCGCATGCAAATTCGCCTTTCGTGCATGAACGTCGAATGAACAAACAGCTTTTTATGCTGCCGAGAAACAACCCGTAAAAATCAGGAGAGCGGCATGGATCGGAAAGCCGCCTCAGCCGTTATTCAACCATACAACAATGGAGGATAGCATGCTGAAGGGTATCGCATTGTGGGCTATGGGCGTTCCGATCTTCGTGATCATTCTGCTTTATATGTTCGTGTTTTAAGCCATCCGCAGTCTCCGGCACGGAAGAGGCTCTGAAACGAAAAAGGCGACCGCTTTGACGGTCGCCTTTTGTTTGTTTGAGGGGGCGTGTCAGCCCAGATCGCCGATCAGCCGCGCGGCCGTTGCGCCGTCCGTGCGGCGGATGTCGATCTCGTCGCGGTGTTTGGCGAGGAGCTCGCTGGCCAGCAGCTTTTCCGCAAGATCGGCGGGCAGCGAGAGAATGACCCGGTCGCCCTTTTCTTCCGTCGCACCGACGCTGCGCTTGCCGGCGATCATGCCGCCTGCAACCGTATTGTTGGTGTCGGGATCGATCAGGATGAAGGAACCGGTCGAGCGGTTCTGTTCATAGGGATCGAAGATCGCCGTCTCGTCGAAGGAAAGCCGCACCTTGCCGATGGCGTTCATCGGCAGCGAGGTTTCATGCGCCTGCCATTCGCCTTCCTTCAGGTTCAGCTGGCTGACGGGCTGCACGCTGACGCGCTGGCGACGGCTGCCGCTTTTCAGCCAGTAGCGCTTGCCTGCCTCGATGCCGCCCGGCTGCAACGCCACGATCTGGGCGTCGAAGGCAAGGCCGGTCTGCGGCTGCGCCTCGATGGAGACGATCATGTCGCCGCGCGACACATCCACCTGACGGTCGAGGACGAGCGTGACCGCATCGCCCGCGACGGCGGCATTACGCACCAGATCGAAGGTGACGATCTGCTTGACATTCGCGACCATGCCGGAGGGCAGGACAACAACGCTGTCGCCCGGCTTTACCGAACCGCCGGCAACCGTGCCCTGATAACCACGGAAGCTTTCACCGGGGCGCGAGACGCGCTGCACCGGCAGGCGGAAGCCGCCGGATTGCGCGGAGCGCACCGTGGCAAGCTCCAGCGTTTCCACCAGCGTCGGGCCTTCATACCAGGGCATGGAGGACTTGCCGGAGAGGACGACGTTTTCACCCTTCAGCGCCGACATCGGAATGGCGGTGATCTGCTTGATGCCGAGATTGGACGCGAAATCGCGGAACTCGTGGGCGATCAGCTCGAAACCGGCCTTGTCGTAATGCGTCAGGTCGATCTTGTTGACGGCCAGCACGAATTGCCGGATGCCCATCAGCGCCGCAATGGTGGCGTGGCGGCGTGTCTGTTCCAGAATGCCGGTGCGCGCATCGACGAGCAGCACGGCGAGATCGGCGGTGGAAGCGCCTGTCGCCATGTTGCGCGTATATTGCTCATGGCCGGGCGTGTCGGCCACGATGAAGGCGCGCCGGTCGGTGGCGAAATAACGATAGGCGACATCGATGGTGATGCCCTGTTCGCGCTCCGCCTGAAGACCGTCGAGCAGCAACGCGAAATCGGGCAGGCCGAGATCGTTCTGCTTGCCGCTGTCGCGGTGCAGCGTGGCGGCCTGGTCTTCCTTGACGGCCTTGGTGTCCCAGAGAAGACGGCCGATCAGGGTCGACTTGCCGTCATCGACGCTGCCGCAGGTGATGAGACGAAGCGGGCGCGTGTCGCGCGCTGCCTTCGAATGCTCGGCAAAGGGCAGAATGGTTGCGGAAGAGGGGGTGTTGGCGGCGGCAGCGCTCATCAGAAATACCCCTCGCGCTTCTTCTTCTCCATCGAGCCGGACTGGTCGCGGTCAATCGCGCGGCCCTGCCGTTCGGAAACGGTGGCGATTTCGAGTTCCGCGATGACTTCCTGAAGCGTCGCCGCCTCGGAACGGATCGCGCCGGTCAGCGGGAAGCAGCCGAGCGTGCGGAAGCGGATCGAGCCGTGCTTGATCTCTTCGCCGGGCAGCAGTTCCAGCCGCTCGTCTTCGGCAAGGATCATCATGCCGTCGCGTTCGACATAGGGGCGCTCGGCGGCGTAATAGAGCGGCACCAGCGGAATGTTTTCCGCCTCGATGTAACGCCAGATATCCACTTCGGTCCAGTTGGAGAGCGGGAAGGCGCGCACGCTTTCGCCCTTGCGGACCATGCCGTTATAGATGTTCCACAGTTCCGGGCGCTGGTTGCGCGGGTCCCATTTATGGTCGGGCGTGCGGAAGGAATAGATGCGTTCCTTGGCGCGGCTTGCCTCCTCGTCACGGCGCGCGCCGCCGAAGGCCGCATCGAACTGGCCGGCATCGAGCGCCTGGCGCAGCGCTTCGGTCTTCATGATGTCGGTGTAAAGCGCCGAACCGTGGGTGAAGGGCGTTACGTTTTCGCTCGCACCGCGCGGGTTGGTGTAGGAAATCAGGTCGAGATCGTATTCCTTGACGATATTGTCGCGGAATTCGATCATTTCCTTGAACTTCCAGCCGGTATTGACGTGCAGCAGCGGGAAGGGAATGCGGCCGGGGAAAAACGCCTTGCGCGCGAGATGCAGCAGCACGGACGAATCCTTGCCGATGGAATAGAGCATCACGGGCTTGTCGAATTCGGCGGCGACTTCGCGGAAGATGTGAATGGCTTCGTTTTCAAGCGCCTTCAGATGGGGATCGAGCGGCGGCTTGGATACGACAGTATTCTTGCTGTCCGTCTCGTGGACTGCGTTGGACATTGTGAACTCCGGGAATGTACTGAATGATTATCGTTGCGGGATGGCGGAAACGGCGGATGTCTGCTCCGCACCGGCGACGTGAAGACCGCATTCGCGCTTCTCGTCGTTCTCCCACCACCATCGTCCGGCGCGCTCAGGCTCGCCGGGCTTGATGGCGCGCGTACACGGCTCGCAGCCGATGGAGGGGTAACCGCGCTGATGCAACGGATTGACGGGAATGTTCTCCTGGGCGACATGCGCCCGGATGAGGTCGATATCCCAGTCAGCCAGGGGATTGATCTTGATGAGATTCCGCTCGGCGTCGAATTCGGCGAAAGGCGTCGTGGCGCGATTGCCCGACTGGCCGCGACGAAGCCCGGTGATCCAGAAGGCAGCGCCTTCCAGCGCCTTGCCCAGCGGGATCAGCTTTCTGACATGACAGCAGGCGTGACGGGCTTCGACACTCTCGTAAAAGCCATTGAGACCGTATTTTTCGGCATAGGCGTCGATATCGTCCTGCTCCGGGCGGAAGCGGCGGATTTCGATACCGAAACGCTCTTCGGTTTCATCGATGAGATCGACGGTTTCCTTGAACAGCCGGCCGGTTTCGAGCGTCACGACGTCGATCGGCAGGCGATGCGTGCCGATGGCGGCCGTAATGACCTGATCCTCGATACCGAGGCTGGTGGTGAAGACCGCCCGCCCGCCGAGGCCGGCGATAAACGAAAGCCGACCCGCCAGATCGAGCCCGGCAAGCGTGGCGTCGAGGGAAGCGGCATCGGCAGAGGCATTTGCTGAATTGATCGTCATTGTCACGTCCGGGATTTCCATGGCCGATTATTGTTGAAATCCTTATCCGCGAACAGAAATGACAGTCTTTGTGCGCTGCACTTGAGAGCAAAAATGCCTCACGCGCGCTTGGTATGAGCAAAAGATGCCCGTTCACCTTCTTCGCAGCTTGGATTTGAATTGTGACAACTTCTGCGCTAAGCCGGAATTGCCGGGTTTCCGGGCTTGTGGTCTACTGGTTTTACGATGATTTCGCAGAAGGCAAAATATGCGCTGAGGGCGCTCCTTTCGCTGGCCAAGGCCGACGGGGCCTGTCCTGTGCAGATTTCCGACATCGCCCGCGAACAGGCCATTCCGAAAAAGTTTCTGGAGCAGATCCTTCTCGAAATGAAGAAGGAACGCCTTGTCGAAAGCCGGCGCGGCAAGCAGGGCGGTTATCTCTTGGCGCGCCCGGCTGCGGATATCACCTTCGGCGAGGTGCTGCGCCTCATCGACGGGCCGCTTGCCCCCTTGCCCTGCCTATCGCAGACGGCCTATCGCCGCTGCGAGGATTGCGACGGCGAGAAGCAGTGCGAGATCCGCCACGTGTTTGCCCGCGTGGCCGATGCCACCCGCAACATCCTTTTCAACACCACCATCGCCGATGCCGTGGCCGGTGTCGAAGTGCCCGAGCTTTTGACGGCCTGACGAAAAAATCGTCTAAAACCCCATAATATTTTTCGCCGCCAGCGCAAAAAATCGTCAAAAATGTGAAACGGTTTTGCATTCAGCAAAGTTTTACACGACGCTTGTTGCGCCTTTCGCTTATGCTGCGCTGTATTTGTTGCCCGGGAAAACGCTCTCGGGAAACACTTTTTCGATCGTATTCGGCCTCATTGACCAACTCTACTCAACCGGTAGAGTTAAGCCATCGCAATCAGGAGGGAATACCGATGTCCAAGCTTCTGTCCGGTTTGAGCGTTGTTGCGCTTAGCCTCTCACTGGCACTTGGCGGCGCTGGCTCGGCCGCCGCGCAGACCAAGCTGCTCAACGTGTCCTACGATCCGACCCGTGAACTCTACAAGGACTTCAACGAAGCCTTCGCCAAGAAGTGGAAGGCCGATACCGGCGAGGGCGTCACGATCCAGCAGTCGCATGGCGGCTCCGGCAAGCAGGCGCGTTCGGTCATCGACGGTCTGGAAGCGGACGTCGTGACGCTGGCGCTGCAGAGCGATATCGACGCCATCGTCCAGAATTCCGGCAAGATCAACAAGGACTGGCGCACCCGCCTGCCGCATAATTCTTCGCCCTACACCTCGACAATCGTTTTCCTGGTCCGCAAGGGTAACCCCAAGGGCATCCACAATTGGGGTGATCTGGTGAAGGGTGACGTGCAGATCGTGACGCCGAACCCCAAGACGTCTGGCGGCGCGCGCTGGAACTATCTCGCGGCCTGGGCCTGGGCGAATGAAGAATTCAAGGGCGACAAGGACAAGATCAAGGCCTATGTCGGCGAGCTTTACAAGCGCGCCCCGGTTCTCGATACCGGCGCCCGCGGCTCCACGGTCACCTTCGCACAGCGCCAGATCGGCGACGTGCTGCTGGCCTGGGAAAACGAGGCCTATCTCGCCGGCCAGGAATTCGGCGCTGACGCCTTCGATATCGTCGTGCCGCCGATCTCGATCCTTGCCGAACCGCCGGTCGCCGTGGTTGACGCCAATGTCGACGCCAAGGGCACCCGCAAGGCGGCGGAAGCCTATCTGCAATATCTCTATTCCGACGAGGGCCAGAATATTGCGGCAAAGCACTTCTACCGCCCGTCCAACCCCGCCGTGGTCTCCAAGGATCTGCTCAAGCAGCTGCCCGACATCAAGCTCGTCACCATCGACGACCCGCAGTTTGGCGGTTGGGCAAAGGCGCAGCCTGAACATTTTGGTGACGGCGGCATCTTCGACCAGATTTACAAGCCCGCAAAGTAAGCGGATGATGGGCTGAAAAGAGATCGCCCGCGTCCGCACGGACAACAGAAAACAAAACCTGATCGACCGGACACCGTGCCGGTCGATACTTTATAATAAACGCCGGGGAACACCGGCTCCCAGAGAGCATTTCCAGGAAAAGTGGACCCCGGTTTTCTGTCCGGAAATGCGCCAAACTAAAGATTATCCGGAGCCTTGATGAGCAACAATACTTCCGGAAACAGGTGGAAATGGCGGCAGTCGAGCGTCATACCGGGCTTCGGCCTGACGCTTGGTTACACAGTGACCTATCTGTTTCTCATCATTCTTATTCCGCTTGGCGGCCTTGTCTGGTCCACGGCGAAACTGGGTTTTTCAGATTTCATTGCGATTGCCACGGATAGCCGCACGCTGAATGCGCTGCGTGTCAGTTTCGGAACGGCATTTCTTGCCGCGCTGGTCAACGCGGTCTTCGGCGTCATCGTCGCCTGGGTGCTGACGCGTTACCGTTTTCCCGGTCGCCGCTTCGTCGATGCCATCGTCGATCTGCCTTTCGCCCTGCCGACGGCGGTCGCCGGTATCGCGCTGACCACGCTTTACGCCAATCGCGGCTGGGTCGGTTCGCTGTTCGAACCCTTCGGCATCAAGATCGCCTTTACGCCGACCGGCATCGTCATCGCGCTGATCTTCATCGGCCTGCCGTTCGTGGTGCGCACCGTGCAGCCGGTCATGGAAGAAATCGACCGGCAGGTGGAGGAGGTGGCCGCCACGCTTGGCGCCAACCGTTTCCAGACCATCACCCGCGTTCTGCTGCCGAGCCTGACACCCGCGATCCTCACGGGTTTTGCGCTCGCTTTCGCACGCGGTGTGGGGGAATATGGTTCGGTCATCTTCATCGCCGGCAATATTCCCTACGTCTCGGAAATCGCGCCGCTCCTCATCGTCATCCGGCTGGAGGAGTTCAATTATGCGGCCGCGACCGGCATCGCCACCATCATGCTGATCATCTCGTTTGCCATGCTGTTCCTCATCAATCTTATTCAGGCCTGGAGCCGCAAGAGGTACGGTTATGTCTGAGACCGCTTCCCGCACGTCCCCCCGGCCGTTCCGCGACCCCGCCAGCGAGAGCTTTCCCGCCCGGCTGGCGTTGATCGCGATAGCCTTCGTGTTCCTCGCCGCTTTTCTGGTTCTGCCGCTGGTCTCGGTGTTCTTCGAAGCCTTCCGCAAGGGCACGGAAAGCTTCTGGGAGGCGATTGTCGAACCCGACGCACTCTCCGCCATTCGCCTGACGCTGCTCGTCGCCGCCATTTCGGTGCCGCTCAACCTGGTCTTCGGGGTGATGGCCGCTTGGGCGATTGCGAAATTCGAGTTCAAGGGCAAGGCCTTCCTGATCACGCTCATCGACCTGCCGTTCTCGATCTCGCCGGTCATATCGGGCCTCGTCTATGTCATCCTGTTCTCATCCCACAGCGTGCTCGGGCCATGGCTGAAGAGCTACGGCATCGAAATCCTCTTCGCCGTGCCGGGCATCGTGCTCGCCACCATCTTCGTTACCTTTCCTTTCGTCGCGCGCGAACTGATCCCGCTGATGCAGGATCAGGGCAATGGCGACGAGGAGGCGGCGATTTCGCTTGGCGCTTCCGGCTGGCAGACCTTCTGGTACGTCACGCTGCCCAACATCAAATGGGGCCTGCTTTACGGCGTGCTGCTCTGCAACGCCCGCGCCATGGGTGAATTCGGCGCCGTCTCGGTGGTATCGGGCCATATTCGCGGTGAGACCAACACCATGCCGCTGCATGTCGAGATACTCTATAATGAGTACAATATGGGCGCGGCCTTTGCCGTGGCGACGCTGCTCGCCGGTCTCGCGCTCGTCACGCTCATTCTCAAAACCATTCTCGAAATACGCTTTGGCGCGGGCAACGCAGCCGGCAAGCATTGAAAGGCATCTTCATGGAAGTGAAAGTTTCCGGCATCACCAAGCAGTTCGACCGCTTTCCGGCGCTGAACGACGTGTCGCTCGACATTCGTTCCGGCGAGCTGATCGCGCTGCTCGGTCCTTCCGGTTCCGGCAAGACGACGCTGCTGCGTCTCATCGCCGGTCTCGAGCAGCCGACGACCGGCCAGATTTTCTTCGGCAACGAAGATGCCTCGCACCGCACGGTGCAGGAGCGCAATGTCGGTTTTGTGTTCCAGCATTACGCCCTGTTCCGCCACATGACGGTGGCCGACAATATCGCTTTCGGCCTCAAGGTGCGTCCCTCCGCCAAGCGTCCGCCCAAAGCCGAAATCCGCAGGCGGGTCTCCGAACTTCTCGACATGGTGCATCTCTCCGGCCTTGAGAAGCGTTATCCCTCGCAGCTTTCCGGCGGCCAGCGCCAGCGCGTGGCGCTTGCCCGCGCTGTCGCCATCGAGCCGAAGGTGTTGCTCCTCGATGAACCCTTCGGCGCGCTCGACGCCAAGGTGCGCAAGGAGCTGCGCCGCTGGCTGCGCGAGTTCCACGACCGCACCGGCCATACCACCGTCTTCGTCACCCACGATCAGGAAGAGGCGCTGGAACTGGCCGACCGCGTCGTCGTCATGAGTCAGGGCAAGATCGAACAGGTCGGCACGGCGGACGATGTCTACGACACGCCCAACTCCCCCTTCGTCTTCTCCTTCATCGGTGAATCCTCCAGCCTGCCGGTGACGATCCGCGACGGCCACGTGCTGTTCCAGGGCGAAAGCATCGGCATCGACGAGAACGGTTCTGGCGAGGGCGAGCTTTTCTTCCGCCCGGAAGATGTGGTGCTGACGCAAGAGAAGGACGCGCTTTACGGCAAGGTCACCACCTGTCGCCGCCTTGCCGGCACCCGCATCGCCGAAATCGACATCGCCAATAACGGCCATGAACCCTATCACCTCGAAATCGAAGTGCCGCTCAACGCCGCCGTGGCCGTGGGCGCGGAACTGCGCTTCCGCCCGACGCGGTGGAAGGTGTTCGGGAAGAAATAAGGGAGAAGTGACCGCAATTGACGGTCGCTGATCCGGCGCGCGCTCCCCAGTTCTCCGTCATACCGGGCTTGAGCCGGTATCCAGCCAGCCCAAGTCCTTGGGCTGAAAGGAGTCCTCTCGTCGCGCAGACGCGCGCCGGCTGGATGCCGGGTCAAGCCCGGCATGACGGAAGAGGCGTGTCACGAGTAGCCTCGAGCATCGAGCTTGCCGCGCCGGCACTCGAGACACAGATTTCCCCAATCGTCAAAGCAATACGCAAAAACGGAAAAGGGCCGCCAAGGCGACCCTTCCATGAGTTTGGTCCTGTTTACAGACCCGGGACTGTTTCTCAACGTTCCGAAGGCTAGAGGTTTTACAACGAGGGCTGCCCCGTCGAAAACACACCCTTTCCATTGCCTGCACCAGAGACCGAAATCTCACTAGACATTGGATCACCTCCTTCCGATACGTTGAACATAACTAGAAGGTAGTACGATTCGTCAGTAATGCAAGAGGGATTACTTCCAGGGGACGCCCGGCTCCTATGCCGCATCCGCGGCCTTCACGTCGAATTCGAAGTGGATGCTGTCATAGGGAAACTCGATGCCAGCCTCGTTCCGGTCGATAACGCCCGCATGGAGGAGCGACGTCACATCGCGATGAACGGCCTGTACGTCCCGTCCGACCCGACGGGCAACCTCCCGGATAGAAAGCGGTCCCTGTCCGGCCAGAGCCTTGACGATGGCAAGGCGAAGCGGCGCGAGAATGCGGTGCAGGTCCTCATAGCTTGAAAATTCGACGGATGATTTCGCCTCCACCTGCTTTCCGGACAAGGCCAGATTACCGGCGGCAACAAAGCGGCTCTTGATATCCTTGATCGTGCTGAGACGGACGGTGAGTGCGGTCATGACAAAATCCTTTCCATATCCGCCTGAAAAGCATCGAACAGGGCTTCGAGCGTGGTGAAGGCGATGGTGTCTTCACGCCCGTCCATATGACGATGATCGCCTTTGCCGCGTTCATTGTCATAACGCAGAACACATTCCCCTTTGATCACCAGCGCCAGCCGATATTTGAACGGGTGGAGACTTCCGGGAACAGGCTCAGGCAGATGCCACAGGACAACCTCGAAGAAGGCCGTCTCGTCGATCACTTTGCGCGTCTTCTCGAGCAGAATGGCCTTCATGTTGTTATTTTTGACAACACTTTAGTGTGTTGTCAATGAAAACAACGATCCAGCTCAAAGCGTCACGACACCCGCATCACGATCTTGCCGATATGATTGCTGCTTTCCATCAGCCGGTGCGCTTCCACGACCTCATCCAGCGTGAAGACCCGGTTGATGACAGGTGCCAGCTGACCGCTTTCGATGAGTGGCCAGACCTCTGCGACGAGGTCGTCGCGGACGGCGCGTTTTTCGTCGGCCGTGCGGGGGCGCATGGTGGAGCCGGTGACGGTGAGGCGTTTGACCATTATGGGGGTGAGGTTGACCTTTTCGGCCACGGCGCCGCCCAGAAAGGCGATGATGGACAGGCAGCCGTCCTTTGCGAGTGCCGAAAGGTTCTTTTCGAAATAGGCCGCTCCGATCATGTCGAGAATGACATCGACGCCCTTGCCGTCGGTTTCAGCCTTGATGACGGCGGCGAAATCCTCTTCGCGGTAGTTGATCGCCCGTCTGGCGCCGAGCTTCACGCAGGCTTCGCATTTTTCCGCTGAGCCCGCCGTGGCATAGACCTCCGCGCCAAAGGCTTTGGCAAGCTGGATCGCCGTCGTGCCGATGCCGCTGGTGCCGCCATGGATGAGGACGCTTTCCCCTTCGGTGAGGCCCGCCATCTGGAAGAGGTTGGCCCAGACGGTGAAGAAGGTTTCCGGCAAAGCCGCCGCTTTGACGGCGTCGTAACCCTTGGGGAAGGGCAGGGCCTGCCCGGCCGGCACGGTGCAATATTGCGCATAACCGCCGCCATTGGCGAGCGCGCAGACCTTGTCGCCCAACTTGAATTCGGTAACGCCTTCACCCAGCGCAACCACCTCGCCGGCGATTTCAAGGCCGAGGATCGGGCTTGCATCCTTCGGCGGTGGATAGATGCCCTGCCGCTGCGCCACATCCGGCCGGTTGACGCCCGCCGCCTCGACCTTCACCAGAACCTCGCCTTTTGCGGGCTTCGGCAAAGGCGTTTGCGAAAGCCGCATCACCTCCGGGCCGCCATGGGAAGGGAGGTCGATGAAGCGCATTGTTTCGGGCAGGGTCTTGGTGTCGGGCATGGCCAGGGGCAACTCCTCACGTGTCGGCGTCGCCTGAAGATGTAGGTCAGATGCACCGCTTAGGGAAGGAGGCCGTTTGTCACGAGTGTCAATTTGTCTCGCCGAAGACCCGGACGACGAGACCGCCTTCGTTTTCCTTCGCAGCCGCCTTCACACCCGCGATCTCGCTGCCGATCCGCTCGGGATTGGCGATGATAAGCCCTTTCGGCAAAGTCAGAACGCCAATGGAGCAACGCAGCAGCGCGAAGTCCCGCTCATTGCCGTGGCGGTCCTGGCCTTTCATGCAGCCGGCGGCGCGGTCCTCGTCCGAATAGAGTTCGGCGACGTCGTCGTGAAAATCGCTGAGCAGCCGCTCAAGGATTTCCGTCAGTTCTCCCACCGTCCAGTCGCGCACGCCGATGAAGAAGTCGTCGCCGCCAATATGGCCGAGGAAACAATCGCCGGCAAAAAAGTAACGGCGCATCAGGGCCGAAAACAGGGTGATGGCGTGGTCGCCGGCGTTGAAGCCGTATTTGTCGTTGAAGGGTTTGAAATTATCGAAGTCGCAATAGCAGAAGAAGCGCGCCTCGTCGCCGTCGCTGCAACGGTCGGCAATGAAGCCGCCAATCGCGCGGTTGCCGGGCAGCGCCGTCAACGGGTTTTGGTCCTGCGCCATCTTCAGCTGTTTTTCGTTGATGACCTTGATGAGCGAAGCGGCGGAAACGATGCCGGCGTAACGCATGTTTTCGGTGAGGATGATGCAGGCGCTGCCGCCCATGCTGGCGAACATGTTCATCAATTGGTCGGCATCGGCATCGAGGCCGACAATCGGCGCGGGATCGACGAAATGGGAAATGGTGCGCTCGTAAATCTTGTTCTTGAGCAGGTCGCGGCCGAAGGGCCGGTAGATATATTCCTTGAGGTGATATTCGTTGATGACGCCGCGCGGTTCGCCATTGGCGTTGAGAACCGGGAAAAACGCCTGCTGCGGATTTCTGCGGAACAGTTCGAAGACGCTGTCGACGCTGTCATGCTCGAAGACGGTCGGAAGACGCTCGATTTCGCGGCGGATGAGAATCTCATCCAGCGTCTGGCTGCTGCGCCGCGCCACGCCGATGCGGTTGATGTGGGGAAAGCTCTCCGGCAGCTCGCTGGTGAAGACCGTGGGCCTCGCGATCAGCCAGCCCTGCACCAGATCGACGCCGAATTCGCGGCAGGTCAGAAATTCCGCTTCGGTTTCGATGCCTTCCGCAATGACCCTGACGCCAAGAACATGGGCGATGTTGACGATGTTGCGCACAAGGTGCTGCTTGCGCGGCAATTGGTCGACGCCGGTGATGAAATGCCGGTCGATCTTCAGGTAATCCAGCGGGAAGTCGCAGAGCAGCTTCATCTCGCCGTGACCGGCGCCGAAATCGTCTATCGCCAGCTTGAAGCCTTCCTTGCGCATGCGGGCAATCAGCGCCGTGAATTCCGGCACGCTGGTATTGTCGAAACGTTCGGAAAGCTCGAAACAGATGGAGGAGGCCGGAATGCCCGCCCGTGCCAGATGGCCGACGAGCTTGTCGAGAATGGCGTCGCCATGCGGGATCAGCCGGACATCGAGATTGAGGAACAGGGTGGCGGAGGAAAAATCGGGCAGGGTGGAAAATTTCGCCAGCGCCCGGCTCGCCAGCATCTGCTCGAAGGCCTTCAGCTCGCCATCCGCGGCAGCCTGATCGAGAAGCGCCAGCGGATTGGAAAAACCGAGCCGGTCATGGCCGCGCATCAGCGATTCATAACCGAAAATCGTGCCTGTCGTTGCCTCGACAATCGGCTGAAATGCCGTTTCTAGCACCAGTTTCGCCATGGGAAACATGTGCCCGGAGGCAAAACGCCTTATGACATCGTTCTCCAGCGTGACGGCCTGCATTTCTATTCTCCGCTATTGCCGGTCCCTTTGGTGGCGCGCCGTGTGGAATGCGCCATCGGGAACCCGTCTCTTTTGCGGCGAACAATCGCAGATTACAGGTCAACAAAAGCTTTCACGACTGTGAAGCTTTGATGAACGTTTTGTTACAACCCTTTCAATATGGAGGGTTGTTACGCCGGGCCTTATGCCCGGCGGACATGCCCGGTGTGCGCGGCATAAAGTTCCGCAACGTTCATGCGTTCCCGGTCCGCTTCGACAGGCTCCGTGGACTTTGCGCCCACGCCAGGTCCGGCGGAGGCCGCCCATAGTCTCAGCGCTGCCCTGACGACCTCGCTGCCGGATGCGTAAGCGCCGCAATTCACGGCCTCGCGCATTCTTGCTGCCTGTTCCGGGGAAATCGATACTGTCACCATTGGCATGATATCACTCCCTTCTTTAAACGCTGCGAGCGGTCCTTCGATGTCCGGTTCGCGGATCGGATGCCGTCGTGGTCTATGGCGGGCGTTTTTATCGTCTTTCGTCTGGCGCCGCTTCCAGCGAAATTTGTATCATCAGCGATATTAGCACGAAACGCATTCCATTCCCAATTCGCAGTATATCACGGTTTAGTTTTTCCCCCGTGAACCGGGCGGCAGCATGGGGCTCGCCGCGCTGGCCGATGCCTGCGAAACTATCACTGTCCGGCGGCGGAAAATATGATCCATCGCAAATCAGCGACATAAAATGACGCTTTTTTTATTGATTGATCGATCAATCAAGAATATTTTGCCGCCATCAAGGAGACGCTTATGCCCAAGATCGGAATGGAGCCTCTGCGCCGCAAGGCGCTGGTGGATGCGGCGCTTCGCACCATAGGCCACCATGGTTCGCTGAATGTGACGATGTCGGATATCGCCCGGGAAGCGGGCGTGTCGGCTGCGCTCGCGCATCATTATTTCGGCAGCAAGCAGCAGCTTCTGCTGGAAACCATTCGCAGCCTGCTGCGCGATCTCAGGCGTGATGCGGTGGCGGCTTTGACCCGCGCTTCCGGCCCGCGCGAAAGGCTGAGCGCCATCGTGCATGTCTCCTTCCAGAGCGACCAGTTCACGCCCGAAACGGTGGCGGCATGGCTTGCCTTTTATGTCGAGGCGCAGCGCTCGGAAGAAACCCGGCGGCTGCTGGTTGTTTATTCCCGCCGCCTGCGCTCCAATCTCATGGCCAGCCTCAACCGGCTTTGCCCGCCCGATGATGCCGCGCGCATCGCGGAAGGGGCGGCGGCCCTGATCGACGGGCTTTATATTCGTCACAGCCTGCGTTCCGCCCCGCTTGGCCTCGCCTCCGCGCCGGCGCTTGTCGAGGACTATTTCGACATGCAGCTCAAATCATTTCCCGATGGGCAGCGCCAAAAGCCGTCCATCCGCGTTCTTTAAGGAGACTTCGACATGACCATCGCCACGCCGCTCAAGGCGCAGCCGAAAGCCTCGCATTTCATCGACGGGGCGTATGTCGAGGACAATACCGGCACGCCGTTCGAGAGCGTCTTCCCGGCCACCGGGGAGGTGATCGCAAGGCTGTACGCGGCAACACCTGCCATCGTCGAGCGCGCCATCGCCTCGGCCAAACGCGCGCAGAAGGAATGGGCGGCGATGAGCCCCATGGCGCGCGGCCGCATCCTCAAACGCGCCGCCGATATCATGCGGGAGCGCAACGATGCGTTGTCCACGCTGGAGACACTGGATACCGGCAAGCCCATTCAGGAAACCATCGTCGCCGATCCGACCTCCGGCGCGGATGCTTTCGAGTTTTTCGGCGGCATCGCCCCTTCCGCGCTGAACGGCGATTACATCCCCCTCGGCGGCGATTTCGCCTATACCAAGCGCGTGCCGCTCGGCGTTTGCGTCGGCATCGGCGCGTGGAACTATCCGCAGCAGATTGCCTGCTGGAAGGCCGCGCCTGCGCTGGTCGCCGGTAACGCCATGGTCTTCAAGCCCTCGGAAAACACCCCGCTCGGCGCCTTGAAGATCGCCGAAATCCTCATCGAAGCCGGCCTGCCCAAAGGCTTGTTCAACGTCATTCAGGGTGATCGCGATACCGGGCCGCTGCTGGTCAATCACCCCGATGTGGCCAAGGTCTCGCTTACCGGCTCAGTCCCGACCGGCCGCAAGGTGGCCGCTGCCGCTGCCGGGCATCTGAAGCATGTGACGATGGAACTTGGCGGCAAGTCGCCGCTGATCGTCTTCGACGATGCCGATATCGAAAGCGCTGTCGGCGGGGCCATGCTCGGCAATTTCTATTCCTCCGGCCAGGTCTGCTCCAACGGCACGCGCGTTTTCGTGCAGAAAAAGGCGAAGGAGCGTTTCCTCGACAATCTGAAGCGCCGCACGGAGGCGATGATCCTCGGCGATCCGCTCGACTACGCCACCCATCTCGGCCCGCTGGTCTCCAAGGCCCAGCAGGAGAAGGTCCTTTCCTATATCGAAAAGGGCAGGGCGGAAGGCGCGACGCTCATCACCGGCGGCGGCATTCCCAACAATGTTTCGGGCGAGGGCGCTTATGTGCAGCCGACCGTCTTCGCCGATGTGACCGACGACATGACCATCGCCCGTGAGGAAATCTTCGGGCCCGTCATGTGCGTGCTGGATTTCGACGATGAAGACGAGGTTCTTACCCGCGCCAACGCCACCGAATTCGGCCTCGCCGGCGGCGTCTTCACCGCCGATCTCGCCCGCGCCCATCGCGTGGTCGACCAGCTGGAGGCGGGTACGTTGTGGATCAATACCTATAATCTCTGCCCGGTCGAAATCCCCTTCGGCGGCTCCAAGCAATCTGGCTTCGGCCGCGAGAATTCGGCGGCCGCGCTGGAGCATTATAGCGAGTTGAAGACGGTTTATGTGAGCACTGGGAAGGTGGACGCGCCTTATTGAGGTTCAGTGGGTGGGGTTCACCCCCCTCTGTCCTGCCGGACATCTCCCCCACAAGGGGGGAGATCGACCTGCGGCCACGTCGCGCCCTACTTCGAGGTCGCAACTGAAGGGATGTCCCATCGTCTTGCCGATCTCCCTCCTTGTGGGGGAGATGCCCGGCAGGGCAGAGGGGGGTATGCCCCACCCCAATACATTCATCGGAACCAAAGCCCCAAGTGGAGCAAATCATGCAAGCAGATTACATCATCGTCGGTTCGGGTTCCGCAGGCTCCGCCATCGCCTATCGCCTGTCGGAAGACGGCCGCTATTCGGTGATTGTCATCGAGGCCGGTGGGTCGGATTTCGGCCCCTTCATCCAGATGCCGGCCGCACTCGCATGGCCGATGAGCATGAAGCGCTATAATTGGGGCTATCTCTCCGAGCCCGAGCCGAACCTCGACAACCGCAGGATTACGGCCCCGCGCGGAAAAGTCATCGGCGGTTCGTCCTCCATCAACGGCCTCGTTTACGTGCGCGGCCATGCCGAGGATTTCAACCGGTGGGAAGAGCTTGGCGCGCATGGCTGGGCCTATGCAGATGTGCTGCCTTACTTCAAGCGCATGGAACACAGCCATGGCGGCGAGGAAGGCTGGCGCGGCACGGATGGGCCGCTGCATGTGCAGCGCGGCCCGGTCAACAATCCGCTGTTCCACGCCTTCATTCAGGCCGGCGCACAGGCCGGTTTCGAACTGACCGACGACTATAACGGCTTCAAGCAGGAGGGTTTCGGCCTGATGGAGCAGACCATCCACAATGGCCGCCGCTGGTCCGCCGCCAATGCCTATCTGAAACCGGCGCTGAAGCGCGGCAATGTCACGCTGGTCAACGGCTTCGCCCGCAAGGTCGTCATCGAGAACGGCCGCGCGGTTGGCATCGAGATCGAGCGCAAGGGCGTGGTGGAAACCATCACGGCCAATCGCGAGGTCATCGTCTCGGCCTCCTCCTTCAATTCGCCGAAACTGCTGATGCTTTCAGGCATTGGCCCCGCCGCGCACCTGAAAGACATGGGCATCGAGGTGAAGGCGGATCGTCCGGGCGTGGGCGCAAATCTTCAGGACCATATGGAGTTTTATTTTCAGCAGGTCTCCACCAAGCCGGTCTCGCTTTATTCCTGGCTGCCATGGTTCTGGCAGGGCGTGGCGGGTGCGCAATGGCTGCTGTCGAAAGGCGGGCTTGGCGCTTCCAACCAGTTCGAGGCCTGTGCTTTCCTGCGCTCAGCAGCCGGTCTGAAGCAGCCTGACATCCAGTATCATTTCCTGCCGGTCGCCATTTCCTATGACGGCAAGGCGGCGGCGAAAAGCCATGGTTTTCAGGTGCATGTGGGTTACAACCTGTCGAAATCGCGTGGCAATGTTACATTGCGTTCCGCAGATCCGCATGACGACCCGGTCATCCGCTTCAACTATATGAGCCACCCGGAAGACTGGGAGAAGTTTCGCCATTGCGTGCGCCTGACGCGCGACATCTTCAGCCAGAAAGCCTTTGACGATTTTCGCGGGCCGGAAATCCAGCCCGGCGAAAACGTGGAGACGGATGAGGAGATCGATACCTTTTTGCGGGAGCATCTGGAAAGCGCCTATCACCCCTGCGGCACCTGCCGCATGGGCGACAGGGACGACCCGATGGCCGTCGTCGATCCCGAATGCCGGGTCATCGGCGTGGAAGGCTTGCGGGTGGCTGACAGCTCGATCTTCCCGCATGTGACCTATGGCAACCTCAACGGCCCGTCGATCATGACCGGCGAAAAAGCGGCGGACCACATTCTCGGAAAAACGCCGCTGCCGCGTTCCAATCAGGAACCTTGGGTAAACCCGCGCGCGGCCGTCAGCGACCGGTGAGGATCAATGGTAATCGTCCTCGCGCTGGTGGCGGATCGCGAGGATGGACACGGTTTCCGCATCTTCGATTTGAATGAGGACGATGTAACCGGAAGATCCGAACGGAACGATCAGTTCTCGTAAGAGTGCGTTGTCCCCAGGCGTCTTGCGCGTTGCGAAAGGAAACTCGCTCAGTCCCTCAATCGTCGAAATGATGCGGTCCACGGCTTTTTCCGCCGTCAAAAAATCCTTTTCCAGTAAAAAATCATATAGCCGGGTTATGTCCGCTCGGGCTGCAATCGTGTACCGGAGATTGAAGGTCACTCGCCACGCTCAGCTTTCTTGGCGGCGAGCATCGCCCGCAATTCCGCATGCACCTCTTCGGCCGAATAAAAAATCCCCGTCCGTTTGGATTCTTCGAGCGAGGCCAGCCCGCGCGCAATGAACTCCGCCTGCGATTTACGGATTTGCACCTGCCTGCGCACGGACTCTTCAACGAAGGAAGAGAGCGTCTCGCCGTCCTTCAGCACGCTTTCGGCAGCCTCGCGAAAATCCGCCGTTACCCGCAGCGAAGGCAATGTCGCCGTTTTCATATTGCGTCTCCATGCGTTGCAATTGCGATGCGTAGAATGCGCCGATAGGGGCAACCTGTCAAATGCAAAACCTTGCAATCCCCGCCCGAGAGGCGGATAAACGGGCTTCCCGCCTGATGACGACCATCAAAATTACCGATCTGGACCGCCATGCCCGTCGACTACAAAAAGCTGAAGATGCTCCGCCGTTCCCGTGTCGTGTGGGGTTCGTGGCGGGTGTGGAGGCCGAGGGCGGTTTTCTGGATTGGCGCGATTGCGGTCGGCCTTATCAGCGTCGGGTTTGCGTGGGCGGCGGATCGAGCCCAGCATCTTTTCTTTGCGGCGACCTCATCGGGCGAATGGGCGTTTCTGCTGCCGCTCATCATCACGCCGCTCGGCTTCACGCTCTGCGCCTGGCTCGCGATCACGGTTTTTCCCAATGCCGGCGGCAGCGGCATTCCGCAGGCCATCGCTGCGCGGCACCTGCGGGAAGATGCGGACCGTTCGCGGCTTCTGTCGCTGAAACTCGCTTTCGGCAAGGTGGTGTTGACCGTCGTCGGCCTGCTCTCCGGTGCCTCCATCGGCCGTGAGGGCCCAACCGTTCAGGTTGGCGCCTCGATCATGCTGCAGGCCGCCCGCTGGGGCGGCATGGCGCAGGCGAAGGGCCTCATTCTCGCTGGCTCGGCGGCGGGCATCGCGGCGGCCTTCAACACGCCGCTCGCCGGCATCGTCTTCGCCATCGAGGAAATGAGCAAGACCTATGAATCCCGCGCCAATGGCCTCGTCCTCACCGCCGTCATCCTGTCGGGCCTCGCTTCGCTGGCGCTGGTCGGCAGCTATACCTATTTCGGCACCAGTTCGGTGATGGCGAAAACGGCCATGGACTGGCTGCTGGTTCTGGTCTGCGGCATTGGCGGCGGCGCGTGCGGCGCGCTGTTCAGCGCAGGCGCCTTGCGTCTTTCCGCCCGCATCCGGCGCTTTGCGCAGGCCATGCCGCTGAAGCGGATGCTGGCGGTCGCCGCCGCCTGCGGCCTTGCTTCCGCCGTCCTCGGCATCGCAACGGGCGGCGCGACCTTCGGAACCGGTTACGAACAGGCGCGCGCGGCAATCGAGGGCGAAGCTGCGCCGGCATTCTTCTTCATCGAAAAACTGGCAGCGACTTTTCTTGCCATGATGTCGGGCATTCCGGGCGGCATCTTCGCACCGTCTTTGTCGGTAGGCGCGGGCTTCGGCAGCACCATGGCCACCCTGCTCGGCACCAGCATCGGCCTTGGCGCCATCGTCGGCATGGCGGGTTATTTTGCGGGCGTGGTGCAGGCGCCGATGACGGCCTTTGTCATCATCCTTGAAATGACCGGCAATCATGAAGGCGTCATGCCCATCATGGCCGCATCGATGCTCGGATATCTGACGTCGCGGCTTTTCTCCCGCGAGCCGCTTTATCATGGCCTGTCGCGGGTCTTCATCGCCCAGAGCATCCGCGCCCGGCGCGCCGCTCAGGCCAGCGAAACCTAACCGTTTATGCCCGGATGCCCGCCACGCCGAAATAACCGAGCCCCGGTATCTTCACGCCCGGCCGGCTGAAATCGATGCCGGCGACAAGACCGAGAAAATTGATCTCGAAACCACTGCGCGCACCCGCCGAAATGCCGAACAGGCCGCCGAGCGAAACGCTTGCATCCTTCCAGTCATCGGCGATGTGATAAAACGCGCCGTCCGGCAGATAATCGCGACCGACGGCATCCGGCGGCAGCACGACGCCGAGTTCCGGCACGCTGCGCAGCACATGGGCAACGAAGGTGTTGGAGTTTGGGCCGGGATAAATGCGATAGCCGCCCGGCCGGCCATAGGGGTAATCGGCAATCGCCTTTTCGATCTTCGGAATCAGCTTTTCCGCCTCCGCGCCATGAATGGCCACCACCTGGCGCGGCATGTTGGAATACCAGTAGGCATCCGCCGCATAACCATTGTGGCGGATCGGCGTGCCCCAGCCCACCTTGTCGTAACGGTCATAGCTCGCAGCGCCGGGCTTTTTCAGCACGACCCAGGCGTGACTGGCGACGGAGCCCTTGAAACCGCCTGTCATGGCGGAAAAGACGTAAACGGCGGCCTCGCCGTTGCTGGACGCTGCCGGCAGCATGCCGGAGGACGACCATCTTGCGGCGTTCCAGCCGCGCGGATGGTCCTTCATGGCCCACAGCCCGGCCGATGCCAGCGCGGGAAGCAGATAGATAACGGCAATCGCCAGCAGCAGACGTTTTGCAAATTTCACGAACAGCCCCGTGCATCGAAAAATCAATTGCGGTATCAACCACATGAAATCAGAATTTTTTGAGGCTGCGAAAATGAACAATTCCGTTACCGTCGAAGTCACCCGCGGCAACTTCGTGGAAAGCCGCCATCAGGGCCTTGCCGTGGTGGTGGATGGCGATGGCGGCGTGCTGTTTTCGGCTGGAGATATCGAGCGCGGCATCTTCCCGCGTTCCGCCTGCAAGGCCATGCAGGCGCTGCCGCTGGTGGAAAGCGGTGCTGCGGATGCCTACGGCTTCGGCAACCGCGAACTGGCGCTTGCCTGTTCCTCCCATTCCGGCGAGGACGCGCATGTGGAGCTCGCCGCTTCGATGCTGGCAAAAGCCGGCAGGGATGCCGATACGCTGGAATGCGGCGCGCACTGGTCTTCCGACCAGAAAACCATCATCCATCAGGCCCGCACGCTGGAAAAGCCGACGGCGCTTCACAATAATTGTTCCGGCAAACATTCGGGCTTCATCTGCGCCTGCTGCCACACCGGCACTGACCCTAAGGGCTATGTCGGTTACGATCACCCGCTGCAGCGGGAAATCCGCGCCACGATGGCAAGCCTGACGGGTGCGACACTCGGCCAGGACAATTGCGGCGTGGATGGCTGCTCCATCCCCACCTATGCCGTTCCGCTCAAAGGGCTGGCGCATGGTTTCGCGAAAATGGCGACGGGCAGGGGGCTGGAAGCGGGCCGTGCGAAAGCCTCGCGCCGTCTCATCGAGGCCTGCATGGCGGAGCCCTTTTACGTGGCGGGCACCGGCCGCGCCTGCACGAAACTGATGCAGATCGCGCCGGGAAAAATCTTCGCAAAGACCGGCGCGGAGGGCGTTTTTGTCGCCGCCCTGCCGGAAAAGGGCATTGCCATGGCGGTTAAATGCGAAGACGGCACGACGCGTGCGGCGGAAGCCATGGTTTCGGCACTGCTGGCCCGCTATTTCGATGAAGGCAGCGCCGAGCAGCAGGCTTTGAGCGGCATGGCGAACCGGCAGATGCGCAACTGGAACGGCATCCATGTCGGCGATGTCAGAGTTGTCGGGCTTTAAATAACCTTTGACGCGGCCGGTTGCGGGCACGATGATGACCTGCCCTGCGTGTGACGGCCATCCCATGGCCGCCGAGGGGCGGCGTTCGCATGAGGAAAAAACGGGCGCTTCATTGCTTTGGAGGTCGCATATCCATGTTCACACTGTTCTTTTCCCCCGGTTCCTGCTCCCGCGCCAGCCATATCGTGCTTGAGGAATCCGGCCTGCCTTACAAGGCCCATCGCGTCAATTTCGCGGAGGGCGAGCAACGCTCCGAGGCATTTTTAAAGATTAATCCCAAGGGTCGCGTGCCGGCGCTGGCCACGGCAAGCGGCGTGCTGACGGAGACGCCCGCCATCCTCGCCTTCATCGCCCAGATGGCGCCGGAAAAGAAGCTCGCACCGCTCGACGATCCCTTCGAATTCGCGCTGATGCAGTCCTTCAACGCCTTCATTTCCTCCACCGTGCATGTCGCCCACGCGCATGGCCGGCGCGGCAGCCGCTGGGCGAATGAGAATAGTTCGCTGGCCGATATGAAAGCCAAGGTGCCGCAGACCATGGGCGAGTGCTTCGAACTGATCGAGCACGGCATGCTGCACGGCCCATGGGTTCTTGGCACCGCCTATTCCGTTGCCGATCCCTATCTTTTCGTCATGTCCGGCTGGCTGGAAAGCGATGGGGTGGATATTGCCCGCTTCCCGAAAGTGCACGACCACTTCCGCCGCATGAACGACCGCCCGGCGGTGCAGCGGGCGCTGGCGGGAGAGAGGGGCTGAGAGGCTCAGTATTTCCGTCATGCCGGATCAGGTCCGGCATGACGGAGGGGTAAGGAGCTTAACCGCTCAGGCCGCCTCGGCCGCACGCGTATCCCACATCGTCTTGAACGCCGTGCGGGCCTGGCAGCGATCCAGCCAGGCTTTCAGCGCCGGATGGGCGTCGAACAGCGGCTTGTGGCCCTGCGCGTAACGAACGATTTCCGCCGCGTTGAGATCGGCGACGGTGAAACGGTCGCCCACCAGATAGTCGTGGCTGGAAAGATGCTGCTCCAGCACCCGGAAGGGGCGCTTCAGCAGCCGGGCGGCGACATCGATCACGGCCTTGCCGCTATCGCTTTCCGAAAGGCCTTCGGCGATGGCGGAGGAAATCTTCAGCGAATTGGTTTCGACTTCAGTGGCGGCAAAGAAGGACCATTGCAGCATCGCCGCATCTTCCTTCAGGTCGATGGGGGCGAGCGGTCCGCCATATTTGCGGGCGAGATAAAGATTGATGGCCATGGATTCGTAAAGCACCATGCCGTCATCCTCAATGCAGGGAATGGTGCCCATCGGGTTGACGGCGAGAAAGGCGGGAGACAGCGTGTTGAGCGGCGCATCCGCAGCCAGCGGGTCGGCAAGGCGGCGGGCCTGTATCACGGGCACATGCTTGAATTCTATGCCCAGTTCACCTGCAAGCCACAGCGTGCGCGTGGCACGGGAACGGTAGACACCGTAGATCGTCAACATCGAAATTACCCCTTGACCAGTTCGATGCGCGGCACGTTACGGTTTCGTCGTTTTAAAGTGAAGTTGCAGATCGCCGGGGCAGCGATGATTTTTTCTGATCCGTGAAGAAGTCCGTATCCGGCGACAGGCGATATTCGAAACGGTCGATGAAACGTTCGAACAGGCGGGCGAATGTCTCCACATCCTCCGCCGGCCATCCATCCATCACGTCCTCGATGACGCTCATCTTGGTCCGGCGCATTTCCTGCAAAAGACTCGTGCCGAGCGGTGTGATCTCGACAATGCTGCGGCGGCCGTCCTCCTGGGAAACGCCGCGTTTCAGCAGGCCGCGCCCGACCATGTCCGCCACCACCCGGCTACCGCGGGAAGGGTCGATGCGCATGCCCTCGGCAATCGCACCCACGGTAACATCGCCTTCCGCGCGGCGCAGAATATCGAGAACGTCGATATGGGAAAGTTCGAGACCCGGAGCGAGCTTGGCAAGCGCCATGCGGCCGATGATGCGGCGGCCGATCATGATGCGCATGCGCGTCATCGTATTGCCGATCCGCTTGATGTCCTCGGGCAGATCCTCGTTCCAGTTTTCCTCAGTCGCCACGCTTCATCGTCCCTTTCGATGCTGTTTTCCGATCACATTTAGCGGCAATAGCACAGATGTCAAAAACTTGCCATTGACATATATATGCTGATAGCACACAAATTGTCGCAGCAAAACCGCCGGAAGCCAACGAGATTTTTCATGGATATGTCCACCGCCCCCGTGGCGCCGCTTGTGTCGGATCATCGGCGCAGGCTCATCGTCTTTCTGTTCCTGATGCTGGCCATGTT
Source organism: Agrobacterium sp. 22-226-1 (assembly GCF_053522345.1). Classification (NCBI taxonomy): domain Bacteria; kingdom Pseudomonadati; phylum Pseudomonadota; class Alphaproteobacteria; order Hyphomicrobiales; family Rhizobiaceae; genus Agrobacterium; species Agrobacterium sp. 22-226-1. Next base: position 36,959 of record NZ_JBNWCP010000014.1, read on the forward strand.
CATGGCGACCCTCGATAACCAGATCGTATCGACAGCACTGCCCACCATCGTCGGCGAGTTCGGCGCGCTGGAGCGTTTCGGCTGGATCGGCTCGGCCTATCTTCTGGCCACCAGCGCGGTCATGCCCGTTTATGGCAAGCTCGGCGATCTGTTCGGCCGCAAATATGTGATGATCGCGGCGGTCGTCATCTTCACGCTCGGTTCGCTCGCCTGCGGGCTGGCATGGTCGATGGATTCGCTGATTGCCGCCCGCGTTCTGCAGGGCCTTGGCGGCGGCGGCATCATGGTGTCGATCTTCTCCGTCAATGCGGATCTGTTCGAACCGCGCGAACGCGCCCGCTACCAGAGCTACTCCAGCCTCACCATCATGGCGTCAGGCAGCGTCGGCCCGATCCTCGGCGGCACGATGAGCGACCTGTTCGGCTGGCGGTCGATCTTCCTCATCAACCTGCCGCTCGGCATTATCGTCATTGCAGGGCTGGCGTTGATGCTGCCCTATCGCCGCCCGGCTCGCCAGCCGAAGATCGATTATCTCGGTGCGGTCCTCTTGGCGGCCACCATTGCCAGCGTGGTCTTCTGGGCTGACAGCAGCGAATTGTTCGGCTCGCTGATCGCAGGCCCCAGCCTCGGCATCATCGCTTTCGCCGTCATCGCCGCTTTCCTGTGGGTGCAGGTGGAACGCCGCGCACCGGAACCCGTCGTGCCGCTGCGTCTCTTCAAGGACAGCACCTTTCCGCTGTTGATGATCGTGTCGCTGACCAGCGGCGGCATCGGTATCGGCATGGTCAATTATTATGCCCTGTTCCTGCAGACCACGACCGGGCTTTCGCCCTCCCATGCCGGCCTGTTCTTCATCGCCGTCACCGGCGGCATCGTCATGGGCTCGCTTTCGGCGGGACGGCTGATTTCGATCACCGGCGTCTACAAGCCCTTCTCGGTGGCGGGTCTCTCCATCAACCTCGTCGCCATGCTGCTGTTCACGCAGATGCATGCCGGAACGCCGCTTTGGGTGATTGCGGTCCTTATGTTGGCACAAGGCTTTGCCGTCGGACTCGGTCAGCAGGCGCCGATCATCGGCGTGCAGAATTCGGCACCCAAGGCGGATATCGGTGCGGCGAGCGGCGCGGTGACGCTGACCCGCATGGGTGGCGCTGCCATTGCCATTTCGGTCTATGGCGCCATCGTATCGTCGAGCCTCAAGGGCGTGGCGGTGGATATTCCCGGCGTCGGCAAGATCGAAGAACTGACGCCGAAAATGCTCTCCGAACTCCCCGCCGCCTCGCAGGCCGCCGTCGCCTCGCTCTATTCGGATGCGTTTACGCCGCTCTTCTTCGTTGCGGCCGCAACCGCCGCCATCGGCCTTGCGGCGGCGCTGATGCTGAAACCGGTGCGGTTGCCGGCGGCAGTGCAGGCGAAGCCGGCCGAATGGGCGGGGGAGTAAGAGCTGTCACCTAAGACGGTGCGATGGGATTGACGCACCTTGTTCACGTTGCTCACCATACCCCCATCCCTGTGCTTGTCACAGGGATCCAGCCAGCCCAAGTCCTTGGGCTGAAAAGACTCTTCCCACCGCGCGGACGCGCGTTGGCTGGATTCCTGTGACGAGCACAGGAATGAGGGAAAGGAGGGGCCGTGCAATGCGTCTCACCACCATGGGTCCCGTAAAACAAAAACACCGACACTGGAAATTTAACGCCCGTTCCGCGTTATGCTCGCAGCACTTTACATTCGCGCGGGCGGCCCTATCTCAATGAATATGAAGCCGGAACAGCTCCTGAATTCCACGCCCAAGGGCCTTTATTGCCCGGCGGGCGATTTTTATATCGATCCCGTGCGCCCGGTGGCGCGGGCGCTCATCACCCATGGCCATTCCGATCACGCCCGCGCCGGCCATGGCGCGGTGCTGGCCACGCGCCAGACGCTGGATATCATGCGTATCCGTTATGGTGAGGATTTCTGCGGCAGCGAGCAGGCGGTGGCATTCGGCGAGACGGTGGAGGTGAACGGCGTCACCGCCGGTTTCCATCCCGCCGGCCATGTGCTGGGTTCGGCGCAAATCTCGGTGGAAATGAACGGCCTGCGCATCGTCGCATCCGGCGATTACAAGCGCGGCGTCGACCCCACCTGCGCGCCCTTCGAGACCGTTCCCTGTGATGTCTTCATCACCGAGGCCACCTTCGGCCTGCCGGTGTTTCACCATCCGCTGCCGCGCGTGGAAATCGGCAAGCTGCTCACCTCCATAAAACAGTTTCCCGAACGAACCCATCTTGTCGGGGCCTATTCGCTCGGCAAGGCACAGCGCGTCATCCGGCTTTTGCGGGACAACGGTTATTCCGATCCCATCTATATTCACGGCGCGCTGGCGCGGCTTTGCGATTATTACGTCTCGCAGGGCATCGATCTCGGCGATCTGCGCCCCGCAACGCTCGAAAAAAGCGATCCTTCCGCCTTCAAGGGCGCGATTGTCGTCGGTCCGCCATCGGCTTTTCAGGAACGTTGGGCGCGGCGCTTCAACGAACCGCTCATCGCTTTCGCCTCCGGCTGGATGATGGTGCGGCAACGCGCCAAACAGGGCGGTGTGGAACTGCCGCTGGTGATCTCCGACCATTGCGACTGGCCGGAACTTCTGGAGACGATCAGGGAAATTTCCCCGCAGGCCGTCTGGGTCACCCATGGCCGTGAGGAGGCGTTGGTGCGCTGGTGCGAGTTGCAGGGCATTGCCGCCAAGCCGCTGCATCTTGTCGGTTACGAGGATGAGGGGGATTGAAATGAAAGCCTTCGCCACGCTGCTCGACCGCCTCGTTCTCACCCCCTCGCGCAACGGCAAGCTGAAGCTGCTGACCGATTATTTCCGCGATACGCCCGATCCCGACCGGGGTTACGGGCTTGCGGCGATTGCCGGCACGCTGGACCTCAAAAGCGTCAAACCCGCCCTGCTGCGCGAGCTGGTGCTGGAGCGGATGGACGAGGTGCTCTTTCGCTATTCCTATGATTATGTCGGCGATCTTGCCGAGACCATATCGCTGGTCTGGGGCAATATCGGCGGAGCGGATGATTCCGAGGCGCAGGACCCGCGCCTCGGCGACGTCGTCACCCTGATGAATTCGCTCGGCCGCACGGAGGTGCGCAGCGCGGTGCGCGATCTGCTCGACCGGCTCGATACATCCTCGCGTTTCGCTTTCCTCAAACTCGCCACCGGCAGCCTGCGCATCGGCGTTTCGGCGCGGCTGGCACGGCAGGCGCTGGCGGATTTTGCCGGGAAAGACATCACCGAAATCGAGACCCTCTGGCACGGGCTGACGCCGCCCTATACGCCGCTTTTCGCCTGGCTTGAGGGCAGGGCGGAGCGGCCGGTGCTGGCGACGCCCGCCATCTTCCACTCGGTGATGCTGGCAACGCCGGTGGCGGATGGCGACCTCGATGCATTGGACCCGGCCGACTACGCCGCCGAATGGAAATGGGACGGCATTCGCGTGCAATTGTCCCGCGCAGGCGCCACGCGAAAACTCTACTCCCGCTCCGGCGACGATATTTCCGGCGCCTTTCCCGATGTTCTGGAGGCGATAGATTTCGAAGGCGTGATGGATGGCGAGTTGCTGATCGGCGGCACAGCGCGCTCCAACAATCTCACCCGCACCTTTTCCGACCTGCAGCAGCGGCTGAACCGCAAGTCGGTCACAGCGAAGATGCTGGATGATTATCCAGCCTTCATCCGCGCCTATGACTTGCTGTTCGAGGGCGAGAGCGATATTCGCGCGCAGACTTATCTGGAGCGTCGCGGCCGCCTGTCGGATATTATCGAGCACGCGCCGCATGATCGTTTCGACCTCTCGCCGCTGATCGGCTTTTCCAGCTGGCAGGAACTCGACACGCTGCGCGCCGCCCCGCCCGATCCGGTGATCGAGGGCGTGATGATCAAGCGTCGCGACAGCGCCTATCAGGCCGGCCGCGCCAAGGGCCCATGGTTCAAGTGGAAACGCGATCCCTATAATATCGACGCCGTGATGATGTATGCGCAGCGCGGCCACGGCAAGCGCTCTAGCTATTATTCCGATTTCACCTTCGGCGTCTGGGCGGAAGGCGAGGATGGCGAACAGCTGGTGCCTGTCGGAAAGGCCTATTTCGGCTTCACCGATGCGGAGCTGGAGGTGCTGGACAAGTTCGTGCGCGACAACACGGTCGAGCGTTTCGGCCCAGTACGGGCGGTGCGCGCCACGCCGGATTTCGGCTTCGTGCTGGAGGTGGCCTTCGAGGGCATCAACCGTTCCACCCGCCACAAATCCGGCGTCGCCATGCGCTTCCCGCGCATTGCGCGGCTGCGTGCCGACAAGCTGCCGGCGGAGGCGGACAGGCTTTCGACGCTGGTGGCGATGATCGATGCTGTAGAGGTGTAGGGTGCCCTGGCCGCCCCTTATCCTCCGTGACAGGCGCGGGAACGGGAAAGACACTGTCCAGAAATTGCCATGATGGCTGCGAATATATTGTTGTCATTCGCGAATCCGTGATTGGACAGCCTCCCGCCGCAGTGTTGAACTGCTGTTACAACCATCCCTTCAGGTGACCATATGGCAGACAAACGCTTTCTTTCCTCAGCCTTCGGACAGGAAGAGAGCGGCACCATCTTGCCGAGCTTGACGCGGCGAAGCCTTCTGGCCGGCGCCATGGGGCTGTCAGCGGCTGCATTTTTGCCGCTCCGTGCGAAAGCGGGCATTGCCGCGCCCGAAGTGTTGCCGCTGGAACGGCAGGATTATGCGGAGGCGCGCAAACGGTTCCACACCCATCTCTTGCGAAAAATGGCTGCACCGGAAAAATCCTCGGCGCTCGGCACGCCGCCCGGGGCGGAACGTGTCACCTATCCCGGCGGGCCGGATGGGTCCATCGAACTTGTCGCCTGGCTCTCCCATTACCAGCCGTCAAAAACGCTGAAGCCCGCCGTACTTTTTCTTCATGGCGGCAACGCCACCGGAGACGGCCATTGGGCGCTGATGAAGCCCTATTGGGAAGCGGGCTATGTCGTGCTTCTGCCGTCGTTCCGTGGTGAAAACGGCCAGAGCGGCAATTATTCCGGTTTCTACGACGAAACGGCGGATGCGCTGGCGGCGGCCACCTATCTGGAAAACCTTCCCGGCATCGACAGAAACCGCTTCTTCATCGCCGGCCATTCCAACGGCGGCACGCTGACGCTTCTGGCCGCCATGAGCCGCAGGTTCCGCGCCGCGGCACCCATCTCCGCCGGCGTCAATTCCTGGCGTTATTTCAACCGCTATAGCGACGAGATCTGCTTCGACGAGACCGACGAGCGCGAATTCATCATGCGCTCCTCCGTCTGCTTCGGACCCAGCCTCAAATGTCCGGCACTGCTTCTGCGCGGCACGGAGGAACGGCCTTTCGATGCCGATCACCAGCTTTTCGTGGATCGCGCCCTGACATCCGGCTTCAAGGTCGACAAGAAGCTGTTGCCCGGCACCCATATTGGCGTGGTGCCGCATGCGGTGGAGGAGAGCATCCGCCTTTTCAACGCCTTCGTCTGAAATGCGAACTGTGCCGCTGTTTTAGGGATGCGTGAGGTCCAGGAGCACGTCCGGCCAAACCGCTTCGCACGTTTGCCGGAGATGCCCTAGTTCTTGACGATGGACGTCTTGGCCTGCTCCGCCCACCATGCGCCGTCTTTTTTGTCGGCATATTGGGCGCGCTTGTTGGTGAACTGCCCCTGGGTGCACATTTCGCGGTAATTGCGGACCGGAAGCCCCAGTTCCTTGACGACGGCATGCACCACCGTCGGGCCGGTCATGTCGTAGACACTGGCGAGCGTTCCGTCTTCGATATTCTGGGAAATACGGTCGGCCATCAGCCTGAGCGCCGGGTGGCCGGGCCTGGAGGCCATGAAGTAATTCGTGATCTCGCCGCTTTTCATGGCGATGAAAACGGCCTCTTCCTGCGGGCCGATCACATCCTCGGGGCGGGCCGCAAAATTGGAATCGATATCGAGATAGATGCCGCCTTCCTGCAGCAGCACCAGAATACGCCAGAAATCCGCCTTGGCAGCGCCCACCTGCAGGCGACGGAAGGCGTCGGCGTAACGTCCGGGAAAATGCCGGTCGATATAGGCCTGGCACGCTTCGTCATCATGGTAGCGATATTCGAATTCCGGCGTCAGCCAACGGTTGAACAGGAAATTCGCATAGATCGGCGTCGTTACCCGGTTGGAGTAATTCGTCTGCCAGATGATGCGGGGAATGGCCTTTTCCAATTTCGGGCTGCGTCTGGCAGGCTGATACTGCGGAAGCGTTTTTCTTCTGCCGGGCCGGATGAACAAATCGATGGAAAAGATGACCTTGGCGATGTTCCCACCGATCTTGATCGCGCGGTACGCGATGCGGTTATAGCCATGCTTTGCCAAGTTCAGCGCTCCTGCGCGTGGAATCGATTGTCACGCGCGTGGAAACGGCGGTACGCGGTATTTATTGGACGCAATTAGTTTGTCAATATGCCGTAAATGAGACGGCCGGGCCTCGATTGACGAGACCCGGCCGTCTTTCACGCAAATGGAATGTCAGCCCTTGTTGCGGTTGAAATAGCCGAGCAGCCGCATGGCGTTGGCGGTCACCAGAACCGTCGCGCCGGTATCGGCGAAAACGGCGAGCCACAGGCCAGAAACGCCGGTGACGGTGGTGACAAGGAAGACCGCCTTCAGGCCGAGCGCGATGGTCACGTTCTGGCGGATATTCAGCATAGTGGCGCGCGACAGGCCGATCAGGCGGGCGGCGTCGCCGACATTGTTGCGCATCAGCGCCGCATCCGCCGCTTCCATCGCCACGTCTGTTCCGGAACCGATGGCGACGCCGACGCTGGCCGCCGCAAGGGCCGGCGCATCGTTGATGCCGTCACCCACCATCACCACGGTCTTCTTTTCGGCAAGCTTGCGGATTTCTTCGACCTTGTTCTGCGGCAGCAGTTCACCGCGCGCCTCAAGGCCCAGCTTGTTGCCAATGGCGCGCGCCGTGCGGGCATTGTCGCCCGACAGCATCAGCGAGGAAATGCCCATTTCCTTCAGCGCTTTCACGCCTTCGGCCGCATCCTTGCGCGGCTCATCGCGCATGGCGAAGAGGCCGCTTGCCGCCCCGCCGACTATCACGACAGCCACCGTCTTGCCTTCGCTTTCCATTGCGGAAATGCGATCGGCCAGTTCCTTCGAGAGGGTGCCGACTTCCGTTGCAAAGCGCGGTGCGCCGATGAAGAGGTCTTTCCCGCCGACATTTCCCTGCATGCCGCGACCGGAAATCGCCTTGATGTTGGAGCCGGGCAGGGGCTTCACGCCCAGCTTTTCGGCATGATTGACGATGGCGCGGGCGAGCGGATGGCTCGATTCGTGCTCGATGGTTGCGGCTTGCGCAATCAGCTCGGCCTCGTTGCCGTTCAGCGCCACCACGTCTGTCACGACAGGTTCGCCGAGCGTTAGCGTGCCGGTCTTGTCGAAGGCGACGGTTTCGGTGCGCGCCAGCATTTCGATGACCGCGCCGCCCTTCACCAGCATGCCGTGGCGTGCCGCGGCCGAAAGGCTGGAGGCGATGGCCGCTGGAACCGAGATGACCAGCGCGCAGGGGCAACCGATCAGCAGCAAAGCGAGACCGCGATAAATCCAGGTATCCCAGTCGCCGAGGCCGACAAGCGGCGGCACGATGATGGTCAGCACCGAGATCGCCACGATCAGCGGCATGTAATAACGCGAGAAGCTCTGGATGAAGCGCTCGGTCGGGGCACGCGCATCCTGCGCTTCCTCGACAAGCGTGATGATGCGGGCAATGGTGTTGTCTTCCGGCGCGCGGTCGACGCGGATGCGCAGCGAGCCGTCATGGTTGATCGAGCCGGCAAAGACGCGTGCGCCCTTTTCCTTGGCGACGGGAATGCTCTCGCCGGTCATCGGCGATTCGTCGACGCTGGACTGGCCTTCCATGACAACGCCATCGGCGGCGATGCGGTCGCCGGGACGCGCCACGACCACCTGGCCGATGCGCACCTGATCGGCCGCGACCTGCCGCAGCGCGCCGTTTTCCTCCACCAGAGCCGTTTTCGGCAGCAGCGAACCGAGCGCCTTGATGCCCGAGCGGGCGCGGGCAGCCGCGAAGCCTTCCAGCAATTCGCCGACGGAGAAGAGCAACACGACGATGGCCGCCTCTTCCGCCTCGCCGATGATGATCGCGCCGATGGCGGCAATCGTCATCAGCATTTCGATGGTGAAGATCGCGCCGAAACGGGCGGCGTTGAAGGCGTTCTTCGCGATGGGGAAGAGCGTGACCAGCGTGGCGATGATGAAGGCGTAACCGCCCCATGCCGGGAAGCTCAGTTCCGCCGCATAGGCGATGGCGACCAGAACGGTGCCGGTGAAGGTGTTGCGCGCCTTTGCGGTGCGCCACCAAGCGCCTTTTTCATCCGCACCATGGGCATGTCCCACTTCCGCGCTCTGGGCTGCAACCACGGGTGCGGAACTATGTGAATGTTTTGCGTGGTCGTGGCTGGAATGATCGTGACCAGAATGGTCATGCTTGGAGTGGTCATGATCATGCCCGCCGCAGGACGCGTGATCGTGCGCGGAATGGTCATGCCCCGAATGGTCATGATCTGAATGATCGTGGTCGTGGTGATGGCCGCCGCATGATCCGTGGTCATGATCGTGATTGTGATCTGCGGCTTTTTCTCGCGCGGTCTTTTCCTGCGGCAGCAGGGCCGGTTTGAATCCGAGCTTGCGCAGCGTGTCTTCGATTTTTTCCACCGAGGTTTTGCTTTCGGCCAGCGAAAGGTTCAGCCTTTCGCGCGCAACGGAAACCTTGACGTCGGCAACGCCCGGCAGGCGGGAAAGCGCGGTTTCGATTTTCGCCGCGCAGCTGCCGCAATCCATGCCGCCAACGGAGAAGGTCAGTTGCTCGTCGTCTTTGCCCTTGATGTTTATGCCTGTCGAAATATTCATGGTTTCCGCTCCTGAATTCCAGTCGACAGCCAATCTGGCACCTCTAGCAACTAGAGCTTCAAGAGCAAAAATGCGGTTTTTCGATTTTTTTTGAAAAACCGACGCCAGCTTCGCGCCAGCCGCACGGTTCATCATGCCGGCAGATTGGATTCCATGAAGCGGTTCAGATGATAGCACTCCTTTTGAAAAACGGTCGCCGGGCGGCCTCTCTGGCGGGGCTTGCCCTGCTGCCTCTCATGAGCGGCTGCCTTTTCGTGACGGATACGACCCGGATGGACCCGGATGTTTTCGTCAGGGAAACGGCGCCGGTATTCAATTTCAACTCCGTCAGTTCCAATCGCCAGCCGGAACTGCCGCCGCAGCCGGGCCAGCTTTCAACGCGCCCGCCGGATTTGTTCAGAACCCGCTTCCATCAGGAATACGGTCCGCCGGTGCGCGGGCAGGGGCTGCAAGCCCCGCAGGTGCAGGGTTCTAACGCGCAGCAGCCGCAGGGCCAGGCGATGGCCTATGGCCTGCCTGTCTCCAATCCGCTGCACCGGGTCATGTATGGCCCGATCCGCGATGAGGACCGCTCGCTGCCGGCCATTCCCTATGGCCGCATCGATCCGCGTTATCTCAGGCAGGAAGTGAGCTACCAGACGGCGGAAGCCCCCGGCACCATTATCGTCGATACCAGACAGCATTTTCTCTATCTCGTGCAGTCCGGCGGCAAGGCGATCCGTTACGGCGTTGGGCTGGGGCGTGACGGTTATGCCTGGTCGGGCCGCGGCAAGATCCAGTGGAAGGCGAAATGGCCGCGCTGGACGCCGCCCGATGAAATGGTCAAGCGTCAGCCGGAACTCGCCTCCATCTCCGCCGCCAATGGCGGCATGACGCCCGGTCTCAACAACCCGCTCGGGGCGCGTGCGCTTTATATCTTCAAGGATGGCAAGGACACGCTTTACCGCGTGCATGGCACGCCGGACTGGCAATCCGTCGGCAAGGCGACGTCCTCCGGCTGCGTGCGCATGCTCAATCAGGATGTGATCGATCTCTACGAGCGTGTGCCGCAAGGGGCGCAGATTGTGGTTATCTGAACACGTTCTAAAAGAAAGAGATATTGGACCCATTCCGCCAGCGCCTTGTGACTGGCTTTTAGCGGTCGGTTAACTATTTTCGCAATACGCATGACACGGAACAAATGACGTACAACGGCGATATAGCCGTTCGAAATGTGGGACAAACCGGCCTTATGACAAGCACCGACACAGATCTTTCCAGACGCACCTTCCTTTCCCTTCTCGGCATCTCCTCCGCTTCGCTTCTCGCAGGCTGCGCTTCGTCGGGCACGGGGGAAGCCATTCGCCAGCAGGCAAGCGCCATCGGCAGCGATTTCCGGCAGATGTTTTCGCCGGGCGTCAGCGATGCGGAACTGGCCGTCATGTACGGCTCGGTTGAGGATGGCGGTTACGTCATTCCCGCCGTCCCCTATCAGAAAATCGACCGCCGTTATTACCGCCAGCGGGTTGTCGACCCGACCGGCGAACGTCCCGGCACCGTGGTTGTCGATACGCGTTCGCGCTTTCTTTATGTCGTGGAGCAGGGCGGCAGCGCCATGCGTTACGGCGTCGGCATTGGCCGCGAAGGTTTCGCCTGGTCGGGCGAGGGCGTCATCCAGTGGCGTCAGAAGTGGCCGAAATGGACCCCGCCGGACGAAATGGTCGCTCGCCAGCCGGAACTGGTCAAATATTCCTCCAAGAACGGCGGCATGCCGCCGGGCCTGAAGAACCCGCTCGGCGCACGCGCCCTTTATATCTTCCAGAACGGCAAGGACACGCTCTACCGTCTGCACGGTTCGCCGGAATGGAACTCCATCGGCAAGGCCGTCTCTTCCGGCTGCGTGCGCCTGATGAACCAGGACGTCATCGATCTTTACGACCGCGTGCCGCAGAAGGCGCGTGTGGTGGTCTGGCAGTAAGCCGAGCCTCCTTCGCATAAAAAGGCGGCCCTGTGCCGCCTTTAATTTAAGGAAAACCTGTCCCCATACTCGACGTCATCCTCGGGCTCGTCCCGAGGATCTAATCACGTCACACTAAATCAATACGTTGCAGATGCTCGGGACAGGCCCGAGCATGACGGAAGAAAGATTATCAGCCCTTGTGACTTGCCGGAGGGTTAGGGCCGGCTGAGACTGTCCTTCAGCGCATTCACCCGGTCACGAATCTGCACCAGCTCTTCCAGCCCGCAGCCGGTGGCGCTGCCGATCGCAGCCATGATCTTCACGCCCTCTTTTTTGAGGTTTGCGCCCTTCGGCGTCAGGGCCACCAGCACCTGCCGCTCATCCACCGTGCCGCGCTTGCGGGTAATCAGGCCCGCATGTTCGAGCCTTTTCAGCAGCGGCGACAGCGTGCCCGAATCGAGGCCCAGCATTTCGCCGAGCGCCTTGACGGTGGATGTCTCTTTTTCCCATAGCGCCATCATGACAAGATATTGCGGATAGGTCAGCCCGATCGGGTCGAGCAGCGGCTTATAGGCGCGCGTGAAGGCGTGTGCCGCGCCATAAAGGGCAAAACATATCTGCTGGTCCAGCCTCAACAGGCTTTCCATCTTCTTCTCGTCGCCCTCTGCGTCCATTTTCCTGCTCCAAAATCAACCGGGAAGGGAACAATCAGCCCCCGCTTTCGGTTCCTGCCGCATGGATGCGCGGCGAAATTTCGTGAAAATTATCGCAAAAAACAAAATTTCATTCAATGTGCAAAACTATATTGCGCACAATTTAATTGTGCGTTATAAGATGCCTAACACCAACCCGAAGGAGTAAATGTCATGCCCATTCTCTACACGACCAAAGCATCCGCCACCGGTGGCCGCGCCGGCAACGCCAAGTCGGAAGACGGCGTTCTCGACGTGACGCTGACCGTTCCGAAGGAGCTGGGCGGCGATGGCGCCCGTGGCACCAATCCTGAGCAGCTTTTCGCAGCCGGTTATTCCGCCTGCTTCCTGGGCGCGCTGAAATTTGTCGCCGGCAAGGAAAAGGTAAAGATTCCTGAAGACACGACTGTGACGGCAACCGTCGGCATCGGCCCGCGCGAAGATGGCGGCGGCTTCGGCATCGAAGTGTCGCTGAAGGCCAATATTCCGGGCGTCGAGCGCGAAGTCGCCGAAAAGCTGGTTGCCGCCGCTCACATCGTCTGCCCGTACAGCCACGCCATGCGCACCTCCACGGAAGTGCCGGTCTCCGTGGCCTAATCCAATTTGCGTGAGCAAGCTATCTGAACAATGAGGCCGGGTTCATCCCGGCCTTCTTGTTTTCAGAAAGAAAAATGCTATATTCTTTCCAAGGAAAGGATATGCGCCATGAATATTCACGCCAAGAGCGCCATGGATCCCGCCTCGCAGGGCAGGGTCGTCACCAAGGCAGTTATCGCCGCGGCCGAGCGGCTGGGCCTTAATGCCGCGCGCACGGCCGATATTCTCGGCGTTTCCGCCCCCACCGTGTCGCGCATGAAACGGCTCGATTTCCTGCTGGAGCCGGGCGCCAAATCCTTCGAGCTTGCGGTGCTGCTGATCCGGGTTTTCCGCTCGCTGGATGCGATTGCCGGCGGCGATGAGGCCGTGGCGAAAAACTGGCTGCGCAATCACAATGTCGCGCTGAACGCCGTGCCTGCCGACAAACTGACCACCATTACCGGATTGATCGATGTCCTCTCCTATCTGGACGCCCGACGCGCTCCTGTCTGAAAAACGCGCCGTATCGGGAAAATACTGGCGGCTGGTGGAAGCGCAGCATCAGGTCTCCACCATGAAACTGGTGGATACGGTGGAGGAGCAATCGCTGCTGGAAGATATTCTGGAGACGAGCAAGCGGCCGTTTCCGCCGGAATGCGCCGGTTTCGATTATCTTCTCGCCACGCCCTTCCGATATGGAGCCGCCTATCCGCATGGTTCGCGCTTCCGCCGCGCGGGCTATACCGAAGGCGTCTATTACGCCGCCCAGAAGGTGGAGACGGCGCTGGCCGAAATGGCCTTTTACCGGCTGCTGTTTTATGCCGAATCGCCGGGCACGCCGCTGCCCGCCAATCCCGCCGACTATTCCGCCTTCGCCGCCCGAATCGCCACCGATGCGGCGCTCAACCTGACGAAACCGGAACTGAGCCGGGATGCTCGCCTGTGGACCGATCTGCAGAATTACGAGCCATGCCAGGCGCTGGCCGATCAGGCGCGTCTGGCGAAGATCGAGGCTATCCTCTATCGCTCGGTACGCGACCCCGCCGGCGGCCTCAACATCGCGGTTCTGTCGCCGAAGGCTTTTGCCGCGAAGACACCGGTGGAACGGATGAGCTGGCGTATCCACCTGTCGAAAACGGGGGTGCAGGCGCTCTGCGAATTTCCGATGCGCAGAACGGGTTTTGCGGTTTTGGATTTCGCCGGCGATCCACGCCTCGCCAGCCTTTTGGGCTGACGGGCGTTTGCTTTTCAAAACCATCAGGCCGAGGCGAAAAACGCTTCCGGATCGTCGACTTCCACCAGCCTGCGCTTGTCGATCAGCCAGAAGCGGGTTCCGACAGCCCGCACGAAACTCCTGTCATGCGAGACGAACACGCAGCTGGCTTCGCGGCTGATGATTTCCGTCTCCAGCGCTTCCTGCCCCTCAATATCCAGATGGTTGGTGGGCTCGTCCAGCAGGTAGAAATTCGGCTCCGCCAGCCGCAGCGCCAGCATGGCAAGCCGGGCCTTCTGCCCGCCGGAAAGGGCGGCGATACGGCGTTTCTGCATTTCCATGTCGATCCCGGCGCCCGCGAGCAGACCATGGATGCGCTGGTCGCCAATGTCGAAGCGGCGGGACAGCAGTGAAACGGGCGTGCTGTCGTCATCGATCTCGGCGAGCGACTGGTCGACATATCCGGCCACCAGCGAGGGCGTGGCCTTGATGCCCTCCTGTATCTGGCCTGCACCTGATACAGCCGCCTGCAGAAGCGACATCAGCCGTGTCTTGCCGACGCCGTTGCGGCCAAGAATGACGATGCGGTCCCCCTGACGGACAAATTGCCGGCCGGTGCGAAACAGCACTGTTCCGTCCGGCGTCGAGACCGGCGCATCTTCCAGGGTGACCAGAACCCTGGCATGGGTGCCGCGATTGGCGAGCTGGATCTTGCCGGCGGATCGCTCGATATGGGCGGGCCGCGCCTTTTCTTCGATCTTTTCCGCACGCTCACGCAATTGCTTGGTCTTGACGGTCAGAAGATCGCTGCCGGAATTGATGCCGATATTGTTCAGCTTGGCGGCCTGACGGCGCAATTGCTGGGCGGTTTTCATGTCGCGCTGGAAACGCCGCTCATCGGCGGCATCCTCTTCTTCCAGCACCGCCCGTGCGTGGCCATAGGGCAACCGGAACAGCGCCGAATTTTCCGGCCGCAGGAACAGCGTGCTCCTGGTGACATTATCGAGAAAGGCGCGGTCATGGCTGACGATGATAACAGCCGTATCGCGCGGCAATTCACCGAGCCAGTTTTCCAGCACATTGATCTTTTCGAGGTCGAGATGGTTGGTCGGCTCGTCGAGCAGCAGCACATCCGGCTCGGTGATCCACGCCCGCGCCAGCATCGCAAGCCTCTGCCAGCCGCCGCTCAATTTTTTCAGGCGGCGCTCGCGGAATGGCTCCGGCACCAGCATGGCGTCGAAGATAATGTCGGCGCGCCAGCTCTCGCTGTCGATCGTATCCGCCGGCAGGGCGGAAAGCACGGCGTCCCGCATCGTCCATTCCATCAGCGGGGCGGGCAGATGCTGGTGGACGATGGACTGCGTCAGTCCGCGCAGCCGGGTGATATCGCCGCTGGTGGGCTCCATGTCACCGGAAAGGCAATGGAGCAGGGTGGATTTGCCGCAGCCATTGGCGGCGACGATGCCGATGCGGTCTCCCGCATTCACCGTGAGGCTGAGATTGGAAAAAAGCGGCTTGCCCAGAATGATTCCGAGGTTTCGAAGCGTGATGATGGTCATGAAGTCGTCTCTGGCAAGACGGACCCGTGACGAACCGTGGTCTGCCACAGGCAGTACGGTTTCGGTTCGGGATGATCCGTCGTGAAAACATGCGCAACGGCAGACAAGCTGCATTCTGCGCGGCCTTTTGGGCAAACCAGAGGGGGTGGTGTTCCGGTCAGCCCTGCAAACGTGTCTGCAGGGCAAAAAGGTGGCAGAGCTGACGATTGCGCCAGAAGCAGGAAATATCCATGCGAAGCCTCCTTTCTTGAAACGTGTTGAACCGCTTCACCATTAACAGCGGCGGTTGTTCGAGGCAACGGCTTTTGCAGCGGCAGGCGGTGGGGGAGAATGCGGCAAGCCCGCACTCTCCCGTTTTAATTCGACGCTCGCCTGAGCGGCCTTTATTGCTTCGCGACACGCGCGCGCAGTTCTTCCACATGCGCGGCGATTTCCGGCGTTACGGCGTCGCCGAAGTCTTCCATTTCGAACATCGGGCGAATTTCGATTTCGCTGCGCTCCAGCATCGGGTTCGGGCAGCGTTTCACCCAGGCCACGGCCTCGTCCATATCCTTCACGGTCCAGATCCAGAAACCGGCGACCAGCTCGTTGGTTTGCGGAAAGGGGCCGTCAACCACGGTGCGGCTGTCGCCGTCGAAGATCACCCGCTTGCCTTTGGAGGAGGGGTGCAGGCCGTCGCCGGACTGCATGATACCGGCATTGACAAGCTCTTCATTGAATTTCCCCATCGCCTCGATCAGTTCGGTCGTGGGCATAACGCCGTCTTCGCTGCTTTTTGTGGCTTTTACAAAAACGATTGCACGCATGATCATTCCTCCTTGATTGCGTTTCCGTTGAGTTTCGCTCCCCGGCACGACGGCCGGATGACAGTTTTGCTGGCAACAGCGGCGTTATGCCGTCACTCTCGTCAGCCAAGGTCTATGAGATCGCGGCGCAGCCTGTCGGGGTCGCCGCTGCCGATGCGGGCTTCAATTTCGGCATGGGTCTGTTCCCAGATGGGGAAGGCGGCGGCGAGCAGGGCCATGCCGTCCGCCGTCAGCCGCAGCCGCTTGCCGCGCTTGTCCTTCGGGTCCTGCTCGATGCTGACCAGCCCGCGTCGCTCCAGCGGCTTCAGCGCCGCCGTCAGCGTCGTGCGGTCCATGGCCAGAAGGTTGGCGACCGGTCCCATCGGCGGCGGCTCCGGCCGGTTGAGCGACATCAGCAGGGAAAATTGGCCATTGTTGATGCCGACGGGTTTCAGCGCATTGTCGAACAACCGCGCGAGCGCCCGCGCCGCACGCTGCGCATGCAGGCACAGACACGCGTCCCGCACGAAAAGAGTTGTCGAAAAAGGAATCACGCTGGCGTTTGACATGGGATAAATATGTTGATATCAACCTAATTAGTCAAGCGGAACTTGATGCCCCCGCAGACTGTTTATTGACTTTCAGCACAGAAATAGCTGGTGCCCACCGCTAAAAGCGGGGCGGTGCCGTGGTGAAAGACGGATCCAAGGAGGAAAGATCATGTCTCATCCCGTCGTTTCGAAAGAGGAGTGGCTTGCGGCTCGCCGCGATCTGCTGGTGAAGGAAAAGGAAATGACCCGCGCCCGCGACAGGCTGAACGAGGCCCGGCGTGCGCTGCCCTGGGAAGAGGTGACGAAGGATTATATCTTCGATGCCCCTTCCGGCCCCAAATCGCTGAAGGAACTGTTCGGTACCTGCAGCCAGCTCATCGTCTATCACTTCATGCTGGCGCCGGACTGGGAGGAGGGCTGCGTCGGTTGCTCATTCTTTGCCGATCATGTCGATGGCGCGCTGATCCACCTCAAGCATGGCGATGCGGGTTTCGTTGCGGTTTCGCGCGCGCCGCTTGAGAAGATCGAAAGCTACAGGAACCGCATGGGCTGGAAATTCCCGTGGGTTTCGGCTGAAAGCAGCGATTTCAACTACGATTATCAGGCCTCGTTCCGCGACGAGGACATGGCCAAAGGCGAAATCACCTATAATTACCGTGACATGGCGCCCTATGGCGACCTGAAGGACCTGCACGGCATCAGCGTTTTCGCCAGGGGCGATGACGGCAAGATCTACCACACCTATTCCACTTACGCCCGCGGCGCGGAACAGACGCTCGGCACGCTGATGCTGCTCGATCTGGTGCCAAAAGGCCGTAATGAAGAGGAGGTAATGGATTGGGTGCGCCGCCACGACCAGTATGAGGACGCGCCGAAGGCGGCAGCCTGCTGCCACTGAAAACGGACGGACGAGGAGGAAACAACAATGGAAATGGAAATCGCCAAGCCGCAGAAGGAACATGAGTTCCTCAAGAGGATCGTCGGAGACTGGGTCATGACCTCCAGTTCCGGCCATGAGGG
Organism: Agrobacterium sp. 22-226-1; assembly: GCF_053522345.1. Taxonomy (NCBI): domain Bacteria; kingdom Pseudomonadati; phylum Pseudomonadota; class Alphaproteobacteria; order Hyphomicrobiales; family Rhizobiaceae; genus Agrobacterium; species Agrobacterium sp. 22-226-1. The sequence goes on from NZ_JBNWCP010000014.1 coordinate 54,259, forward strand.
CTACGATGCCGACGACCCGTCGCAGCAATTCACCGAGACCGTCCGCTCCGTCGGTGGCTTGTGGATCATCGGCAACGGCACCGGCAAGATGCCTGACGGCACGGATATGACGGCCGTGATCACGGTCGGCTTCGACCCGGCCAAGGGCAATTTCGTCGGCACCTGGGTAGGGTCGATGATGACCAATCTCTGGGTCTACAAGGGCTGGCTGGAAGAGGACGGCAAGACCCTGACGCTGGAAGCGGAAGGCCCGGCCTTTGACGGTTCCGGCCGCACCGATACCTATCACGACGTGCTGGTGCTGCATGACGACAATCACCGCAGCTTTTCCGGCAGCGTCAGGCAGCCGGACGGCACATTCAAGACCTTCATGACATCGGAATTCCGCCGCAAGGCCTGAAGCCCTGCGAAAATTTCACCCGAAAACCACCCGCGCCGCCGCATCCTGCGGCGGGCGCTTGCCGAAAAACACCCGCCAAACCCTCCATAGGAGACGACAATGTCCGATACACATGGAAAATTCATCTGGGTCGAGTTGATGACGCCCGACATGGAAGCGGCAGCCCGCTTTTATGGTCATGTCGTCGGCTGGCAGACCAAGGATTTCGGCTCGCCGGAAATGCCCTATCTGGTGCTGGAGGCCGATGGCAAGGGCATGGGCGGCGTCATGGAGCTGACCGACGAGCACAAGGGCCAGGGCATTCCCCCGAACTGGACCGCCTATGTCGATGTCGACGATGTGGACGCCACGGCGAAACAATTCGCTGAAAAGGGCGGCGCGGTCAGACGTCCGCCGCAGGACATTCCCGAAATCGGCCGCTTCGCCGTGGTCGCCGATCCTTTCGGTGCGGTGATCTGCATCATGACGCCGCAGCCGATGGAAACAGGCGGCTTCCCGGAGGATATGCAGGAAAAGCAGGGCCATGTCGGCTGGCACGAGCTCTTCACCGATAATGTCGACGAGGCCATGGCCTTTTACGGCGATGTTTTCGGCTGGACCAAGGACCATGATTTCGACATGGGCGACATGGGCCCGTACCGCATCTTCGCCTACAGGGGCAAGGCCGTCGGCGGCATGATGAAACGCATGCCGCAGGTCCCCGTCTGTCACTGGGGTTATTACTTCAATGTGGACGGTATCGATGACGCCATCACCCGCGTCAGCACCGGTGGCGGCAAGGTCGTCAACGGCCCGATGGAGGTTCCCGGCGGAAGCTGGATCGTCAACTGCGTCGATCCGCAGGGCGCCTATTTCTCGCTGGTTTCGCAGAGGAAATAGCCCTGTTTTCTAACGGTCTGCCGGGGCTCGCTCCGGCAGATTACCGCTCTCTCGACAGGCGGACGTGATCGATGAAGGCGCGCAGCTTCGGCGCAAGATTGCGGCGGCTGGGATAATAGAGATAAAATCCCGCGAAGGTCGGGGAGTGGTCTTCCAGCATCGAAACGAGCTGCCCGCTCTCCAGATAGGGGCGGAACGTTTCTTCCATGCCGAATGTGATGCCCGCACCGGCGCAGGCCAGCTTGATCATCAGCTGCATGTCGTTGGTGGTGAAGGCCGGTTCCACCGCCACCGCGAATTCGCGGCCGTTTTCCGCAAATTCCCACCTGTATGGCGCCACACCCGGCCGAGGTCGCCAGCCGATACACCTGTGCCCCATCAATTCGCGGGGCTGCGCCGGCAGGCCGAAGCGGTCCCGATAGTGCGGCGAGCAGACGGCGAGCTGCCGCTGCGGAGCGGACACCGGAACCGCAATCATGTCCTGCGCGATCAGCTCTCCAAGACGCACGCCGGCATCGTAGTGCTCGGCGACGATATCGAATTCCTCGTCCGTCACGACGATATCGAGCTGCACTTGGGGATGTATTTCCGCAAAGCGCGCAAGCAATGGCCCGGATAAAAAGCGCTCGGCTATCGAGGAAACCGCAAGCCGCAACTGCCCGCGCACGGCGCCGCTCAGGGACGATGCGGCATTGGCAGCCTCAACGAGATTGCCGATGGATGGCGACACATCCGCATAAAGCTGCTGTCCCGCTTCCGTCAGGCTGACGCTGCGCGTCGTGCGCTGTACCAGCGCTATTCCCATTGTCTCTTCAAGCTTGCGGATGGTCTGGCTGACGGCGGAGCGGGTTACGCCGAGCCTGTCTGCAACGGCCCGGAAGTTGCGTTGCTCGGCAACCATGCAGAATGTCGAAAGCGCGTTGAGATCGATGTTCATTGGTTAGAAATTCTACCCATTGAGGTTATGATTGAGGCGGTTATCACGACAATGCCCAAGCTTTATCTTGTCTGCAACGGCCGCTTCCAGAAAAAGCCGGCCGTAACACCAAGGAGAAAGCCATGACATTGAACAAAGTCGTTCTCATCACGGGTGCATCGAGCGGGATCGGTGAGGGTATCGCAAGGGAACTGGCCGCCACCGGGGCGAAGCTGGTGCTGGGCGCGCGCCGTATGGACCGCTTGCAGGCGCTTGCCGAAGAATTGCGCGGGAAGGGCGCAGAGGTCGTCATCCAGCCGCTGAACGTGACGGACAGAAAGAGCGTCGAGGCCTTTGCGGAGGCGGGGCGCAAGGCGTTCGGGCAGGTCGACGTCATCGTCAACAATGCCGGCATCATGCCGCTGTCGCTGATGTCGTCCCTGAAGGTCGATGAATGGGACCGCATGATCGACGTCAACATCAAGGGCGTGCTTTATGGCGTCGCCGCCGTTCTGCCTGAGATGACCGCCCGCGCTTCCGGCCATATCATCAACATCGCCTCCATCGGTGCGCTCGCCGTTTCGCCCACGGCTGCCGTCTATTGCGCGACGAAATTTGCGGTGCGGGCGATTTCGGACGGGCTGCGGCAGGAAAACCGTGACCTGCGTGTCACCTGCATTCACCCCGGCGTGGTGGAAAGCGAACTTGCCCACACCATCACCGATCCCGCCGCCGCAGAATTGATGCAGACCTATCGGGCCATCGCCCTGAAGCCCGACGCCATCGGCCGCGCGGTGCGTTACGCCATCGAGCAGCCCGACGATGTGGACGTCAATGAGATCGTCGTCCGTCCGACCGCTGCATGAGGAGAGCGACATGAAAGCGATTTTTCCGACCGTGCTTGCGATTGCCATGCTTGCGGCAAGTGCCGCCATCGCCAATCCGCAACGACTGGATGACAGGCTGAAGCGTGGCGATGAAGTCGTCCGCAGCCTCAACAATGGCCAGCCCCAGTCCAATCTGGAACGCTTGCGGCAGGAGTTTCCTTTCCTTGCTGATGCGACCGAGGGTTACGCCCTGGGGGAGGTCTGGTCCCGGCCGGGTCTGGATAACCGGACCCGCCAGCTGGCCGCCGTCGCGGTCATGGCGGCCCTTGGCGAGCGTGATCTGATGAAGGTCCATGCCGGTTATGCGCTCAATGTGGGCGCAACCGACGAAGAGCTGAAGGAAATGGTCTATCTGATCACCGTTCCCGCAGGTTTTCCCAAAGCCATCGCCGCATCCCGCACGCTTGCCGAGCTGTTCGAGGAACGCCGCGCCAACGCCGCATCGGGAGGGCAAAAACAATGAACATTGTTTCGACATCCGTTGCGCTTCTGCTCGCAACAGCTTCCGCCGATACGGGTTCCCGCAAAACGAGCAACGCCATGGACGTGAATATGACCGAAACGTCTCAAACCCGGAACCACCCCTATATCGGCATGTGGGTCACCGGCGATGGCCACATTCGCCAGGAACTTCTGCCCAATGGCCGGTATGACGAGGCGCGGGGCAACCGCAAAAGCGCCTATCAGGGACGGTATGAGGTGAAGGGAAACCATATCGACTATTGGGACGATACCGGCTTCACCGCCGACGGCGAATTCGTCGACGATGTGCTTTATCACGGCGGCATGATCTTCTATCGCCAGAAGTAACGTCCCGCCAATCAAGCGCCGCCCGCCCCATCGAGGGTGGGCGGCGTATCCGTTTCTATCGCTTCAAACTACCGAGAATCCCGCGCACGATGGCGCGGCCGACCGAGGTGGCAACCGAGCGCGCAGCGCTTTTCATCGCCGCCTCGATCACCGTTTCGCGCTGGTATCCGGTCTTGCGTGCGCCGCCATTGCGCGAGCCGGTGGAGGCCGGTGCGGGTTCTTCGTCGCCAAAGCCGGGCAGGCGCCAGCGGCCGGAAGCGCTCTCGGACTGGCTGGCGGCGTTTTCTTCTTCCGCACGTCTGGCGGCTTCTGCATCTGCAGCCTTCTGGGCGCGGGCGGCGAGGATTTCGAAGGCCGATTCCCGGTCGATATCCTTGTCATATTGCCCGGCGACGGGGCTCACATCGATCAGGGACTGGCGTTCCGCATCGGTGAGCGGCCCGACACGGCCGGAAGGCGGACGTACCAGCGTGCGCTCGACGATGGAAGGTGCGCCCTTGTCGTGCAGGGTGGAAATCAGCGCTTCACCGGTGCCGAGCGTGGTGATGGTGTCGGCGGTGTTGAAGGCCGGGTTCTGCCGGAAGGTGTCGGCCGCGGTGCGCACCGCCTTCTGCTCGCGCGGCGTATAGGCGCGAAGCGCGTGCTGCACGCGGTTGCCGAGCTGGGCGAGAACGGTTTCCGGCACGTCGAGCGGGTTCTGTGTCACGAAATAGACGCCCACGCCCTTGGAGCGGATGAGCCGCACGACCTGTTCCACGCGTTCCACCAGCACCCGCGGCGCGTCGTTGAAGAGCAGATGCGCCTCGTCGAAGAAGAACACCAGACGCGGCTTTTCCGGGTCACCCACTTCCGGCAGCTCCTCGAACAGTTCCGAAAGCATCCAGAGCAGGAAGGTGGCGTAAAGGCGCGGGTTCATCATCAGCCGGTCGGCGGCGAGAACCGAAATCGTGCCAACCCCATCCGTGCCCACACGCATGATGTCGGCGATCTTCAATGCCGGTTCGCCGAAGAAATTCGCCGCGCCCTGCTGTTCCAGAACCAGCAGCCCGCGCTGCAGCGAACCGACCGAGGCCTTGGAAATCAGGCCGAACTGGTTGGAAAGCTCGGTTGCGTTTTCGCCCATATAGTTCAGGAGCGATTGCAGGTCTTTCAGATCGAGCAGCGGCAGCCCGCCCTGATCGGCGATCTTGAAGGCGATGTTGAGCACGCCTTCCTGCGCTTCCGAGGCATCCATCAGCCGGGCAAGCAGCAGCGGCCCCATTTCGGCGATGGTGGCGCGGACGCGATGGCCTTTTTCACCGTAGAGATCCCAGAAGATCACCGGCGATTTGCCATAGGCAAAATCGGTGAAGCCAATCTGTTCGGCGCGCTTCTGCACCCAGTCCTTGGCTTCGCCCTGCGCGGCGATGCCGGAAAGGTCGCCCTTGATGTCGGCGCAGAAAACCGGCACACCGGCCTTGGAAAAACCTTCGGCCAGAACCTGCAACGTCACGGTCTTGCCCGTTCCCGTCGCGCCGGTGATGAGGCCGTGGCGGTTGCCGAATTTCAGTTCCAGATATTCGCCCTTGTTCAGGCTGTCGTCCGGATTGCGGCTGGTCCCGATATAGAGCTGTCCGTCCTGCAACATCGACCATTTTCTCCTGCGGCTGGTGCATGACCCTTAAAATCGCGGTGGATTTTGCAAAAGTCATGTCCGAATTTAAAGCGTCACTACCATGTTGTGGCCACTTCTGACGATAGCGGCCTTTTCATAGTTTGGTTGTGATGATCTTATAAGGACAGTTTCAAGGCGCAACAACTGCTTGATGGCGATGAAGAAAAACCGCTTGATGAAAGTTGCCGCACCTGACCCTGGCCGCTTGAATGCGGCATGATATTGTTTTACGTTGACGTTAACGTCAGTTATTCGATGTTGGCGTCGTTTTCAACAGGAGGCAAGAATGAACGAAGTCGTGAGCCAGATCGCCGAGAAGGCGGGAATCAGCCCCGAACTGGCCGAAAAGGCCATTGGCATGATTCTCGGTTTTCTTCAGCGTGAGGCGGAAGACGGCCCGATCGCCCGCATGATCGAAGCCATTCCCGGCGCCAGCGAACTGGTGGCGCAGTATAATGGCGAAGGCGCCGGCGGCGGCGGTCTGCTCGGCGGCCTGATGAGCGCGCTCGGCGGCGGCGGCATTATGGGGCTGGGCCAGCAGCTGATGAGCCAGGGCCTCGGCATGAGCGAGATTTCCACGCTCGCCAAGGAAACCATCTCCGTTGCCCGCCAGCATGCGGGTGATGAGGTTGTCGATCAGGTGATCGCCTCGGTTCCGGGCCTCAGCCAGTTCGCCTGAGGCGAAACTACTCTATAGCGGGGCGCGGCGGCTGTTCATTGAACAGGCGCCGCGCCTCTTCTATTTCGGCATGGTGCGTTTCCGCCCATATCCACACGCCGCAAAAGGCGCTGCCCAGCGTGCGGCCGAGGTTCGTCAGGCCGTAATCCACATGCGGCGGGATGACGGGATACACGGTGCGGCGCACCAGCCCGTCGCTTTCCATCTGCCGCAGCGTTTTCGTCAGCATCTTCTGGCTGATATTGCCGACCAGCCTGCCGATCTGCGTGAAGCGCAGCGTGCCATGCTCTTCCAGCACTTCCAGAATAAGCATCGTCCATTTGTCGGCCACTTTGGCAATGATGTCCTGAACCAGCGCCTCTATTGCCGGATTGGTATCCGTGGGTGGCGGAACCTTGCGCCGGCTTTCGATGGCCGGGTCGGCGGCGTGCCGTTTCATCTTACACTCTCCATTGGGTAAGTATAAATCTTTTGGGTGCCTACTTTCGATTGGAGAGTATCATAGCTAACTTCCTTTCAGCCAACAAGCAAAGGATGTTCCAATGAAAATCGCTGATAACACCATTCTCATCACCGGCGGCGGTTCCGGCATCGGCCGGGCGCTGGCGGAAGCGTTTCACAAGGCCGGCAACCGGGTCATCATTTCCGGCCGCCGCAAGGCCGTGCTCGACGAGGTGACGGCCGCCAATCCCGGCATGGCCTCGATGGTGATGGACGCGACGGACGCCGCAGGCATCCGCGCGTTTGCCGAAGCTCTGGTGAAGGCCCATCCGACCCTCAACGCCGTCATCAACAATGCCGGCATCATGCGGCCGGAAGACATCGCCGCAGCACCGGATTATCTCGACACGGCCGAAGAAACCATCGCCACCAATCTTCTCGCACCCATTCGCCTGACGGCGGCGCTTTTGCCGCATTTCCTCAAGCAACCCGCAGCCACTGTGCTGACGGTTTCCTCCGGCCTCGCCTTCGTGCCCATGGTGCTGACCCCCACCTACAGCGCCACCAAATCGGCCATCCATGCCTATTCGGTCGCGCTGCGCGAGCAGCTGAAGGAAACGGCGGTGGAGGTCATCGAAATCGTGCCGCCCTATGTGCAGACGACGTTGATGGGCGAGGGGCAGGCGAGCGACGAAAGGGCCATGCCGCTCGACGCCTTCATTTCCGAGGTGATGGATATTCTTGAAAATCGCCCGGACGAGAAGGAAGTGGTGGTGGAACGCTGCAAGCCGCTGCGTTTCGCCGCGCAGAACGGTAATTTCGATCAGGTCTTCGCCATGATCAACCATATGCATCCGTAAACGCCGCATCTGTCTCGACTGGGCATCCTGTGATAGCGTCGCGCTCTAATCTGCGGAGCGCGCGCTTTCATGGCCCAAGGCCTGTTCCTGATGCCGAAAACCATTCTGCCCGGCGTCGTCGCCGTGGCGGCGGATAGCGACCGTTCCTTTCCGCGCCACATGCACGACCAGTTCGGCATCGGTCTCATCGAACGCGGGGCGCAGAAATCGCTCTCCGGCCGCGGCATGGTGGAAGCCGGCGCCGGCCATCTCATCACCGTCAATCCGGGCGAGGTGCATGACGGTATTCCGCTCGGGGAGGGTGGCCGCGCCTGGCGGATGCTCTATCTCGACATCGATATCGTCCGCGACGCCATTGCCGATATCGGCGAGAATGATCGCCGCGCGTTCGAATTTGCCTATCCCGTCGATATCAGGCCGCTGGCGAAGCGGTTCAACGCTGTCTTTGCAGCCATGACGGCAAGGGAACGGCCGGGCGAAACCCTTCGTGGCGACGAGACCCTGCTGACGCTTCTGGCGGGCGCGATGGAGACGGCGGCGAAGCCGGGCGAAATCGCCGCACCCGAGAATATAAGGCGGGCGAAAAGCCGCATCGACGACGAGCCCTTCCGGCCGTTCCGCCTTGCCGATCTCGCCGCAGAGGCCGGCATGAGCCAGTTCCGCTTCCTGCGCGCTTTTGCCAGGGCCACCGGGCTCACGCCGCATAGCTATCTTCTCCAGCGGCGCGTGCATGCGGCACGCCATGCGCTGGCCAGAGGCACGCCGCCCGCCGAGGCGGCCTTTGCCGCCGGTTTTGCCGACCAGAGCCATCTGAACCGGTTCTTCGTGCGGCAATTCGGGGTTACGCCGGCGGTTTACCGGGCGGCGCTTTCGTAGATGCTTTCTCCGCCCTCATTCCTGTGCTTGTCACAGGAATCCAGCCAGCCCAAGTCCTTGGGCTGAAAAGAGTCCTCCTGCCGCGCAGACGCGCGTCGACTGGATTCCTGTGACAAGCACAGGAATGAGGACGGAGTGGGCTGGCCGATACCGTAACCCGCCACTTCGGCGCGCGCCGACGAGCGTCTGTGCTGCAATTTCATCCAAGACACCCACCCCACGCACCCTCATGCTCCTGTCCTCCACCCCACAGGACATATCTGCACCATGACACCCGAATTCCTCATCACATCCTTTATCGTCGCCGCCTCTCCCGGAACCGGCGTGGTCTACACGCTGGCCGCCGGTCTTTCGCAGGGGGCGAGGGCGAGCGTCATCGCGGCCTTCGGCTGCACGCTTGGCATCGTGCCGCATCTGCTCGCCGCCATCACCGGCCTTGCCGCCATCCTGCACACCAGCGCGCTCGCCTTCGGTGCGGTCAAGTATCTGGGGGTCGCCTATCTCCTCTACATGGCGTGGAACACGCTGCGGGAGGACGGTGCGCTGAAGATCGACGATACCAGGGAGCCCCGCAAGGCCGCCTGTATCATCGGCGAGGCGATCCTCATCAATCTGCTGAACCCGAAACTGTCGATCTTCTTTTTCGCCTTCCTGCCGCAGTTCATCGCGGCGGATGAGGCTTTGCCGACATGGCGCATGATCGATCTCGGGCTGATCTTCATGGCCATGACGTTTCTGGTGTTTGCGCTTTATGGCTGTTTCGCCGCCTCGGTCCGGCGTCAGGTGGTGTCGCGCCCGGCGGTCCTCGCCTGGCTGCGGCGCAGCTTCGCCGCCGCTTTCGTGGCGCTGGGCGCGAAGCTGGCCCTGACCGAGCGGTGAGACGGCTCCGTCGCCTCAGTCGTCCCAATCGGGCGCGAGGTGGCCGGGATTGACGATGCGGCCATTCGGTTTGGCCAGCGCGTGGATCGCCCGCATTTCCTCTTCCGTCAGCGCAAAATCGAAAACATCGAAATTCTCCTTGAGACGGCTTTCGGTCGCCGTCTTGGAAAGCGCCACGATATCCGGCTGCTGCACCGCCCAGCGCAGGGTCACCTGCGCGGCGGTCTTTCCGTGTTTCGCGCCGATATCCTTCAGCACGGGATCGTTCGGCACTTTGCCATCCGCCATCAGATAATAAGCCGTCACTGACATCCCGTGCTTGCGCGCCGCCGAAATCACCTTCGTCTGGTCTAGATAGGGGTGATATTCGATCTGGTTGGTGGCAAGCGGCGTATCGGACAGTTTCACCGCCTCGTCAGTCAGCGCCACATTGAAGTTGGAAATGCCGATATTGCGCGCCTTTCCGGCCTTGCGCACCGCGTTCAGCGCGCCCATGCGCTCGGCAAGCGGCACGTCGCTCTTCGGCCAGTGCAGCAGCAGCAGATCGACATAGTCGGTCTTCAGTTTCGCAAGGCTTTCATCGACGGAAGCGAGAAAATCGTCGTGGCGGAAGCGGTCCACCCAGACCTTGGTGGTGAGAAAGATATCATGCCGGGAAATGCCCGATTGCGCGATGACCTCGCCGACCGCGCCTTCGTTCTTGTAGATCTGCGCAGTATCGACATGGCGGAAGCCGAGTTTCAGCGCTTCCGGCAGAATGCGCCTGACATCGTCTTCCGGAATGCGGAAGGTGCCGAAACCGAGGGCGGGAATATTCGCGCCATTCGCGCTGACGTCATACATGGGATGTCTCTCCTGTTTGCTGAAAACATGGCCGGCGCGGGATGCCGGGCGTAGGAAGCCGTCTTTCATTAACTGGTGTCCGCGCGATCGGTTTCAACCCGGCGGGACGATATCACATCAGCACGTAATCCACCGGGCGCGGATCGGCCGGCAGATCGGTCTCGCCCATCGCCTCGCGCAGATTGATCTCGATGGTGGTGGCGAGCGAATTGATCGGCAGCGCATTGAGGCCGGTGCCGAAGGGGTCCTCCAGCTCGTCGGACAGCGCATCGAGACCGAAGAACGTATAGGCGATGAGCGTGCTGGTAAACGGCGTGGCCCAGCCGAGCAAATCCGTGAAACCGAACGGCAGCAACAGGCAGAACAGATGCGCGGTGCGGTGAAGCAGCAGCGAATAACCGAAGGGAACCGGCGTCTGGCGGATGCGCTCGCACGAAGCCTGCGCCGCCCCCATCTGCTGCACGGTGGCATCCAGCATCTGTAGCTGGATATCGCTGATCTGCCCCTTGCCATGGGCGGAGACGATGGCGCCGGATATTTCGTGCAGCAGCATGTCCGGCCGGTTGCGGCTGCGGTCGTAAATATCCCTGAGATCATCCGGAACGAGGCTGGCCGCAGTGGCGGTCGCATCGCCGGGGCGCAGATGCGAGACCAGCGCGTGGCAGAAGGCGATGGCGAGATCGGTGATCCGCCGGCGGGTGACGGGATCGGCGACATCCTGCCGACTATCGAGCATGACGCTCTGGCGTGAAAGCGCGCGGGCGACGGTAATCAGCGCACCCCATTGCTTGCGGGCTTCCCACCAGCGGTCGTAACAGGCATTGGCGCGAAAACCGAGAAACACCGAAAGCGCGATGCCAAGCAGCGAAAAGGGCGCTCCGTTTAACGCCTGCACCAGATCCGGCCTGTCCTTGTGCGCCCAGACAACCAGCGTCGACAGCAGGAAAACCGCAAGCACCTGCGGAAAGATGCGGACGATGATGGAGCCGCGCACGATGAGGAAAAGCTGCAGCAGGTTCGGTTTTGGACGAACGATCATGGCGGAAACTCGAAATGCCTGTGGCGGATGGGAGGGGCGTGAAAGAGCCTGACCCTATCTACATGCTGGCGACGCGGCCTTGTCCACCCTTTTTTGCATGGTTGCACCCGGCGGCTGGCGGCGCTACGCGTCTATCGCCGGGATCGTCAACGCCACGGTCTGGCTATGAGGCGGAAGGGAATATCGCGTGTCACGCTCACAACGGCTTCTCGATCTGTTGCAGATACTGCGCTCCCACCGCATGCCGGTCAGCGGCGCGACGCTTGCCGCGCAAACCGGCGTCAGCCTGCGCACGCTCTACCGCGACATAGCGACGCTTCAGGCGCAGGGCGCGGATATCGAAGGGGAAGCGGGCGTGGGTTATGTGCTGCGCCCCGGTTTCCTGTTGCCGCCGCTGATGTTTTCGCAGCAGGAAATCGAGGCGCTGGTGCTCGGCTCGCGCTGGGTGGCGGGCCGCGCCGATGCGGGATTGGCGGAGGCCGCCCGCGCCGCGCTCGTCAAGATCGGCGCCGTGCTTCCCGATGCCCTGCGTGAGGAGCTCGATCATTCCACCCTGCTTGTCGGGCCGGGGCAGGGCCTTGCCGCCATCCATGTCGATCTGGCGGCCATTCGCGATACGATCCGTAAGGAAAGCAGGGTCGTCATCACCTATCGCGATGAAAAGGGAGACGTGACGGAACGGGTGATCTGGCCCTTCGCGCTCGCCTTTTTCGATCTGGTGCGGGTGGTGCTGGGCTGGTGCGAGACACGGCAGGACTACCGCAGTTTCCGGGCCGACCGCATCGAAGATTTCCGCCCTCTCGACAGCCGTTATCCGCGCCGCCGCCAGGCGCTGCTGAAAGAATGGCGCGAAAGGGAAAAACAACGGCGGCGGCATCATGCTGACAAAAACTGACAGCAGCGGGGTCTAGAAACCGTTCATCCGCAACACAGGAGAACAGCCATGACCCACCCCGATTTCACCATCCTTTACGTCGACAACCCGCCGGCCAGCACCGAATTTTACAGGGCCCTGCTGGGTGCGGAGCCGGTCGAAGCCTCGCCGACATTCTCGCTCTTCGTGCTTCAGAACGGCATGAAGCTCGGCCTCTGGTCGCGGCACACCGTGGAGCCGAAGGCATCCGTCACGGGCGGCGGCGGCGAGCTTGCCTTCCGCGTTGAAAACGATGCGCGGGTGGACGAGATTTTTGCGGATTGGAAGGCGAAGGGCATCGACATGCTGCAGCAGCCGGCGGGCATGGAATTCGGCTACACCTTTACCGCCGCCGACCCCGACAATCATCGTCTCCGGGTCTATGCTTTCGCGGGCTGAAGTTACTTCTTCACCGCCACCACAAAAAGGCGGGGAAAGCGCAGAAGCAGGCGGCCGTCCGCCATCGGCGGATAGGCCGCCTTGATGCGCCGCGTATAGGCGGTGAGGAAGGCTTCGCGGTTTTCCTCGCCGGCGGCGGTGAGATAGGGGCGCAGCCCTGTGCCCTTGACCCATTCGACGATGCTTTCCGCATCCTTCATCGGATGATTATAGATGGTGTGCCACACATCCACTCGCGCGGATTTCGGCGTCAGCGCATCGAAATAGTCCGAAGGCGCGGGCAGGGGTTTGCGGCGCAGCCTGCCATCTGAAAACGTATCCTTCCAGGAACCGTTCGCTCCGGTCTCCTCCATGGCGCGATGCGTTGGCTCCTGCAGATTGTCGGGCATCTGCACGGCCAGAACGCCGCCGCTTTCCAGCTGGTCCATCAGTTGCGAAAGAACGGTGAGATGATCCGGCACCCATTGGAACACGGCATTGGCGTAAAGCAGGTCTGCCTTCTGCGCCGGCTTCCACTGGGAAAGATCGGCCTTGCCGAAGCGCGTGGTCGGCAGCCGGTCCGCCGCCTTTTCCAGCATGTCGTCATCGCTGTCGATGCCGGTAATGACATTGACGCCGTAACGGTCGGTCAGAAGCTCGGTGGAATTGCCGGGGCCGCAGCCGAGGTCATAGCCATTCAGCACCCGCTCCAGCGGCACCTGCGCCAGAAGATCACGTGCGGGACGCGTCCGCTCGTCTTCGAATTTCAGATATTGGTGGGCGGACCATGCCATGATTTTCCTCCTGCGAAATGCCGTCAGATCGCCAGCATCGCATGGGGCAAATCGCGCCGCTATCGTCGGATGCATGAATTATTGTGATGAATCTATTCATCAACCTTTTGTTTCGCCTCATAAAACGTGCTTGCGGGGCCGGCGCTTTGTTATTTTCCATCAAAATCAGAAATCGCTGCAATTAAAACTTGACCTCGTCAGGGGAGAGGCATTCACTCCGGCCGATTTCCAGAACATGCCCCGTTGAGAGCGCGCAGCGCTCTTCATCCGGCAATGCATCAGAACAAAAAAGACGGAGCGTTTTTACCGAACGAAAACGCTTGAGACAGGAGACCACCATGAGCGTCGATACCGCACCCCGATCAACCACCTGGACCTATGTTGACGGTCAATGGCTGCCCGGCAATCCGCCGCTCATCGGCCCGACCTCGCATGCCATGTGGCTGGCCTCCACGGTGTTTGACGGCGCACGCTGGTTCGATGGCGTGGCGCCTGATCTCGATCTGCACTGCCAGCGCGTCAATCGCTCCGCCGTCAATATGGGCATGAAGCCGACGATGACGGCCGAGGAGATCGAGTCCCTGGCACTCGAAGGCGTCAAGAAATTCGACGGCAAGATGGCGATCTACATCAAGCCGATGTACTGGGCCGAACACGGCATGCCCGGCAGCGTCGTGGCGCCCGATGCCGGCTCCACCCGGTTTGCGCTTTGCCTTTTCGAAGCGCCGATGGATGCCGGCAAGCCGCTGACGCTCACCGTTTCGCCGCTGCGCCGCCCTTCGCCGGAAACCGCCATGACCGACGCCAAGGCCGGCAGCCTCTATCCCAATAGCGGCCGCGCGATCCTCGAAGCGCGCTCGCGCGGTTTCGACAATGCCCTGATGCGCGACATGAACGGCAATGTCGCCGAATCCGCTTCGGCCAACATCTTCATGGTCAAGGACGGCGTTGTCCTTACCCCGGTTCCGAACCGCACTTTCCTTGCCGGCATCACCCGTTCGCGCGTGATCGGCCTTCTGCGCCAGGCCGGTTTCGACGTGCGCGAAGCGACGCTTTCGGTCGAGGATTTCCGCGAGGCCGATGAAATCTTCTGCTCCGGCAATTATTCCAAGGTTTCGCCCGTCGTGAAGCTCGATGATCGCGAATTGCAGGCAGGCCCCGTCGCCCGCAAGGCGCTCGATCTCTACATGGACTGGGCGCGTCTCGGCGCGGATGTTTAAGACGGAGTTTCGAAGATAAATCCAGGGTTGGATATGGTGAGGAACTAGCATCCGCACTTCGTCACCCCGGACTAGATCCGGGGTCGAGGCCCGCACCTGAAGCTGGCGCGGGCCTCACCGTTTCCGCACATCCGGCAGCGCAGCGGCCAGCGCCCGCAGTGGCGCGGTCATATGTTTGTCGCGCCGCATCGCCAGCGCGATCCGGCGCTCCAGCGGCGGTTCGAGCGAGCGCCATTCGAGCCCGGATGCCGCGCCTTCATGCTCCATCGCCATGCGCGGCACGATGGCAAGGCCAAGGCCCGCACCTGCGAGCTTCTTGATCGCCTCGACACTGCCCAGTTCCATGGCGGGCTGCACGGTGCGGCCGCTTGCCGAAAACCATTGATCCACCAGCCGGCGCGTATTGCCGCCCTCGTAAAGCAGCAGCGGCCGCGCCGAAAGCGTCTCGGCGTTGAGCGCCGTTGCGTCAGAGATGGAGCCTTGCGGGAAAACCGCGACCAGCTCGTCGAGATGGATATCGCTGATATCGAGGCTGCGGCCGCTGGCGGGCAGGGCCACCACCGCCGCATCGATGGTATTGGCCTCCAGAAGCCGGAGGATATCGTGGGTATTGCCGGTCTGCACGACGATCTCGATGCCGGGCATGGCCTGCCGGATTTTGCCCAGCACCGGCGGCAGCAGATAGATGCAGGCGGTGGCGCCGGTGCCGATGCGAAGGCGTCCCGTCACCCCGCTGCGATGCGGCGCTACGGTATCGATGGCATGCGCCACTTCTTCCGCAATCCGCCTTGCATGGATGAGAAAATCGCGCCCCGCCGCCGTCGGCTGCGCGCGCCTGCCGATCCTTTCGATCAACCGCACGCCGAGCTGTTTTTCAAGCAGCCTTATATGCAGGCTGATGGCTGGCTGCGTCAGCCCCGCCTTGTCGGCGGCGGCGGAAAAACTGCCGAGATCGGCCACATCCATGAAGCTGCGCAGCTGCCGCAGGTCGAGGTCCATCATCAAAGAAAACCTTATCGTTTGTATAAGACAGATAATCTTTATTTTGGCTGCGCCGCAATGCACAATGACGGCGTGAATGATCCGCAGGACAAGAGAATGACCCTTTCCACCGTTTCCAGCCTTACCATCCGCCCCTGCGAAGAGGCGGATATTCCAGCCATTGCCGAAATCTACCGGGACGCCGTGCTACATGGCCGCGCGAGCTTCGAGATCGATCCGCCAAGCGTGGAGACGATGCTGGAGCGCCGCCGCCTTCTGGTGGAGGGCAATTACCCCTACCTCGTCGCCGAATGCGATGGAAAGATAGCCGGATATGCCTATGCCGGCGCCTATCGCCCGCGCCCGGCCTATGGCGCGGCGGTGGAGAATTCCGTTTATATCGATCCGGCCATGAAGGGCATGGGCATCGGCCGCAAGCTGCTCGATACGTTGATCGAGGCGGCGACGGCACGCGGCTTCCGGCAGATGATCGCCGTCATCGGCGATTCGGCCAACGCCGCCTCGATCGGCGTGCACCGCGCCGCCGGTTTCGAACATGTCGGCACCTTCAAATCCATCGGCTGGAAACATGGCCAATGGCTGGATACGGTGTTGATGCAGCGTGCGCTGGGCGAGGGCGACACCACGCCGCGCTTTTGAACGATCAGGGCTTGGTGGAGCCGGGGATTTCCACCTTCAGCGTATCGCCGGAAAGCTCGCTGCCCAGCTCCACGGCCTTGGTCTTCTTGTCGTACACACAGATATGACTGACGGTCGCATCCGCGCCCCCACTCTTCCCGGTGAGTTTGACCTTGCCGGTGAGAATGGCGAGGCCGTAATTCTCGCTGCCGACCGGATCGACCACCGCCTTCGCGTCCTCGATCATGTCTTTGGCGCCGGCAAGGCAGGCCGTCTGCACATCCGCCACGAACTCCTTCCAGGCGTCATCCGACGATGCGGCGGCGGGGAAGGTGAGCGACGAAAACGCCGCAAGGAGGAGGATGGGGCGGGGGATCGGACGGGTCATGGAATTTCCTTCCTGCAATCTCGGCAAAAGCGAACCGATAGGGTGGAAAACGGTACGCCAAAGGTGTGAAACAAATGTGGTGGCGGCCGCACGGAGAGGAATTTTCTCTTTTGTCGGAACATTTTGATATTTCGCAGGTTGCCCAAACAGAGGTTCGCTCCTATGGTCCGCTCACACGGTTTCTAGGAGCGGTAACCCGCTGCAAAAAGGAGTAAAAACCATGGCCTTCGAACTTCCCGAACTCCCCTACGACTACGACGCGCTTGCACCCTACATGTCGCGCGAGACGCTCGAGTTCCATCACGACAAGCACCACAAGGCATATGTCGACAACGGCAACAAGCTGGCGGCCGAAGCAGGTCTTTCCGACCTGTCGCTCGAAGAAGTCGTGAAGAAGTCCTTTGGCACCAATGCCGGTCTCTTCAACAATGCGGCCCAGCATTACAACCACGTCCATTTCTGGAAGTGGATGAAGAAGGGCGGCGGCGGCAACAAGCTGCCGGGCAAGCTCGAGCAGGCATTCGCCTCCGATCTCGGCGGTTACGACAAGTTCAAGGCCGATTTCATCGCTGCCGGCACCACGCAGTTCGGCTCCGGCTGGGCATGGCTCTCCGTCAAGAACGGCAAGCTTGAAATCTCCAAGACCCCGAACGGCGAAAACCCGCTGGTTCATGGCGCCGATCCCATCCTCGGCGTCGACGTCTGGGAACATTCCTACTACATCGACTACCGCAACCTGCGTCCGAAGTACCTCGAAGCCTTCGTCGACAACCTCATCAACTGGGACTACGTCCTGGAGCGTTACGAAGCCGCCGCCAAGTAAGGCTTGCGGAACGCGTGGTTGCTGATCGAAGCAGCCTCCTCCCGCGCGACGTCATCCTCGGCCTTGTGCCGAGGATCTGCTCCGTCTCTCAAAACGCGACGTGGCAGATGCTCGGGACAGGCCCGAGCATGACGACAGAGGAAATATCCACACAGTTGAGACGCCCGGCTTCAAGCCGGGTGTTTTGCATTTGTGATATGGCGATGCGGCCTGTCGGATTTTATTGTCACAAGCCTGTCATCCGCCGGGTTTATCGCGGCGCATCATGACTGAAAAAACCACGCCTCTCTTCTCCTTCGGCATCGTCGCCGATCCCCAATATGCCGATGCCGCTCCCCGTCCGGAAATGGGCCGTTATTACGCCGAGAGCCCGAAAAAGCTCGCAGACGCGATCGACGCCTTCAACCGCGAGGAGCTGGCCTTCGTGGTGACGCTCGGCGATATCATCGACCGCGGCTTCGACAATTTCGATGCGATCCTTGCCGTTTACGACGGGCTTCGCTACCGCTCGGTCCTGTTGCCGGGCAATCACGATTTCGCCGTCGCCGCCGAGCATTTGCCGGCTATCCACGCCCGCCTCGGCATGTCCGCCCCCTGGCATGATTTTTCCATCGGCGGCATCCGCTTCGTCGTGCTTGACGGCAACGAGGTCAGCCTTTTCGCGCCGCCGCCCGGCGATCCGCGTCGGGCGCTTGCCGCAGACCGGCTGAAGCGCCTGGCGGATGTGGGTGCAATCAATGCGCAGGACTGGAACGCCTCGCTCAGCGACGAGCAGTTCGAATGGCTGCGGGCCGTTCTGCAAAAGGCGGATGCGGCAGGCGAAAAAGCGATCGTTCTCTGCCACTATCCTGTCTATCCCGAAAACGCTCACAATATGTGGGACGCGCCGCGTATCCTTGAGCTTCTCGGCTCCCACCCCTCGGTCGTCGCGTGGTTCAATGGCCATAATCACGAGGGCAATTACGGTGTGCTGGGCAATACCCACTTCGTGAACTTCAAGGGCATGGTCGATACGCCCGACCAGAACACCTTCGCGATTGCCGATGTCTTTGCCGACCGGATCGTTATTCGCGGTTTCGGGCGCGAGGAGGATCGCCTTTTACGGCTGTGAGTAGGGGATTGGCGGCTGGTTGCTCTGCCAGCCGCTCATCCACAATTGCCGCAGCTTCTCGCCTTCCAGCTTGAAGAAACTGCCGGTCGTTTCGCAGCTCAGCACCCGGTCCGAGCGGAAATTGCGAATCGCCTGCCGCAATTCGCACCAGGCGACGATATTCACCGTCTCCGAATAATAGATCACCGCAATCGGCCGAACCCGCCGCTGCGTTTGCGCGCCGGCTTCATTGCGATAGGTGATCTCCAGCTTCTCCTCGTCGCGCACCGCCCGCCGGACCGTCGCAAGATCGACGCCGGCGGGGGAGGGCGCGATGCTGCCCCAGGCATGCAGGGCATTGGCGGAGAGGGTTTTCGACAGGGGTTCGGGCAGGGAGGCGGCGATCTTGTCGCTGACCTGCCTGGCCGCCTGCCGCAACTCGCTATCGCCGGTGCGGGCGACCATGGCGAGCGCCAGCACGATCGCCTCCGTCTCTTCGATGGAAAACATCAGCGGCGGCAGGTTGAAGCCGGGGCGCAGGATATAACCGACGCCGCGTTCCCCTTCGATGGGCACGCGCATGGTCTGAAGCGCTGCTATGTCGCGATAGACCGAGCGCACCGTCACCTCCAGCGCCTCGGCAATCGTCTGCGCGGTAACAGGCCTGCGCGCCACCCGCAGGATCTGGATGATCTCGAACAGTCTCGACGCCTTGCGCATTGCCGTTTTCCTGGTGGATTTCCCCACGCAACTGACACAACGCTGTCAGTTGGCTTTTCCTATAAACGAAGAAACACATTGAGAAACATGGGATTTCCCGAATGTGTCGTGAAATGTTTTGGGAGATACTGACATGAGTTACGCCGAAAATCTCTGGCTTTTCTTTCTGGTCCTGTTCGGCATCATCATCCTGCCGGGCATGGATATGCTGTTCGTGCTGGCAAGCGCACTGACGGGGGGAAAGAGAACCGGCCTTTCCGCCGCAAGCGGCATGAGCGCCGGCGGCATCGTGCATTCGCTTTACGGCGCCCTGGGCGTCGGCATGTTGGCCGCCTGGATGCCGTCGCTGTTCCTGCCGCTTCTGGTTTTCGGCGCCGCCTATATGATCTGGATCGGCATCGGCCTGATGCGCAGCGCGATTGTCGTGAACGGCGACGAGGCGCAGGCGAGCGCTTCGGTCAGAAAAGCCTTCTGGCGGGCGGTGCTGACCTGCCTTTCCAATCCGAAGGCCTATCTGTTCATGATGGCGATCTATCCGCAATTCCTCAAACCGGCCTATGGTCCGATCTGGATGCAGGGGCTGGTGATGGGCGCGATGGTGGCGGTCACGCAGTTCACGGTTTACGGCGCGCTGGCGCTGACGGCGGATAAAAGTCGGGCATGGCTGGTTTCCTCGCCCGCCGCCACGATCTTCATCGGCCGCGCCGCCGGTTTCATGCTGATTGCCGCGGCGCTTCTCACATTGTGGGAGGCCCTGTCTTAGGCTTCTGTTTTCACGATGGAATTCACCGCAATGTGACTTCTTTTCGCCATCCGGAAAGGGCATCCTCGCGCCGTTCCATATAGCGCCCGGTGTCCCGGCCGGAATCAAGGAGAGTTGCATGAAACTGAAAACCATCACCGCGGCCATGCTGTTCGGCTGTCTTTGCGCCGGAGCGGTCTACGCTGCCGGCGAAGTCGAAAAACGTGAAGGCATGATGAAGCAGATCGGTGGGGCGATGGGTTCGCTCGCCGCCATCTCCAAGGGCGAAAAGCCCTTCGACGCCGATACCGTCAAGACTGCCGTAACCACCATCGGCACCAACGCCAAGGCTTTCCCGGACCAGTTCCCCGCCGGCACCGAGACCGGCAGCGCCGCTGCTCCCGCCATCTGGGAAAATTTCGACGACTTCAAGGCCAAGGCCGCCAAGCTCGGCACGGATGCGGACATGGTTCTCGCCAATCTCCCCACCGATCAGGCGGGCGTCGCCACCGCCATGAAGACGCTCGGCGCCGATTGCGGCACCTGCCACCAGACCTACCGTCTGAAGAAATAATCGCAGCACTTTGGAAACGCCGCTTCCCGGCGGCGTTTTCTCAGGCACGAAAGACATCTGACCGGGTCAGGTGAGAATTGGGGAGAGGGGCATGTCCTCCATCTGGACGAAACTCGCGGGCGGGGCCGTCGTCGCGGCCATTGCGGGCTACGGCATATTCGCCTGGGTTACGGCGCCTCAGCGGCAGGCGCCCAGCCACTGGGTCAGCCTGGGCGAACCGGATCTGGCCAATGGCGAAACGCTGTTCTGGGCGGGCGGCTGCGCCAGCTGCCATGCCGCACCCGATGCGAAAGGCGAGGCGCTGTTGACGCTTTCGGGCGGGCAGGCGCTGAAAAGCCCCTTCGGCACCTTCCATGTCCCCAATATTTCCTCCGATCCGCAGCATGGCATCGGCGGCTGGACGCTGGCTGAATTCGGCGATGCGATGACGCGCGGTGTGGGCAGGAACGGCGAACATCTCTACCCGTCCTTTCCCTATGCCTCCTATGCCCGCATGACGCAGAAGGACATCAACGATCTCTTCGGTTATCTGAAAGCCCTGCCGGCGAGCCAGAACGATGCGCCGGATCACGAGTTGCCGTTCCCCTTCAATCTGCGCATGGCGCTGGGTGGCTGGAAATTCCTTTATTTCGACCCCTCGGCGCGGCCCCGCGTGGAGCTTGCCAATGCCAATGCCGAATTGCTGCGCGGCCAATATCTGGTGGAAGGGCCGGGCCATTGCGGCGAATGCCACACGCCCCGCAATGCGCTTGGCGGTTTCGTGAAAGACAAGTGGCTGGCCGGCGGGCCCAACCCGGAAGGCGAGGGCCGCATTCCCGACATTACCCCCGGCTCGCAAAGCATCGGCAGCTGGGCCGAGGCGGATATTGCCAGCTATCTGGAAAACGGCTTCACCCCGGAATTCGACAGCGTCGGCGGCTCCATGGTCAAGGTGCAGCAGAACATGGCGCATCTGACGCCTGAAGACCGCGATGCGATTGCCGCCTATCTGAAGGCCATACCGTCGCGATAGGGTGCCCTGGGGGCGTGCCGCCCATTGACTCCCGACCTCGCCCATCGGATAACGATCCTGTGATGGTTCCTTCCGGGCGTTCCGGAAGGTGAAAAGGGAACACGATAGGGAGAAATCCTCATTCGTGGCTGCCCCCGCAACTGTGAGCGGAGAGCCTGAAACGAAATGCCACTGGCAGGCCATCTCGCCGGGAACCGAAGGTTTCCAGAGAGGGTGACGCCGGGAAGGTGTTTCAGGTTTTGACCCGTAAGCCAGGAGACCTGCCATCGCGGAAATATCCATGCCGGCGGGGTGTCCGGAAGAGCGGAATTTCAGGGTGGTGGGATCGACGCCTCCCTGTGTCAGTCTCGTATCCCCGTGGTGAAGTGTATTATAGCGGCTCGACGGCCTTTTGCTGTCCGGCCGCGTCCAAAGGCGCGGGGTCGCGCCGGAGAGGGGTCACCATGTCCATCAACCAGAATACGGCCAACGCCGCCGTTTCCGCAAAAACAACCAGCTTCGCGCAATCGCTGACGGCGATCGTGCTTGGCCTGTTCGTTGTCGGTTTTGTCGGCTTTTCCCATGTGGAAGCCGTTCACAACGCCGCGCATGACACGCGTCATGCCAATGCCTTCCCCTGCCATTGAGGGGAACGGCATGTCGTCTTTTCGCAATATCGTCTTTACCGCCGTTCTCGTCGGCATTCTTGGCGGTTTCGCCGTTTCGGCCATGCAGGCTTTCGGCACGACGCCGCTCATCCTTCAGGCGGAAACCTATGAAAGCGCCGGCGAAGCACCCCACAGCCATGATGCGACGGCGCCCGGTGCTGCCGTTCCCGCCCATGAGCACAATGACGAGGCTTGGGCTCCGGCCGATGGCTTCGAGCGCACCGCCTATACCGTCGCCGCCAATGTGCTGACCGCCATCGGTTATGCGCTGGTGCTGACCGGCCTCATTTCGCTGCGTGGCACGAATGGCGGCTGGCGCGAAGGCCTTCTTTGGGGCGTTGCCGGTTTTGCCGCCGTCATGCTGGCCCCGATGATCGGCCTGCCGCCGGAACTGCCGGGCAGCCCGGCCGCCGCACTTGAGGCGCGGCAGATCTGGTGGCTTGCGACGGTTGCCGCAACCGCGGGCGGCATTGCGCTGATCGCGTTTCGCCGCGAACCCTGGGCCATCGTATTGGCGCTGGTGCTGATCGTCGCACCGCATGTGGTCGGCGCACCCTTGCCGCCGGAAGGCGAACATGCGCTGGCGCCGCTGCCGCTGGAGCGTCAGTTCATCGTCGCCGCCACCGTGACCAGCTTCGTTTTCTGGGCTTTGCTCGGGACATTGAGCGCGTTTTTCCTGAAGCGCTTCCAGTCGGCTTGAGACTATGCAGGACGCAGCGGAATGGAGTGAGGAACTCGATGCGCTGCGTTTTGCCGTTCCCGGTCACGGCGCTTTCTGCGCCGTGCACCGCCTTGCCTTCAAGGCTGTCCTTGGGGCGGCCCCGGATCGCGAGGCGGCTCTCGCCTGTTTTCATGAACACGAGGCCGCTTTTATCGCTGCGGCGCTCAGCAAGATAAAACGCTCGAATTTACCCGCCGGCCGCAGCCTGCATCTGAGCAGCCGCGATATTCGCCGGGCGATTGCCGGGGAGGGCGGCGATCACGCAGCACGGGTGTGCCGGGTGCTGGATCGGGGGTGATGAGTGAGGGTGCCTAGACGCTTGTATTGTGCACCACCTCATTCCTGTGCTTGTCACAGGAATCCAGCCGACGCGCGTCTGCGCGACGAATGGAGTCCTTTCAGCCCAAGGACTTGGGCTGGCTAGATTCCTGTGACAAGCACAGGAATGAGGGCGGGCGGGCTTACGTGGCCCACAATATCAGCGTCCGCCTCAGCGATGCTCCGCCGCAAAAACCTGAAGTTCCGCCTCGGCTTCCGGACCAAAGAGGCCGAGGTGTTTCAGGATTTCCACAGCGAAACTGACCGGCGCGCTGCCGGCGGCGGTGACGATGCCGCCATCGCTGACCGCTTTCGGCTGGTCGCGGTAGAGCGACTCGCCGCTATAGACGGCATAGGCCTTGTGCGATGCCAATGAATTGCCGGTATGGGCGACGTCGTTCAGAACGCCCGTGCCGCCGAGCGCACTCGCCGCCGCGCAGATGCCGGCTACCAGCCGGTTCCTGTCGCGAAACCGGTGCACCAGCCCGCCAAGATCGACAGCCGTTCCCTTTTCCCAGCTCAAGCCGCCGGGAATGATCAGCGCATCAATGCCGGCCGGATCAAGCGCATCATAGGATATGTCAGGCGTCACGGTCAGCCCGCCCATGGACGTCACCGGCCTGCCATCGGGGGTAGCGTAGACGATCTCGACGCCGAGATAACTGCGGGCTGCGGCAGCAAGCAGCGCCGGTTCCCAGTCCGCAAAATCCTGCGCCAGCGCAATGGCGATCCGTGTCATGGCCGTCTCCGTGGTTTTAATCAGGCGATGGACTGCATGTAGCGCATGCCGGTAACCGGCCGGGGCGCGAAATCCATGTTTTCGTAGAAACGATGCGCCGCGACATTGCCGGTCGTGGCGCTGACGGAAAGATAGTCGCAGCCGAGACGCTTGGCGATATCGCGGGCGCGGGAAACCAGATGCTGGCCGGTGCCATGGCCGCGATGCCCGTCACGTACGAAGAGATGATGCAGTTCAAGCCCGCGCCGGCCTTCCTGCGCCCTGTAGAGCGGCAGAAGCAGGGCGTAACCGATCAGCGCGCCATCGGCTTCGGCCACGAGGCCATGCACCCAGGGCAGCGGGCCGAACAGGTCGCGTTCCAGTTTCGCCGGCGTGATCGCCGCCGCATCGCCGTGGTAGGAGGCAAGCAGGGTGATCATCTCGTTGAGTTCGGGCAAATCCGTCTTGCGTGCGCCGCGAATGATGACGACGGGCGGTCTTTCCAGTGTAAGGGAGCTATCTTCGGTCATTGTTTCGGTCCTTTGGTCTTATCGGTGCCGTCAGGACGCTTGAGAAACAACAAAGCCGCCTGACGGCGGCTTGTTGACAATATGATCTGTCGAGCCGCCCTTAGAGGTAGGCCCAAAAGTACGAGCAGGAGATGGGTGCGCGTTCGTTGATCATGGGACATGCAATGCGCCCGAATCCGCAATCTGTCAAGCCCGGTTTTCCGATCAATGTTCACCCTCGCACATGCCGTGATTGGAAAGCGCGCGGATGACGTAGCAATCCTCGATCGAATGGCCGTGGCAATGGGAGACGATGCGCTCCAGCTCGTGCTCCAGCTTCTTCAGGCTGGCGATCTTCTCGCGCACATGGGCGAGGTGTTCGGCGGCGATGCGGTCCGCGCCTTCGCAGGGCATCTGCCGGTGCTGGCTAAGCGCGATCAGTTCGCGGATGGCGTCGATGTTCAGCCCGAGATCGCGCGCATGGCGGATGAAGGCCAGCCTTTCGAGGTCGGTCTTTTCGTAACGTCGCTGGTTGCCGTCCGAACGGTCGGCTTCGCGGATGAGGCCCATCTGCTCGTAATAACGGATAGTCGGCACCTTGACGCCGGTGCGTTTGGACAGTTCACCGATGGACAGCATCTTTTTCTCCATATCTCGGGCGCAGCGACGGCAGAACGGATGGCTCCACCGTTCCGGGTGCGATGCTCTAGTCTCTAGAGATATGGCTTTTCAGCCTGCCGTTCAATGGGTCTCAGGCGGCTTCATCCACACCGAGCGCCTGGGCGAGCGCCTTGAGGACATCGTTCTCGATGCTGGATGCGGTTTCCGGCCGTGCCGATGCGGCCATGTCGCCCATGTCCAGAGCGGGTGCGGTCGTCGTGGAAGCGCCGCTGTCGAGGTTCCAGAGCGCTGCGGCAAGGCCGGTGGAAACGCTGGCGGCGGCCGGCGCGACGGCCGTGGCGATGCTTTCGACGTTTGAAATGGTGCGATGTGCGGCGCGCGTCAGCTCCAGCAGGGCTTCGGTGGTGGAGTGGGTTTCCTTGCCCTTTGCCGGTTCAAGGCTCCGGATCGGAGTGGGATGATAGCTGCTGATGGTTGCTGCAATAGTCGTCATGACTGAGTCCCCTAGGTTTCATGGGGTATTTTTAACGGCCGAAACATTCGCGAGGATTGCGTCGCACGGGGCTTGAATGGAAAAACTCGCTCATATAGTATACCCCCCTATAGTATATGAGGTGACCATGTCCCATACGATCCGCAATAAGGAGAAGCTTCTCGCCCGCATCCGCCGCCTGAAAGGGCAGATGGAGGCGGTGGAGCGCGCACTTGACGATGCCAAGCCCTGCGGCGAGGTGCTGCAATTGCTCGCTTCGGTGCGCGGCGCGCTTTCCGGCCTGACCGGGGAGGTGATGCAGGAGCATCTGCACGAGCATGTGGTGCATGCCGAAAACGAAGACGAGCGGGCGCGGGCGGCGGAAGAGTTGGCCCAGGTGCTGAAGACCTACATCCGGTAAAATCGAACAGGATTAGCGACATGACGACGACATCCGAACACCGTGCAGCAGCCGGTCACGACCATGTTTTCCTTGGCCAGAACCATGAGCGCAATGAAAGGCGTGTCTGGATGGTCATTGCGCTGACCGCGGCCATGATGGTGGCGGAAATCGTTGCCGGCCACTGGTATGGCTCCATGGCGCTGACAGCGGATGGCTGGCACATGTCCACCCATGCCGGCGCGATGCTGATTTCAGCGCTCGCCTATCTTTATGCCCGCCGCGAGGCGCGCAATCCGCGCTTCACCTTCGGCACCGGCAAGTTCGGCGATCTGGCGGGTTTTGCCAGCGCCATCGTACTGGCGGTGGTGGCGTTGCTGATTGCCGTCGAAAGCGCGATGCGCCTCATCAATCCCGTCGAAATCGATTTCAACCAGGCGATCCTCGTCGCCATCATCGGCCTTGCCGTCAATCTTCTCAGCGCCGTGCTTTTGAAGGATGACCACCACCACGATCATGGCCACGGCCACGGCTCGCATGCCCATCATGGCCATGGCAGCCACGCCCATCACGATCACGGCTCCCATGCCGGTCACCATGCGGACCACGGCGCAAAGGGCGGGCGGGACAATAATCTGCGCGCGGCCTATCTGCATGTGCTGGCGGATGCGCTGACTTCGGTTCTCGCCATCGTCGCGCTGCTGCTCGGCAAGTGGAACGGCTGGTCGTTCCTCGATCCGTTGATGGGTATCGTTGGCGGTCTGGTCATCGCCCGCTGGTCATGGGGCCTGATCCGCTCCACGGCGACCACGCTCCTCGATGCGCTGCCGCCGGCGGAGGATCTGCCGCAGGAAATCCGTGAAAGCGTGGAGACGGAAGAGGATCGCATCACCGACCTGCATGTCTGGCAGGTGGGGCCGGGGCATCACGCCGCCATCGTGGCGATCCATTCGCAGGCGCCGAAAGCGCCGGCTTTCTACAAGCAGAAACTTGCCGCCATACATGAACTCTCGCATGTGACGGTGGAAGTCAGCCCGGCAAGGGCCTGATTGGAATCGCCTATTCGGTATATTCCGAATAGGCGCTGCGCACCCATTCCACCTCGGCTTCCGCCTTGTCCTCGGGGGAAGCCGCAGCCGCATCCTGATAAACGGGCGCGCTGCCATTGCCGACGGCCCACAGAACATTGGCCAGCGACTGGGAAAGAATGGTGCTGGAAACGGTGGGATTGCCGGGGCCGCGTTTTACCGCCTGCTCCTCCGGCGCGCTTTGAGCGCTGCCAGCTTTTTCGATGTCGCGGATGCGACCCTGATAGTTATATCCGCCAATATTGCTTTCGATCTGCATGTCGGTGATTCCGCGTTCAAAAGTTAACGAATGGTTAACGGCGGTGACTTGTCCGAAACTTGCGCTTGCTGCGCTGCAGCGACTGCCGAGGGTTGACAGCCGGCGAAGTAGTGCTTCGTTTTTGCATAAAGGGGCGGGGAGCGTGGATTGGTGAATGAGCCCACCCTCCGGACGCCAGCAAGGTGTTCGTGGTCAGATAAAAGGTCGATCTCGCCAGATATGCCGACGTCATCCTCGGGCCTGTCCCGAGGATCTGCAACGTTTCGATTGTATTGACGTGTTTAGATCCTCGGGACAGGCCCAGGGGTGACGGGAGAGTTTCAGAGCGTAAACAGGCAGATCACGCCGTTTCCTTCTCCGCCGGAGCAACAGGCTCCCGCACCTCCTCCGCTTCCTCCTCCGCCTCCGCCTCAACCTCCTGCGGCGCGGGCGTCACCATCGCAGCCACCAGCGTATCGAGGCCGATGCTGCCGACCGGTTTGCCGTCCTCGTCCACCACATGCGCGGTCGTCTCGTTGGCTTCTGACATGTCGCGGGCAATGGTTTCCAGCGTCGCGTTTTCCGGCACGGGCATGCCCTCGGGGCGGCTTTCCAGCGGCTCCATCACCGTAGTCGCCTGCAGAACGCGGCCGCGATTGACGTCGCGCACGAAGTCGGTGACGTAACCATCGGCCGGGGAGAGGATGATGCTCTGGCCGTCGCCCTGCTGCACCACTTCGCCGTCTTTGAGAATGGCGATGTGGTCGCCGAGCCTGAGCGCCTCGTCCAGATCGTGGGTGATGAACACCACGGTCTTCTTCAGCTCCTGCTGCAGATCGAGCAGCATGGTCTGCATGTCGACGCGGATCAGCGGATCGAGCGCCGAATAGGCCTCGTCCATCAGGAGAATATCGGCGTCATTGGCAAGTGCGCGGGCAAGGCCGACACGCTGCTGCATGCCGCCGGAAAGCTGGTTCGGATAATAATCCTCGTAGCCCGCAAGGCCGACGCGTTCCAGCCAGTAACGGCCCTTTTCTTCGCTCTTACTGCGCGGCACGCCCTGGATATCGAGGCCGTAGACGCTGTTTTCCAGCACGGTGCGGTGCGGCAGAAGGCCGAATTTCTGGAACACCATCGCCGTCTTGTGGCGGCGGAACTGCCTAAGCGCCGAAGCGCTCATGCCGCAGATGTCCTCGCCATCGTAAAGCACCTCGCCGGCGGTCGGGTCGATCAGCCGGTTGATATGGCGGATCAGTGTCGACTTGCCGGAGCCGGAAAGCCCCATGACCACGGTGATCTTGCCGCCCGGCATGGTGATGTTGATGTTGTTGAGGCCAAGCACATGGTTGTGTTTGTCGTTCAGCTCCACCTTGTCCATGCCGGACCGCACCGCTTCGAGATATTTCTCGGGATGCTTGCCGAAAATCTTGTAAAGGTTGCGGATTTCGATGCTTTTAGCCATGGGAGACCTCGCGGTATTTCTGCAGGCGCTTGCCGAAAGCCTGGCTCGCCCGGTCGAACATGATGGCGATGGCGACCAGAGCGAAACCGTTCAGGAAGCCCACCGTGAAGAACTGGTTATTGATGGCCTGCAGCACGTTCTTGCCGAGCCCGCCGACACCGACCATGGAGGCGACGACGACCATGGCGAGCGCCATCATGATGGTCTGGTTGATGCCGGTCATGATGGTGGGCAACGCCAGCGGCAGCTGCACGTTGAAGAGCTTCTGGCCGTTGGAGGAGCCGAAGGCGTCTGCCGCTTCCAGCACTTCGCGATCAACGAGGCGAATGCCAAGGCTCGTGAGGCGAATGACGGGCGGAATGGCGTAGATCACCACTGCGATCAGGCCCGGAACCTTGCCGATGCCGAAAATCACCACCACGGGGATGAGATAAACGAAGCTTGGCAGGGTCTGCATCACGTCGAGCACGGGATTGATGAGGCGTTGCAGGCGTTCGGAACGTCCCATCAGGATGCCGAGCGGCAGGCCGATGACGATGGCGATCAGGGTGGCGATGGCGACGATGGAGAGCGTCGTCATGGCGTCGCGCCAGAGACCGACGGCGCCGATCATCAGCAGGGCGAGCGCCGTGCCGCCGGTAATCCTGAAGCTGCGACCGGCCAGATGCACGATGGCGAGAATGATGAGGAGCGTGATGATCCACGGTGTCTGGATGAACAGCCGCTCCGAGGAATTGAGGAAGAGCTGCAGCGGGTGCACGATCACATCGATCGCATCGCCGTAGTTTCGCACGATGTCGCGAAAACCATCATCGATGGTCTTGCGTGCCACACGCATCGTGGAATTGTCGATGGCCGGGAACTTGCAGAGCATGTCCGGCAGGTAATTGCAGAGGGCCATTATTGTTGTTTTCCCTTTGGGTTTTGGGGATGGGGGAGGTTGGAGTGCGCGGGCACCCCCCTCTGTCCTGCCGGACATCTCCCCCACAAGGGGGGAGATCGACCTGCGGAAAGGTCTCGCCCATCAAACACGTTGCGGATTTGTGAGAAGGGTGCGCCCAGCCGATCTCCCTCCTTGTGGGGGAGATGCCCGGCAGGGCAGAGGGGGGTAAGCGGCTTGCGCCGACTCCCCCATCACCCAATCACATCGAAGCCTTGATCTTCTCCGCCACCTCGGCCGGAACCCACTTCGTCCAGATTTCCTCATGGTTCTCGAGGAAATACTCCGCGCCGTCCTCGTTGGTGCCTTGGTTCTCGTCCATCCAGGCAAGGATCTCGGCGACCGTCTTGTTGTCCCAGTTGCGGGCCTTGATGTAGTCCAGCGTTACGCCGGCCTTGCTTTCGAAGTCCTTGGTGATGACGGTAAAGACATCGGCCACCGGATAGGCGTTAACCTTGGCATCGGCGCAATCGACCTTGGCCGTGCATTCGTCGTAATGGGCGCGGTCGAGCTCGACGCCGTCATCCAGCTTCACCATCTCGTATTTGCCAAGAATGGCGGTGGGCGACCAGTAATAACCGAGCCAGCCTTGCTTCTTTTCAAACGCATTGGCGATGGAGCCATCGAGGCCGGCGGCCGAGCCGGTATCGACCAGCGTGAAGCCTTTCTTGTCGCCCTCGCGCGCCTTGTAGAGATTGGCGGTGGTCACCTGGCAGTTCCAGCCGGACGGGCAATTATGCACGGCGCCCTTGCTGGCGTCTTCCGGGGCGGGGAAAAGTTCGGGATGTTTCAGCGCATCCTCGACGGTCTTGATATCAGGGTGGGCGTCGGCGATGAATTTCGGAATCCACCAGCCTTCGACGCCGCCATCGGTAAGGATTTTAGACGCCTCGATCATGCGGCCTTCCTTGACGGCAGCATCGAGCGGCTCGCGCACGGCGTTAACCCACAATTCGGGCGCCATGTCCGGCTGGCCCTTTTCGTTCATGGAGGCGAAGGTCGGCATGGTATCGCCGCTGACGACATTGACCGTGCAGTCATAGCCGTTTTCCATGATGAACTTATCGACGTAAGCCGCGACACCGGCGGATGCCCAGTTCATTTCGGCGATGGTGATGCTGCCGCAGCTATCGGCGGCATTGGCGGAATTTGCTGCACCGGCAGCGATGATAAAGCCCGTTACGAGAATGGTCGAGGCGAGGAGTTTCTTCATGTGTAAGACCCCCAAGTCTGATGCAGTGTTTTCAGTTGGCAAAGCGGGAGCACTGCAAAGCCCGGATTGCCAAGGGCGAACTGACATGGCGCGTGGAAAAGCCGAAAAATGACGGCAGGAAGAATATCCGCAGAACACGCTGCGGCATTGCCGCAGGAGATGCGGCGAAAAGGCGCATGAATATGTCAACGACCGGCATAATACGGCCAAAAAGTGATATTGCAACGCGAAATGGCGCATCGCAGCCATGCGTTCGATTCCCGGAACATTTTTCCGTCCGGCGTAATACTGAAAATATATTTATAATTTACTGAGGTGTATTTTGAATTTCAGTAGTTTGAAATAAAAATCCGTTATGCAGTAAAGTGGTATTTAAAGAAAAAATACCGGCGTGATTTTGTGGAAAAAATATTCAGAAACGGGTTTTCGAAGGGTATTTTTATACTGTTTTCGGAACGGGCGACGGCTCTCCGCCGCCCGTTCCGCCATCAGCGGGTCATGCGGCGTCCTTGCCGGCCACCTTCAGCGCGAAGGCATATTCGAAGGCAATTTCCTCCAGCCGCTGGAAACGGCCCGACTTGCCGCCATGGCCGGCCGCCATGTTGGTTTTCAGCAGGATGGGGGCTTCTCCCGTGGTCTTCTCACGCAGCTTCGCCACCCATTTGGTTGGCTCCCAATAGGTCACGCGCGGATCGGTGAGGCCGGAAAGCGCGAGAATCGGCGGGTAAGGCTTCGCACCGACATTGTCATAGGGGCTATAGGCAGCGATCCAGCCATATTCCTCTGCCGATTCCAGCGGATTGCCCCATTCGGGCCATTCCGGCGGGGTGAGCGGCAGGGTGTCGTCAAGCATCGTGGTCAGCACGTCCACGAAGGGAACGGCGGCGATGATGCCGGCGAATTTTTCCGGCGCCATATTGGCAACGGCACCCATCAGCATGCCGCCGGCCGAGCCGCCTTCGGCGATAATGCCCCCATAGGAGGTGAAACCTTCCTGAACCAGATGATCGGCAGCGGCGATGAAGTCCTTGAAGGTGTTCTGCTTGGCTTCCATCTTGCCGGTTTCGTACCATTCGAAACCCTTGTCCTTGCCGCCGCGAATATGGGCGATGGCATAGATGAAACCGCGGTCGGCGAGCGACAGCGTGGTGGTGGAGAAGGAGGCGGGAATGGAGATGCCGTAAGCGCCATAGCCATAGAGCAGGCAGGGGGCGGAACCGTCAAGCGCCACATCCTTGCGGTAGAGCAGCGAGACCGGCACCAGCTCGCCATCATGGGCAGGGGCCATGATGCGACGGGTGATGTAATCGTCCGGATTGTGGCCGGAAGGTACTTCCTGCGTCTTCAGAAGCGTCCGCTCGCGCGTCACCATGTCGTAATCGAACAGCTGGCTCGGCGTCGTCATCGAGGAATAGGAAAAGCGGATGACGTCGGTGTCATATTCCGCCGCGCCATGCAGGCCAAGCGAATAGGCTTCCTCGGCAAAGGCGATGGAATGTTCCTCGCCCGTGCGACGATCGCGGATGACGATGCGCGGCAGGCCGTCGCGGCGCTCAAGCCAGATCAGGTGACGGGCATAGGCATCGACGGAAAGAATGAGACGGCCCGGCTCATGCGGGACGATCTCTTTCCAGTTCTCTTTGCCGGGCGCCGTGACCGGCGCTTCCACAATGCGGAAATCCTTGGCATCGCCGTCATTGGTGAGGATAAAGAAGACATCGCCGCCTTCGCACATCGAATATTCGATGCCTTCCTCGCGCTCCGCCACCACGGCAGGTTCGGCGGTCAGGTCGCTGGTGGAGAGAAGGCGATATTCGCTGGTCTCATGGTCGTGAATGTCGATGAAGATGAAATCGTCGAGAACCGACGCACCGACGCCCATGAAGAAACCGGGATCCTTTTCCTCATAGACCAGCCGGTCGGCCGATTGCGGCTGGCCGATAATGTGGTGGAAGACCTTCGAGGGGCGGTGGTTCTCGTCCTGCAGCGTATAGAAGAAGCTCTTGCCATCGGGCGCCCAGGCCCCGCCGCCGCCGGTGTTTTCCACGATGTCGGCAAGGTCTTCGCCGGTTTCGAGGTTGCGGATGCGCAGGGTGAAATATTCCGAGCCCTTGTCGTCATAACCCCAGATGCCGTGACTGTGATCTGAGGACTGGTCGAGACCGGCGAGACGGAAATAATCCTTGCCCTCGGCCTCCTTGTCGCCGTTCAGCAGCACATGTTTTTCACCGCCGCCGCGCGGGGTGCGGAAATAATGCGGCTGCTCGCCGCCGGTCACGAACAGCGTGCCATAGGCATAAGGACCGTCATTGACCGGTACGGAGGAATCATCCTGCTTGATGCGGCCCTTCATTTCCTCGAACAGCTTTTCCTGAAGCGCCCTGGTGTCACCCATGGCCGCTTCCATATAGGCGTTTTCCGCTTCCAGATGGGCGCGGATCGACGGGTCGAGCAGGGTAGGGTCCTTGAACATGGCCTGCCAGTTATCGGCCCGGAACCATGCGTAATCGTCGGTGCGGGTAATGCCGTGATGCGTATCCTGAACGGGCCTTTTTTCGGCGGTCGGGGCGGCAGGCAGGTTCTTGAAAATCGGCAAGGGAAACTCGCTTTCGTATGAAGAATTCTTGGGCGGCACCAAGATGTAGAGCGGGCCTTGCGGCCGATCAAGTTTCAAATCTCCACAGGCGGAATGCGGCTTGGGCACAATTTCGTCAGCTTTCGATCACATTTTGGCAATATCCGGCAAATCAGCGATGATGGATGCAGGCCGCCCGGCCTGCCGCCCACCACAAGAACAAACGAAAAAACTGACAGGATCCCATGCGAAAGCTTCTTCCCGCTGCCCTTTCTGCCTTTTTCCTTGGCTTGCAGACCTTCACCCCCGCTTTCGCGATCGACGCCAGCGTCATGCGGCAGTTGAACGCGCTTGCCCCCGAGGAGCGGCTGGAACAGCGCTGCGATATCGAGGCGATGGAAAGGATAGCGACCGAGCAGAAGGGCATGCGGCCGGACAAGGTCATCGCCTATACTTTCGGCGATCCGGAAGTGGGGAAGAACTCCATCAAGGCGCCGGGCGCGGTCTTCAGAAGTTCGGGCGAATGGTACAAGCTGAAATACAAGTGCCAGCTGAAGAGCGACAGCCTCAGCATCCAGTCCTTCGACTATCGTGTGGGCGATAAAATTCCCGAAGAGCAGTGGAAGAAGTTGTATCTTTATGACTGAGCATGGAATTTTTCGGTTGCCGGCAGGCGTTTAGCCTCCGCTTTTCTTGCCGCTCCGCCACCGGCTCTGTAACCCTGCTTGCCGATCAAAGCGAGGGAGATGGGCATGGCGACACGATTCAAGGGACTTTCGGCTTTTCCGATCACGCCGGCCGACGAGGCCGGGCAGGTTGACACGCAGGCCTTTTCCGCCCTCATCGAGCGGCTGGATGCGGCCGAGGTGGATTCCGTCGGCATTCTCGGCAGCTCCGGCATCTACATGTATCTCACGCGTGAGGAGAGGCGCCGCGCCATCGAGGCCGCCGCCGCCATCCTCAAGGGCAAGCGCACACTCATGGCCGGCGTCGGCGCATTGCGCACCGATGACGCCGTGGCGCTCGCCAGGGATGCGGAAGCGGCCGGCGCCGATGCGCTGCTGCTGGCACCCGTCTCCTATACGCCGCTGACGCAGGAAGAGGCCTATCACCATTTCGCCGCCGTGGCGGGTGCGACGGCTCTGCCGCTCGCCATCTACAACAACCCGACGACGACCCGCTTTGCCTTCAGCGACGAGCTTCTGGTGCGGCTTGCCTATATCCCCAATATCCGCGCCATCAAGATGCCGCTGCCGGCCGATTCCGATTATGCCGGCGAACTTGCGCGGCTGAGGCCCAAGCTGGGGCAAGATTTCGCCATCGGTTACAGCGGTGACTGGGGCTGCACTGACGCCACGCTTGCCGGCGGCGACACATGGTATAGCGTCGTCGCCGGCCTGCTGCCGGTTCCGGCCCTGCAGCTGATGCGGGCGGCTCAGGCCGGCAATGCGGAAGACGCGAAGAGGATCGATGCGGCCTTCCAGCCGCTCTGGGCGCTGTTCAAGGAATTCGGCAGCATCCGCGTGGTTTATGCAGCTGCCAACATCCTGTCGCTGACGGTCAGCGAACCGCCCCGGCCGATCCTGCCGCTCACCAGCGCCGAACGCCAGCGGGTGGAAGAGGCGCTGGAGGCCCTGTCGGCACTGGAAACCGCGCCTTAATTCGGGCGCTTTGCGGGCGGATTGCCACCGAATGATACTGCATTCACTGCGGAAAATGAAAATGATACGTCGCTTCCTCCTTGCTGCCCTGTTCGCTTCCGCCGCGTCCGCCGCCTGTGCGGGGACCGGCCTTGTCGAACCGACGCTGAAAATGTCGCCGCAGCATGACGGCAAGGTGCGGGTGGCGATGACGCTCGATGCCTGCATGGGCAAGACCGACCACCGCATTCTGGATACGCTGGTGAAAGAGCGCATTCCGGCGACGATCTTCGTCACCGCCCGCTGGCTGAAACACAATAGCGAGGCGCTGGCCACGCTCACGGCGCACCCTGACCTCTTCGAAATCGAAAACCATGGCGAAAACCATGTGCCGGCAGTGGATAAGCCGGTTTCCATCTACGGCATCGCCGCCGCCGGCTCTGAAGCGGCGGTCGAGCAGGAAGTGGAGGGCGGCCGTCAGGCCATCGTCGCCGCCACCGGCCTCCAGCCGCAATGGTTCCGGGGTGCGACGGCCAAATATACCAAGTCCTCCATGACCACCATCAACCGGCTCGGCATGCGGGTCGCCGGTTATTCCGTCAATGGCGATGGCGGCTCGCTGCTGGGTGCGGCCGCGACGGCGAAACACATCGCTTCCGCCAGGGATGGCGATGTCATCATCTCCCATATCAACCAGCCCACCCATGAAGCGGGCGAGGGCGTGGTGAAGGGCCTTCTGGCGCTGAAGGCGCGCGGCGTGATTTTCACAAGGCTGGACGACCCGTTCTTCACGCCGCCGGGGAATTGAAGGGGAAGCTCTTCCCTCATTCCTGTGCTTGTCACAGGAATCCAGTCAGCCCAAGTCCTTGGGCTGAAAGGACTCTTCCCGCCGCGCCGACGCGCGCCGACTGGATTCCTGTGACGAGCACAGGAATGAGGGAAATGAGCCACATCCATGCCCGTTTTTCGGCGGCGTGCCGCTTAAATTTGCGCTAGCATTCTCCCCATGATGCTGTTCAAACGCCCCGACACCGAAACGCTCTATTCCGCCCTTGTGAACAAGGACCCCGCCTATGAGGGCGTGGCCTATGTGTGTGTGACGTCGACCAAGATTTTCTGCCGCTTTACCTGCACGGCGCGCAAGCCGAAGATCGAAAACTGCCGGTTCCGCGAGACCATCGCCGAATGTCTGGAAGCTGGTTTCCGTCCCTGCAAGCGCTGCAAGCCGATGCTCGCCTATGGCTCCGCCGATGAGACCGTGACGTCGCTGCTGACGGCGCTGGAAAACGAACCGGCGCGGCGCTGGCGCGAGGAAGATGTGGTGGCGCTCGGCCATGATCCGTCCACCGTGCGCCGCACCTTCAAGCGTCGTTTCGGCATGAGCTTTCTGGAAATCGCCAGATTGCGGCGGGTGGGCGGCGCTGCGGAAAGCATCGCTTCCGGCGAAGCGGTTATCGGCGCGCAGATCGATGCCGGTTACGAATCCGGCAGCGGTTTCCGCTCTGCCATCAATCAGTTCTTCGGCTCTTCCCCCGCCGCCATGAAAGGCAAGGGGTTTTTGAAGGGCGATTGGATCGATACGCCGATCGGCCCGATGCTCGCCGTGGCCGACGATCACGCCCTGCATCTCCTCGAATTCGCCGACCGGCCGGCGCTTCCGGCCGAGCTGAAACGGCTGAAGACGCGCACCGGCGCGGATATGGTGCTCGGCCGGACGGCCGTGACCGGCCAGATCGAAGCGGAACTCAAGGCCTATTTCGCCGGGCATTCGGCCGCCTTTGAAACCCGGCTTGCCGGCCATGGCACACCCTTCGAGCGCGATGTCTGGCGCAGCCTGCGGGAAATCCCGGCGGGCGAGATCGTCAGCTATTCCTCGCTCGCAACCGCGATGGACAGGTCATCCGCCGTGCGTGCGGTCGCCCGCGCCAATGGCGCCAACCAGATCGCCATCGTCGTGCCGTGCCACCGTGTACTGGGCGCGGATGGCAGCCTGACCGGTTATGGCGGCGGGCTGTGGCGCAAGAAATGGCTGATCGAGCACGAGCGCCGCATGGCGAACCGCCAGGGCATGCCGCTCGCTTCCTGAACGGCCTGGCTGCTGGTTTTCAGGAGGTTTTCGATTGACGGTCGGCGCGTGGGGTTTACCCCCCTCTGCCCTGCCGGGCATCTCCCCCTCAAGGGGGGAGATCGGCAGGAGGCGCTACCGCCATTTCATTCTCAACGTTGAGATGGGCGAAACCTCGCCGCAGATCGATCTCCCCCCTTGAGGGGGAGATGCCCGGCAGGGCAGAGGGGGGTAAACCCCACGCGCCGACCGTCAATCGACAACCTCCTGACAGCTCAAACCCGGAGTGGTTCGCATTTCCAGCGGGAAAGCCGCCGGTCAATCCGGCAGTTTCGGCACCACCCGGCGTGAGGGGAAGAGTTCCCGTGTCACCGTCATGGCGATCAGCGACAGCGGCAGCGCCAGCATGGCCCCGGCCGCCCCCCACATCCACGTCCAGAAGATGATCATCACGAAGACGAGGAAGGGGTTTATCTCCATGTTGCGGCCCACCACCGCCGGAAAGGCGAGGTTCTCCATCAACAGGTGAATGGTGAAGAAGATCGCCGCCGGCAGAAGCGCCAGAATGATGTTGTCATGGGTAATGATGCCCGCCACCGTCAGCGAAATCGTCATGGCGGTGATGCCGAGAAACGGCACGAAGCTGGAGAGGAAGGCGAACAGCCCCCACAGAAGCGGCATGGCCAGCCCGCCGAAATAGGCGATGACCACCATCGTCACCCCAAGCCCGGCATAAATCAGCGCCGCCGTGGCGAAATAGGTGCCGAGCACCTCTTCCACCGAACCGATGATGCGGATGGTGCGCAGCCGCTGGTGGCGGGCCGGAAAGGCCATGATGATCGCCTTGCGCAGCCGCAGCCGGCTATAGAGAAACATCAGCAGCGCGGCGAGGAAGATCAGGCCCTGAATGACGGCGGGCGTGATGTTGGCGCCGAGCAGCGAGATGATTTCGCCGCTGCGCGAAATCAAAGATTCCATCGACATCGAGCCCAGACTGAAGCTCGCCGCCGAAATATTCAGCCATCTGAGGCTTTGCAGATAGGGCAGGAAACGGTCGATGCTGCGCTCCACCAGCGCCGGCCCTTCCGAAGCGAGAAGCGAGAGCGGCTCGGTCAGCGAATTGACCACGAAGAACATCACCGCCGCCACGAGGCTCGACAGAATGAGCGCGACGCCAAAGCCGGGAATGCCGTAGGAACCGAGCTTTTCGGCGGCGATGCCGAGGATCATGCCCACCACGATGGCCATCACCACCGGAATGAGGATGAGCGACAATTCGTGGATGACCGCCATGAGCATGATAAGGAAGATGCCGATCACCGACCAGGCGACGACCACATCCAGCGCTTCGCGTCCAAGCGGCTGCTGGCTGCGCGCATCGTCACGCCGTGAGCCGGAAGCTGGCACTTCCAGCGGGTCCGCTCTTGTTGCCGCAGCGGTTGCCGCGGTGTTGACCAAGCTGCCGGTCTTGTCCGGCCTGGCATTTTCATTCATCGAACGGTCCCCCAATAAGGTGACAAACGTTCGAAAAATGTGGCGGTTCCGGGGCGGCGAAAATTTCCGCCGCCCCTTTTTTGCGTTTAGGCGGAAAGCTTTAGCCCGATGCCCCACGGATCTTTAAGGACAATGCCGTCACTTTGCCTTTCGGTGGCGATTTCCAGTCGGTCGAGTGCGGCAATCGCTGTCTCAAGCGCGGCCGGCTCGTTGAAGGTCAGCGAATAGCCGGAAAGGCCGGTCATATTGTCCTTGCGGGCCGCGGCACCCCGGCTGTTCCAGATATTGGCGGCGACGTGGTGGTGATAGGCCCCGGAACCGAAGAAGCTCCCGCCGGGATAACGCGCCATGATCTTCAGCCCCAGCACATCCTGATAAAATTCATCCGCCTGCGGAATATTGCCCACCTGCAGATGGATATGGCCGATGGCTGTTCCTTCCGCCGCCCCGGTAAAGGCCGTCTTCGGCGCGCTGTCGTAAAGCGCCTGCAGGTTGAGGCCGAGAGTGGCCATCTCCACCGTGCCGTCCTGCTGGTAGGTCCATTCATCCGGCGAACGGTCGCGATAGACTTCGATGCCGTTGCCTTCCGGGTCGGCAAGATAGATCGCCTCGCTGACCAGATGGTCGGACGCGCCCTGAAACTGGACATTGTTATGGGCGGCATGCGCCAGCCAATGGGCTAGATCGTTTCGGCTCGGCATCAGGAAGGCGGTGTGGAACAGGCCTGCGGCGTTGCGCGGCGCGCGTTCCGCCGTGCCGGAGGTGGAAAGTGTGAGCAGCGGCTGGCCGCCGACACCCAGCACTTCACCGCTCGGGTTCTTTTCAAGAACGGAAAGACCGATGATCTTCTGGTAGAAATCCGAAACGCGCGGCAGATCGTGAACGACGAGATGCGCCTGGCCGACATAGGCCGGCCGCGTCAGGGCGAATTGTTTGATTTCACTCATCATGATCTCCATATTGAATCCGAAGCGCCCTGGGGCGGATCGGTCGCCGAAACCATCGGCCGACGCCGCTTCGCGGCGTTTGTCGAAGGCGAATATGGGCTGGTTTCGTCGTTCAGCAAAGATCGTCGTCTGGCGATTGACCGTCCACTATTCGTTGACAATGCCCCGTTCCGGCCCGGCTCCGGCTTTGACTTCGATCAAGGTGAAGGCCGTGCCGAAGGGGAAATATAAGCCTAGCCCGACACGCTAAACGGCGGATCAAGCCAAAGGAGACAGCCATGTACAAGAAGATCATCGTACCGGTAGACCTCAGCGCCACCGACAAGGGGGAAAAGATTCTCGAAAAGGCCAAGGCGCTTCTGGACCCGGACGGCGAGATCGTTCTCATCAATGTTGTCGAGGAACTGCCGGGCTATATGGCGATCGACCTGCCTGTCGACCTGATCGAAAACGCCATCAAGGACGCCAAGACCAAGCTTTCGGACATCAAGACGAGAGCCGGTTTCAAGGGCAGCCAGGAAATCAGAAGCGGCGCCCCCGCGCGTGAAATCATCGCCGCCGCCGAGGAACACAAGGCCGACCTCATCATCATCGCATCGCACACGCCGGATTTCAGCAATTATTTCATCGGCGCCACCGCCGACCGCGTGGTGCGCCATGCCAAATGCTCGGTGCTGGTGGACCGATAAAAGCCTGACGTTTTAGGGTTGCGGGCGGATTTTCCGCCCCCAAGCATTCCCAGGAAAAGTGGAATCCGGTTTTCCGTCTGGGAATGCGGCGATACAAGAAGATGGGCTGGAGGAAAAAACATGAATGTCGAAAGTTACGAGAAAATCCTGCGTGACCGCCAGCGCGAGCTTTATCGCCGCCTGCACAAAATCGAAGCCGATTTCGAAGAGCCTCGCAATCCCGATGACGAGGATCGCGCCACCGAACGCAGCAATGACGAGGTGCTGGACGAGCTGGGGCAGGTGGGTCAGGACGAGCTGCGCGCCATCGACGCAGCCCTCGACCGTATCGCCAGCGGCACCTTCGGCATCTGTGTCAAATGCGGCAAGCGGATTTCGGAGGATCGGCTGAAGGCGGTGCCCTATACGCCGTTTTGCCAGGAATGCGCTGCGGCGTTGTGAGGGCAGGGGAAAGCGTGACTGGGTTTCTTCTCCCCGCCGGGGAGAAGGTGGCCCGAAGGGCCGGATGAGGGGGCAAGCTCTCCGAACACATCCACCCTTGCCCCCTCATCCCGCTGCCGCGGACTTCTCCCCGGCGGGGAGAAGAAACAAGCGTCTACCGATCGCTCCACAGGCAATTGTTCTGGCCGCAGGGCAACCTGCACCTCTCCTTTCGCAACAGCCTCGAACGCAATTTGATTGCCGTTAACCGGGCGCTGTCTTGTTCCTGTCTAATATTGTCTCCATGCTTTGAGGACAGCACGCAGACGGGATTGGACTATGAGCGATTTATGGCGGTTCGGGCGCCAGTATGATTTTCACGAGATTGTCGCCGATGGCATCGTCCATGGTGTTGGCATCGTGTTTGCGCTTATCGGCGCCACGGCGCTGATTTTCTACGCGACCGCCTGGGGGACGCTCAGCGCGATCGCCGCCGCATGGATTTACGGTCTCGGCCTCGTCGCCTGTCTCTCCGTGTCCTTCACCTATAATATCTGGCCGCACTCCAGGGTGAAATGGTTCCTGCGCCGGCTGGACCATTCGGCGATCTTCATCCTCATCGCCGCCACCTATACGCCCTTTCTGATGCGCGGCATCCACGATCCGCTGATCGCCGTCATGCTGGGGCTGATCTGGCTCGCGGCGCTGTGCGGCATCCTGCTCAAATGCCTGTTTCCCGGCCGTTACGACCGGGTCGCAATCGGCCTTTATCTCGCCATGGGCTGGAGCGGCGTCATGGTGGTCGGGCCGCTGTCGTCGCATCTCGCACCCGTCACGCTCTGGCTGATCGTCGCCGGCGGCGTCATCTATTCGCTCGGCGTCATCTTCCATGTCTGGGAAAAGCTGCGCTTCCAGAATGCCATCTGGCACGCTTTCGTGGTCGCCGCCGCCGCCGTTCATTATTTCGCCGTGGTCACCTCCTTCAGCCTCGTGCCGCTGGCATCCTGAAGAATGCGCCCCGATGGCGCATGGGTACTGGACAGCCATTCGCATCATCGCCTAATCCTCGTGCAGATGGCGGACGAAAATACCGCCGCTGCAAGCAGGAAAAAGGGTGAACGACAATGAGCGTGCAACTGCGCGACGCGACCGTGGACGATCTCTCCGGCATCATGGAGATTTACAATGATGCCGTGCTGAACACGACGGCGATCTGGAACGACGTGCTGGTCGATCTGGAAAACCGCAGGGAATGGTTCGCCGCCCGCAAGTCACGCGGCTTTCCGGTCATCGTCGCAATCCTCGACGGCAAGGTCGCAGGTTATGCTTCCTATGGCGACTGGCGCGCTTTCGACGGTTATCGCCACACCCGCGAACATTCGGTCTATGTGCATAAGGATGCGCGCGGCCACGGCATCGGCAAAAAGCTGATGCAGGCGTTGATCGATCATGCCTCCGGCAACGACGTGCATGTGCTGATCGCCGCCATCGAGGCGGAAAACACTGCCTCCATCCGCCTGCACGAAAGCCTCGGCTTCAGGGTCGTCGGCCGGTTTTCGGAAGTCGGAACCAAGTTCGGCCGCTGGCTGGATTTGACGTGCATGGAGCTGAAATTAGGCTAGCAGGCTGGCCGGATTTCCTTCAGGCCGGGCGCCGGGCGAAGGCAAGCATGACGCCGAAGGCCATCATCATCGAGCCGCTGATCCGGTTGACGCGCTTCAAGGCGCGCGCATTGCGCATGAGACCGGACAGGCGTGAGCCGACAAAGGCATAAACCGCAATCGCCACCACCTCGAGCAGCAGGAAAATCGCGCCGAGCGTGGCGAAACTCTGCCAATAGGCGTCCTGCTGGATAAATTGCGGGAAAAAGGCCGTGAAGATCAAAATAGCCTTGGGATTGCCGGAGGCGACGAAAAACTCCTGCCGCAGATAGGTTTTGAGGATATTGCCGTTGGCCGAGGATACATCGGGGGCGGCAACCTCAGCCTTCGAGCGGATGAGCTTGAAGCCGATCCACAGCAGATAAACAACACCGATCCATTTGATCAGTGAGAACATCATCTCGGACGCCATCAAAAGTGCGCCGAGCCCGAGGGCTGCAATCGCGATCATACCCGCGAAAGCGACCAGCCTGCCGCTTGCCGCCATAACCGCCGTCGCCATGCCGTAGCGAGCGCCCACCGTCATCGACAGAAGATTGTTCGGCCCGAAGGCCATGTTCAGGGCAAAGCAGGCGGGAATGAAAATGAGGATGGTTTCGAGCGTCATGGCGATGATCCGGAAGGAGTGAGACGGCGATGATCTCACTCTCCGGTCCGGCTGTCGAGACAGCCATTTCTGCGATGAAGGCCGGCAGGGGCAGCCGGCCTTTCATCTCATCTTTTATCAAACCGGCTCGAACACCATCGAATGGCCGTTGATGCAATAACGCAGGCCGGTGGGCTTCGGGCCGTCCGGGAAGACGTGGCCGAGATGGCCGCCGCAATTGGCGCAGCGGATTTCCGTGCGCACCATGCCGTAGCTGGCGTCGCGATGTTCCGTCACGGCGCCCGGCTTTACCGGTTCGAAATAGCTCGGCCATCCGCAGCCGGCATCGAATTTCGTATCCGAGAGGAACAGCGGCTCGTCGCAGGCCGCACAGCGATAGAGGCCTTTCTGGAATGTATCCCAATAGGGCCCGGTGAAGGCGCGCTCGGTGCCGTGTTCGCGCAGGATGCGATATTGCTCCGGCGTCAGCTGCTCACGCCATTCGGCATCGCTCTTTTTGATTTTTGGGGATGTCAGATCGCTCATGGAATGATCCTTTCTGTTCCCGCCTCAAATAGTCATCGCGGAGGCGGATTGAAAGGGGATGGGCGTCATAACGCGTTCGTTATGGGCCGGGAGTACCGATTTGGGTTGAGATGGCTTTGTCTATGCCTTAGAGCATTTCCAGGAAAAGTGGAGCCCGGTTTTCCGTCCGGAAATGCGCTCTAACTGAAAAAACGATTTGAAGAAGAACGCTATTATTGGCGCGCAGGGATGGGGGACATCCCGGGAGATGTGAATGACATCAGATGTCACGCCGTTGACATTCCTGTCGCTGTTTCTGCCGTTCCTGGCAGCGCTAGCCGCACCCGTCCTGGTGAAAAGGTTCGGTCACAATGCGGCGTGGGTCCTGGCGATTGCGCCTGCTCTCGCTTTTGCGCATTTTGCGCTGATGCTGCCCGAGATCGCGGCAGGCGGGGTGGTGACCGGCGGTTATGCCTGGGTGCCGAGTTTCAATCTCAGCTTCTCCTGGTTCATCGACGGCCTGTCGCTGACCTTTGCGCTGCTGATCACCGGCATCGGCCTGCTGATCGTGCTTTATGCGGGCGGTTATATGAAAGGCCATCCGCAGCAGGACCGGTTCCTGTCGTTCCTGCTGCTCTTCATGGGGGCGATGCTGGGCGTCGTGGTTTCCGACAGCCTGCTGATGCTGTTCGTCTTCTGGGAACTCACCTCCATCACCTCCTTCCTGCTGATCGGCTTCGACCATGAGCGCGCCGCCTCGCGCCGCGCCGCGCTGCAGGCGCTGGTGGTGACGGGCGGCGGCGGTCTGCTGCTGCTCGCCGGGCTGATTTTCATCTGGGATATCAGCGGCGTGACGCAACTGTCGATGCTGGTGCGCGGCGGCGATGTCTTGCGCGACAGCCCGTTTTATCTGGCCGCGCTGCTTCTGGTTCTCGGCGGCGCCTTCACCAAATCGGCGCAGTTTCCCTTCCATTTCTGGCTGCCCAACGCCATGGAAGCGCCAACGCCGGTCTCCGCCTATCTGCATTCGGCAACCATGGTGAAGGCCGGCGTCTATCTGCTGATGCGGCTCAACCCGGTTCTCGGCGATACCGCCGCCTGGCAAATCCTGCTGCCCTTCTTCGGTGGGCTGACCATGCTCACCGGCGCGCTGCTGGCCGT
The DNA here is from genome assembly GCF_053522345.1 of Agrobacterium sp. 22-226-1. Lineage (NCBI taxonomy): Bacteria > Pseudomonadati > Pseudomonadota > Alphaproteobacteria > Hyphomicrobiales > Rhizobiaceae > Agrobacterium > Agrobacterium sp. 22-226-1. The sequence continues at coordinate 98,806 of NZ_JBNWCP010000014.1, forward strand.
GCGCCAGACCGATCTCAAGCTGATGCTCGCCTATACGACGGTGTCGTCGCTCGGCCTGCTGGTCATGCTAACGGGTTTCGGCTCCGACCATGCCATCGAGGCGGCGGTGCTTTATCTGGTGGCACATTCGCTGTTCAAGGGCGCGCTGTTCATGGTCGCCGGCATTATCGACCATGAGACCGGCACCCGCGATGTGACGAAGCTCGGCGGCCTGCGAAAAGCCATGCCGATCACTTTTGCGGCGGCGCTGGCGGCTGCGATTTCCATGGCCGGCCTGCCGCCTTTCTTCGGTTTTCTCGCCAAGGAAGAGATTTATTACGCGCTGGCGCATGGCAATCCGCGCGCCGTGCTGTTCACCGGCATCGCTATCCTCGGCAACGGGCTGATGTTCGCCGTCGCCTTTGCGGTGGCGCTGAAACCCTTCCTCGGCAAGCCGGTGAAGACCCCGAAACACGCGCATGAAGGCCCGCTGCTGCTCTGGCTCGGCCCGGCGCTTCTGGCGCTGAAGGGGCTGACGATTGCGCTCTTTTCCGGCATCGCGCATTTCTACATCTCCACCCCGATGGCAAGCGCCATTGCCGGTGAGGCGCGTCCGGTGGAAATCTCGCTCATTCCCCATATCGGCGTGCCGCTCGGCCTGTCGCTGCTCACCATCGCGCTCGGCATCGTCCTTTATACGCAGCTTTCCGTCGTCCGTGGACTGATCGACCGCACCTTCAAGGTGCTGGGGGCGGGGCCGGACAGGGGCTTTGACGTCTTCATCGACATGCTGGTGAAAGTCTCGTTCCACATCACCCGGCTCATTCAGCCGGGCAGGCTGGAATTTTACGTCACCGCCACCTTCGCCGTCATCGCAGCCGTGCTGCTGGTGCCGCTGTTCCTTTATGGCGAATTGCCGTCCATGCCGTCCTGGCCGCGCGATATGCCGGTTCATGAGTTGACCTTCATTGCCATTGCCGTGGCGGGGCTCATCGCAGTGCTGACGGCGTCGAGCCGGCTCACCGCCATCATCGCGCTCGGCATTCAGGGCTTTGCCGTGGCGGTCATCTTCCTGCTCTTCGGCGCGCCCGATCTGTCCTTCACGCAATTCATGGTCGAGACGCTGTCGGTGGTCATCCTGACGCTGGTGATGACGCGGCTTCGCCTGTCGCCGTCAGACCATCGCGGCCTTGGCCAGAAGCTGCTGGACAGCACCATCGCCATCGCCTGCGGAACCGGCTTTGCCCTGTTCCTGATGCGCGCGACGCAGGCGAGCTTCGACAACCGCCTGACGGATTTCTACAACACCTATTCCAAGGTCATCGCCCACGGCGCCAATGTGGTCAACGTCATCATCGTCGACTTCCGCGGCACGGATACGCTCGGTGAAATCGCGGTGGTAATGATAACGGGTCTCGCCATTCTCGCGCTGATCCGCATCCGCCCGGCTGCTGCCGTCAAAGGATCGGCCAAAACCGCGAAGAAGAAAGGAGCGCGCGCATGAACACGCTCATTCTGCGCACCGTCGCCCCTGTCGTCACCAGCCTTATGGTGCTGTTTTCCATCTTCGTGCTGCTGCGCGGCCATAATGAGCCGGGCGGTGGCTTCATCGGCGGCCTGATCGCGGTCTCGGCGCTGGCGATCTATGGCATCGCTTATGGCGTCACCGCAGTCAGGCGCGCCATCATGTTTCATCCGCTGTCGATTGCCGGGGCGGGGCTGCTGCTGTCCATGCTCTCCGGCCTCGTTTCCATCGCCGCCGGCGTGCCCTTCATGACCGGGCTGTGGGTCTATCCGAACCTGTTCGGCGTCGAAATACCGCTCTCCACCGTCATGTCCTTCGATATCGGTGTCTATCTCGTCGTGGTCGGCGCCATCACCTCCATTGCGCTGGCGCTGGAAGAAAGGGAAAGCGACTGATGGAAGCGGTCTTCTCCATTCTCGTCGGCATCTTCTTTTCGGTGGCGATCTATCTCATGCTGTCGCGCCACAGCATCCGCATGCTGCTCGGCATCGCCATTCTCGGCAATGCGGTGAACCTTCTGCTGTTCACGGCAGGAAGGCTGACGCGCGAAGTGCCGCCGATCATTCCGCCCGGCATGGATACGCTGCCCGCGGGTGCGGCCAATCCGCTGCCGCAGGCGCTCATCCTCACGGCAATCGTCATTTCCTTTTCCTTCTTCTGTTTCCTTCTGGTGCTGACCTGGCGTGCGTTTCAGGAACTGCAGACCGACGACACGGACGAAATGCGCACCGCAGAACCCGCAGGCGAGCCCTTGCCGCCGCTCGGTTACTGAGCGGCGAGGCTGAGACACATGGCATCCTCCACCACATCCGCAGTCACCGACCTTTCCGCAGCGCTCGTCACGACGCCCGTGCCGCTCACCGCCTGGCTGATCATTCTCCCCATCGCGCTCTGCATTGGCGCAGGCGCGGTGCTGATGATGATGCGCCACGCCATCCGCCACCACGCGACCGTCGCCATCGCGGCGCTGTTCCTGCTGGTGCTGCTCGATGCCGCGCTTTTGTGGAAGGTCGCCACTCATGGCCCCTTCACCATGGTCATGGGCCGCTGGCTGCCGCCCTTCGGCATTGCCTTTACCGCCGATCTGACGGGCGCGCTGCTGTCGCTCGCCGCCGCCATCGTCGCACTGGCGGGCGCCATCCATGCCGGCGCGGATATCGACGCCAGTGGCAGGCGATACGGTTTTTATCCCTTCCTGATGCTCTTGATGGCCGGTGTCACCGGCGCTTTCCTGACCGGCGACATCTTCAACCTCTATGTCTGGTTCGAGGTGTTGCTGATCTCGTCCTTCGGCCTGATCGTGCTCGGCTCGACGCGCGAGCAGATCGACGGCGCGCTGAAATACGCCATTCTGAACCTCATCGGCACGACGCTGTTCCTGATAACTGTGGGTTATCTCTACGCCATCTTCGGCACGCTCAACATGGCCGATATCGCGCAGAAGGCGACCGGGCTGCGCGGCTCGGCGCCGCTGATGACGCTTGCGAGTCTGTTCGTGCTCGCCTTCGCCATGAAGGCCGCCGCCTTCCCGGTGAACTTCTGGCTGCCCGCTTCCTATCACACGCCGCGCATTGTCGTTTCCGCCCTGTTCGGCGGCTTGCTCACCAAGGTCGGCATCTATTCGCTGCTGCGCGTCATGGTCATGCTGTTTCCGGTCGAGCGGGAAGAACTCAGCATCGTCATCGCCATCTCGGCGGCGTTGACGATGGTGCTCGGGGCCATGGGCGCGCTCGCCCAGAACGATATCCGCCGCATGCTCGGTTACATCGTCATATCAGGCATCGGCTACATGATGGCCGGCATCGCCATCGGCACCCCATCCGGTGTCACAGGCGCCATTTTCTACGCGCTGCATTCCATGGTGCTGATGACGGCGCTTTATCTCGCCGCCGGCCATGCAGCACGCCTCGGCGGCGGTTTCAGCCTCACCTCACTCAGAGGCCTTTACCAGCAGGCTCCGTGGTTTTCGGCGCTGGCGCTGGCGCTGTTTTTCGCCGGTTCAGGCCTGCCGCCCTTTTCCGGCTTCTGGCCGAAGGCGGTGCTGGTCAAGTCGGCGATCGATATCGGCGCATGGTGGCTGGCCGGCGCCATTCTCGCCGCCGGCTTCATCGCCACCATCGCTTTCGGGCGGATCTTCCTTTTGTGTTTCTGGCGTCCCGTTGCGGCATCCACCGGTCAGCCTTCCGTGCCGCAGGCGTCGCCCTCGGCAGCGCCGTCTTTCGCGCCGCTGGTGGGGCTGACGTTGCTGGTGGTATTCTTCGGCCTGTTTCCGGAAAGCCTGCTCAATCTCAGTCAGCAGGCGGCCGCAGGCCTCGGTAATCCGCAGGCCTATATCCAGTCGGTCTTTACCGAAGGGGGCAAACCATGAGCCTCTATCTCGTACAATTGCTTTTCGTTGCCGTATGGCTCGCCGTGACGGGCAGTGTCACGCTCGCGAACATCATTTTCGCCCTTGTCGTTTCGACGCTGGCGCTCGGCATCATCCGCCACCAGCTTCCGGGCGGGCGTAACCACTGGCTCAGGCTTGTGCGCGTGCTGTCGCTGGTGCTGCTGTTCTTCAAGGAACTGGCGCTCTCGGCATGGAAGGTTGCCGTGCTGGTGACCCGGCCGAAGCTCGACGTGCAGCCCGGCATTTTCGCCTATCCGCTGACGGTGACGACCGATTTCGAGATCACGCTGCTCGCCAATCTCATCACGCTCACGCCCGGCACGCTCTCGGTCGATGTTTCCGCGGACAGGAAAACGCTTTACGTGCACGCGATCGATTGCAGCGATATCGAAGCCACGAAAAACGACATCCGCAACGGCTTTGAAAGAAAGATCATGGAGGCGTTTCAGATATGACGCCGGAACAAATAGTTTCATTTGCAACTATACTTGCATCGGTTGTTCTGTCGGCCGCCTTTTTGCTGACAGTATATCGTGTCGTCGTCGGCCCCACCTTGCCGGACCGTATCGTTGCGCTCGACATGCTGGTGGGCATCGCCATCGGCTTTATCGCAGTCATCGCCATCCGCACCGGCTTCAATCTTTACGTCGATATTGCCATCGCGCTCGGTCTGGTCGGGTTTCTGGCAACGGTGGCCTTCGCCCGCTTCGTGCTGTCGCGCGGCCCGGACGGCCGGCGCAGGCCGGCGGCGGTTCTCGATGGCGAAAGGGCATCTGAAGCCATTGAAAAAAATATGGAAAAAGGTGTCGCCAACAGAAAAGGAAAGGGCAGGCGATGATGGCTTGGATCGTGGCTATTCTGGTTGCGGCGCTGTTGGTCTCAGGCGCCATTTTCTCGCTGATCGCGGCAATCGGGCTCAATCGGCTGCCGGATGTCTATACCCGCATGCATGCGGCTTCCAAGGCCGGAACGGTGGGGTCCGGCCTGCTGCTTCTGGCTGTCGGCATCCATTCCATGGAAATATCGACGCTGGCGCGGGCGCTCGCCGGTTTCTTCTTCTTTGTCCTTACCGCGCCGGTCTCGGCACATCTTCTTGCCATGGCCGCTCACAAGGCAGGTTATCCGCTTGCCGTTAAATCGGTAGTTGATGACATCAAGAAAATTTGAAGTTGAAAATCCCCCTAATAATTGGGGGTATTCATTTTCAATTACTGCTTGGCATAGTATTTTATTACCCGTAATTTTTTGTATTCCGATTAGACTGTTTTGAACTGAAAAATTCACAATAGGAATTTGACTTTTGCTGTTTTGCTGTTATCCAAATTAAGTGTAAAGTTGCTAATCGCGATTTGCATCTAGCCTCTTCATAGTCGGCATAGGCATTTTATTAATGTCTAATCTATGGCCCATCGGACCATTGCTGCCCATGTCGCGGGCCATAAGTTGAATCTCGGACCAATTCGTTTCCGGTTTTCGCTCGAAATCTAGGGGTAGGTTTCATGTTGGTTTCAACAAGGCGAAGGTGGGGCACCGGGTAACTTCACATCGCTCGATGCGGCGTTCGCCCGCGTCAGGGGATCAATAAACAGGAGATACTTAAATGACGGAAACTGCATACGGTAACGCCCAGGATCTGCTGGTCGAACTGACTGCGGATATTGTGGCTGCCTATGTTAGCAACCACGTCGTTCCGGTAACTGAGCTTCCCGGCCTTATTTCGGATGTTCACACGGCACTCAGCGGAACATCGGCACCGGCATCGGTGGCGGTCAATGTCGAAAAGCAGAAGCCTGCCGTCTCCGTCCGCAAGTCGGTTCAGGATGACCACATCGTCTGTTTGGAATGTGGCGGCTCGTTCAAGTCGCTCAAGCGGCATCTCACGACGCATCACAGCATGACGCCGGAAGAATATCGCGAAAAATGGGACCTGCCGGTCGACTATCCGATGGTTGCGCCCGCCTATGCCGAAGCCCGCTCGCGGCTCGCCAAGGAAATGGGTCTCGGTCAGCGCCGCAAGGCCAGCCGTTGATTTTAAAGACGGTCCGGCTGCTGTCCTGACAGATAGCCGGAAGTCGCAAGGCAATACGGCCGGTCCTTTGACCGGCCGATTTCGTTTCTGGGGTTCGAAGACCTCACCTCCGTTCTGCCAGCCCATATCCGGCATCCAGCTATGGCGCGTCTGCGCCGTGAGAGGGGTCTCTCGCGATCGAGAACTGCATCGCACCAGACCCGGAAGCCGTTCCCTCGACCGACTTTTATGTCGCGCAAAATTTCGATTGAGGAAAAAAATCCTTTATTGCGCATATCAACTCTGCAAAAATAAAGCCGTATCAATCGCATAATCCTCCATGCCAAATTTGCGCTTCCCCATGCTTGCTCTCAGGTGTATGAATTAATTCCTATTCGTAGAGGAGTTGCATATGCCGTCGGATACTGTGTTTCTGCCTGCCGCCGCGCGGCCTTGCGTGCGGGTCGGTGATCGTCCCTTTCGTCATTGGCCGTCTGCGGCCGGGCGGGATGAGATTTCCCGTCTTTGCCGTCTGGTACGGCAGCTCACCGGCGAGATGGTGCAATTGACGGGCGACCGAACGCTGGTGCGCCGCGACAGCCGGCGCACGGAATGCCACATCCGCCAGATCGCCATGTATGTGTGCCATGTGCAGCTGGGCATTCCCATGTCGGATATCGGGCCATGTTTCGGCCGGGACAGGACGACGGTGGGCCATGCCTGCCAGGTGGTAGAGGACCGGCGTGACGAACCGGCATTCGATGAGTTCGTCGCCGCGCTCGAGCGGCTCACCGGCAGTATCTTCAACGCGATGAAAGGCGCCCGGGATGAGTGAGGAAAAAAGCGCCCCGGTTGCCTCCCCGAGCCCTCATCTCCTGCATCTGTTGCGTTGCATAGCCGCGGGCGCGGCCGAGATGTCGCAGGAGGGCGGCGATATCGTCCTGCGCCGGGCGCGGGCTGGCCACACGGCGCTGCGGTTTCCGGCAGCGACGGTGCAGTTTGCCATTTCCTCCGGGCTGGTCGAGCGGCGGGAAAACACCCTTTCCGCCGCACCGCCGCTCGCCGCCTGCCTGAAACGCGCAATGGCAAAAGACCGGGACGAGGTTTTTCAGGAACAGCACCGGCATATACAGACGGTTATTGTGGATGTCGGCGATGCGAAGCAGCAGGCGCGGCGCAATCTCAACACCTCTCCCCTGACCAGCCTTGCAAGGCTGAAGGAACGGGACGGTGCGGCGTTTTTCCCGGCGGATGCTCTGGAGGCGGGCGAGCGCCTCGCCGCCGATTTTCATCGCGGTCACCTCAACCCGAAGGTAACGGCGACATGGGAGCCGAGAATAGCGAACCGCACAAAAGGCGAGGCGGGAGGCGCGCTCGATCTCACCGAGGCGGCAATGGCCGCAAGAACGCGGTTTTCCCGCGCGGCCGATGCGATGGGGCCTGAACTGTCGGGCGTCGCCATCGATATCTGCTGCTTCGAAAAGGGGCTGGAGACGGTGGAGCGCGAAAGGCAATGGCCGGCGCGGTCGGCAAAACTGCTGCTGCGCGCCGCACTGTTGGCGCTTGCCCGCCATTATGCGCCGCCTGCGGCCCGCGCCGGCAGGAAGGATCACCATTGGGGCGATGCAGATTATCGCCCGTCGATGGAGAGGTGAAGGTCAGGCGGCCAGCAGCCGGGCTTCCTCGCGGATGCGCTTGATCATGGAGCGCAGGCCGTTGGCGCGCTGCGACGACAGATGTTCCACCAGCCCGATCCTGTCGAACACCTCAATGGCGTCGAGACCGGCGATTTCGGAGGCTCTCTTGCCGGAATAGACGGCGAGCACGATGGCGACGAGGCCGCGCACGATATGCGCATCCGAATCGCCTTCGAAGGTCAGGAGAGGGTCTTCCGCACCATTGCTATGGCTGACGAGCCAGACCTGGCTTGCGCAACCATGCACCTTGTTCTCGGCCGTGCGCTTGTCTTCCGGCAGATCGGGCAGCGCCTTGCCGAGTTCGATGACATAACGATAACGATCCTCCCAGTCGTCGAGGAAGGCGAAGTCGTCAAGGATCGTTTCGAGAGAGGCCATTTGCGCGCCGTATCATCCATTATTGCAGGTCTTTCTTAGGATATAGGCGAAGTGCGGCCGGTTTTGAACCATGGGCCATGAAAAAGCCCACGGAAAACAGGTTTCCGTGGGCAAGTTTGGCAGGCAATCGGCAGCCGGATATCTTCGACTGCAAAAGAGCGGCGGCGCGGTGGCCGGCAAGGATCAGGGCAACAGTATCAGGGGGCCGGGCGCTTCTGCGGCAGGGGAATGACGGTGCCGGTCTTCAGCATGTCGGCATCCTTCGGAAATTCGACGCTGACGACCGGGGCTTCGGCCAGTTTTTCGGTCTCGGCCGCGAGTTCAGCGGCGGGGGCGGACTTGTCACCGGAAGCAAGCTGCTTGTCCAGCAGTTCATAGGCCACCTTTGCGCCTTCCTTTGCCCGCTCGCCGAGCGCATGGAAGGTTTCGGCGCCCTTGACGCAGACATCGGGCTTTTCGATGCAGATGGCGCTGACATAACGATAGGCTTCACCGGCGGCCGAAACGGCGCTGGGAATATCGAAGGCCGAAGGTTCCTTGGCCGGATCGTTGCTGCTGCCGAAATAGGACAGCGCCACCAGCACCAGCGAAAACCAGAATGTTCCCTTGATCAGAAACCACATTGTCAGACTACCCTGCCAGATGATCTTTGTTTTCTAAAGCCCCGCCCGGTTTCGGGTCATCGGCCTTTGTCCCGTTTTTCGGGCTTGTAAAGAAGCTACACGCGACCGGCGAACAGCCGATTGCAAAAAGCGGCGCAATTTAATTCAAATTGTATCTATTCTCCTCGTATCGGGACGCCTGCCACCAATTCATTCGCATTTTAACAGTCCATGTTAAGCATAATTGCGACAGAGGCCGCGCGTTCCGGGGCAAAGCGGCGGAAAGCTTTGCCACAAAAGTTAACGCGATGGCAAAAATGAAGCGAAATCCGTCGCTTACCCGTCATTAACCATGATTGGCAAAGCTTCGAAGAAATGCCCCGTAATGGGACTGCGAGGCATTTGACGGGCCTTTGAGGCCATTCTTTTTATCCATTCCTTAAGCCGCCGCCTTCTATTGTCGGAGCCGTTAGAACCGCCTCAGGGATTCGGTGTTGGTATTGCGTAATATGAGAGAAAAAGCGGTCGCATTGGTCGACCATGCCGCAGGCAGATGGCTTGCGCGCATGGAAGAGGACGCCGAAAGGCGCGCCGGAACCGTTGCGCGCCTGCGCCGGCTGATCGCCTTCAGCGCCGTCGGACTTCTGGTGGTACCAGCCCTCTTCAGCCTCGTTTTCAGCCCCGCCATTGCGCTGCCCATCGGCGCTGCCCTGGTGCTGGCGCTGTTTCTGGCCGCCGCAGCATTGCTGATTGCCTTTTCGCGTCCCGCGCGCGGTGCCTCCTCCTTTTCCGCCGCGTCTGGCGATAACGACCTGATCGCCGCTTCGCAGGTGCCGGGCCTCGTGCTCATGATCGGTGAAACCGGCTTCGTCGAACACGTCTCCGGGCGTGATCTTACGACCTTCCCAGCCGATCTTCAGGCCAGCAAGGGCCATTCCCTCGTTGAATATGTCTATGTCTCGGACCGTATTGAACTGATGCAGGCTTTCGACCTGCTGCGGCAGGGCGAGGACAGGGCAACCGCCGAACTCCGCTTCGAGACCGGTGCGAAATCGCGTCAGGCGCAGTTCATGCATGCGCGTATCGAGATGACGGCGATCCGCAGCGCGGCCGGCCGGCTGCGCCGCATCGTCGCCCAGCTTTCCGATGTCACCGAGATGGAACGCCTGCGCCGCGATGTCGCCCGCAAGGCGGCCGAGGCGGAATCGGCCAATGATGCGAAATCCCGCTTTCTCGCCGCCGTCAGCCACGAACTGCGCACGCCGCTCAACGCCGTCCTCGGATTTTCCGATATTCTGGCCGGCGAATATTTCGGCCGGCTGGAGAACGACCGCCAGCGGGAATATGTCGGCCTGATCCGCCAGTCCGGCGCCCATCTTCTGTCCGTCGTCAACACCATGCTCGATATGAGCAAGCTGGAAGCCGGCCGTTACGAGCTGATGATGGAAAGCTTCCCGATTGCCGAAACCATCTCGTCCTGCGAGGCCATGCTCGGCCTGCAGGCGAAGGAAAAAGGCCTGACTTTGACCAGCCGCATCCAGCGTGGCATTGGCGAAATCTCGGCCGATCAGCGCGCCATCCGGCAGGTTCTCATCAATCTCGCCGGCAACGCCATAAAATTCACCGATGCCGGTGGTGTGGTGTCGATCGACGCCGCGCGTGAGGGCGCGATGCTGAAGCTGACGGTGAGCGATACCGGCATCGGCATCGCTTCCGACAAGATCGAGCTCCTGGGCCAGCCTTTCATGCAGGTTCAGAATGAATATACCCGTCGCTATGAGGGCACGGGTCTGGGATTGTCCCTCGTCAAGGGGCTTGTGGCACTGCATGGCGGCACTTTCGCCATCGCCAGCAAGCCCGGTGAGGGAACGGTCGTAACGATCACCCTGCCTGCCGACGGTTCGGGCATGGCGGGTGGCGGCGAAAGCGCCGAAGCCGAAAGCATGGTGGAATTTCCGCCGCGCATCCGGCAGCTCGGCGATATGGCCGCAATGATGAAAAAGGATGGTGACGATGGCCCCGCGAAAGCGAAAATCGCCTAAGAAAACAACGGCCCAGATTGGCGCCGGGATTGTTTCCTTGGTGGTTTCGGCCATCGGGCGCGAAATCCTGCGCCATCCGAAACTGGTCGGCAGCTGCGGCGCCTTCGCGGTCGTCTTCGGTTTTGTCGCCGCCAATGCGCTCTGGTATCAGCCGGGCGTGCACCCGTCGCCTTTCCTGCGCACGCGCGATGCGGAAAACCCCAACGGCATTGCCGGTTATCGCCCGGCCGAACCGCTCGGCACGCACGGCAACGTCACCACTTTTCGCATAGAACGACCGGCAGAGACGGAAACGGCGCAACAGCCAGCGGCCGAAACGCCGGCGCAACCCGCCGCCGAAAGCCAGAAACCGCAGCAGATCGTTGCCGATATTCAGGCCGAACTGAAGAAACGCGGGCTTTACGAAGGCGAGGCGGATGGCCGCATGGGCCCGCGCACCGCCGCCGCCATCATGTTCTTCGAAGAAACGCTCGGCATGGAGCAGACCGGGGAGCCAACGACCCGCGTGCTGGCGGCACTCCGGATCGATGGCGCAACGGTTGCCGCGATCCCCAGGGATCGGCCTGCCGATACGAGCGGCGGCGTCGAGATCGACCCCGTGGCCGCCGCCATCCGCAAGGCGGAAGCGCCGCGCCCGAAGGCCGAACCGGCCTCTCTCAACAGCGCGGCCAAACCGGCAAGCCGCGATCTGATCGCCAAGATCCAGCAGGGGCTGATCAATATCGCCTATGCCGACGTGAAGGTGGACGGCGTGGCCGGCCAGCAGACCCGCAATGCCATCCGCGCCTTTGAGAAGCACTATCGCCTGCCGGAAACCGGTGAGCCGAGCGAGGCTGTGTTGAAGAAGCTGAAGTCGATCGGGGCGCTTTAGATTTTGACAGCGGCTGAGGTGCGTGGGGCTTACCCCCCTCTGCCCTGCCGGGCATCTCCCCCTCAAGGGGGGAGATCGATCTGTGGCAAGGTCTCGCCCATCTCAACGTTTGAGAATGAAGCCGCGAAAGAGCCTCTTGCCGATCTCCCCCCTTGAGGGGGAGATGCCCGGCAGGGCAGAGGGGGGTAAAGCCCCGCGCACCTTCGTCCGCCTAAAACCAACATTGAGAAGCCCACCCCACCATTTCCATCGAAAGCACCCCATGCGCCTCAAGTCCGAAATGTTCGTCTCAGCCCTCATCCGCCGCGTCTTTGCCGCCGGCGGATTTGCGGCTGTCGAAAAGAAGGGGGCGGAGGAGGCGGGGGCGATTTTCATTCGCCAGCGCCTGCGCGATGGCCGCGAAAATCTCTATGGACCCGCGCCACAGAGCTTTGCCGATGACGAGGACATCCGCGCCGAGCGCCGCTTCGAAACGCGCCTTGCCGGTGCGGATGGTGAGGAAAGCGCCGCTCTTCTTGAGAGGGAACGACGCTTCGACAGCGATCTGTGGGTGGTGGAGATCGAAACCGATGAGATCGGGACTCTGCTGACGCTGGTGGATCAGCCCAAGGCCTAGAATCGTCCGGCAATGGCCCGCTTCTTCAAGCCGTGAAGATGCAAGACCAGCCGCGCTTACCCTTGCGTCCCGGTTCTCTGCGCAGCCGGTGCGCTGCGGTCCGGCCGTTCGCGGCCATGCGTATAGCTGTCGGCCCGCCGCCAGCTTTCCAGCCGCTCTTCGCATTCCACGATGTCGAGACGGTCGAGCAGGGCTTCAGCACGGCTCATATCACCTTCGGCAGCGGAAAGATGCGGATAGAAACATTGCAGCACGAAAGCCGCCTCGGAAAATTCCATGCCAAGGCCGGTCAGCGTCGTTGCCAGCTGTGCGCCTGATATATCGAGCATGATGCGCTCCGACAGCCAGTAGCTGGAGGAGAGAGAATCCGCCAGCGCCACGGCGAATTGCCGGGCATTGCGCTCGCGGGCGAAACGCACCAGCAGCGCTTCCTGCACCTCGCTCAACCGGCGAAGGCCGAGAACGTCGCTTTCCGGGCGGTTGAGGTGATGCGCCATCTGCTTGATCCGCTGGCGCATTTCCTCTTCGAGTGCGGAAGCGGCGGCGATGTTGTCCGTCTTTACTTCCGCTTTCGGCTCTTCAGGGCTTTCCGCCGCCTGCGGTTCGGCAGCCGTCGTCTGTTCATCCGGCCGCTTCAGATCTTCGGCGTGACGCAGCCCGACAAGCGCGTCGATGACGGTGGGGGAGAGGTCTTCGCGGCGCACGATGGCGCGCGCATGCGCCGCCCCTTGCGTGCGGGCAATGGTGATCAGCGTATCGTCATCGAGGCATTTGGAGGAAATGAGGAAGGGCGCCGCAAGCGAAATCGGCTGGCAGGCGATGAAGAAGGCGACAGCCGAAGGCACGCTCGGATGCTGGGAGAGCGCGGCGATGGCCTCCCGCTTGGCTTCGTCGGTGGAGGCGTTGAAAAGCGGCATGAAAAGTTCGGCGAACTGCCGAAGGTCCGTTTTTGACGGATGGGAGACATTCTCGAAATTCGTCACGGTGGCCATCAGCACCACATCTTTCTTCCTCACGGCTCTTGGCCTCTCAAGTTCTCGAAACCGGTCGGTCAACGCACTACCCAACAAACGCAAACACAATATCGGCTCAAATTAGAGCAAATGCGTTGACGTCCTGTTAACTATGGGGGGTGGCAAGAGAGAATCCGCCTCTATCAACAAGGAAATTTTAAAACCTTGATGACGGATAAAATGCCGTGGAACTTTACCGCATCGCCTTTGTTTTCAAGGGGTGCGGCTCCGGCCGGAATAAGTTGCGGTCCGGCAATTAAGGTTAACGGATCATTAACCTCTGTCTGTTTGTAATTTCATGGGCAGTATTAGGATTCCATGTTATTCTTATCGACGGAATAAATGCAAAAATGGCATGCGAAGCCTGAATCTGCGCACGATCCCCTTATAAGAATCGCTTTGGATTTTTGGATCGTGCGAAAACCAGTCTGTGGACTGGCCTATGCGCAATGTGATGGTGATGAAATTCCCGACGCAAGACGAGGCTTGCGCGGTTCCCATGGGCAACATTGACAATCATGTCCCGAAGAGGAGATGAGCATGGCAGAGATTATTCCAATCGGCGACGCCCGACGAAGCCTGCGCCCCGCCGGCGCGGTGGCAACGGTGATCGGCCCGGCGAAAGTCGTGCTGTTTACCGGCGTGCGCTATGAAAAACGCGATACCGAGCCGACCGGCAAAGTCGCGCGCAAGGGCAAATCCGCAGCGGAAACCGCCCTCAAATCCTGACTGCAGAGAATAACCGACGTTATTTCCACGCCGTCGGCTGGCATTTCGCCTCGTTCAGGAACCGTTCCGCCTCTTCGCCGAAACTCGGCTGCGGCACCATGGTCCGCAACACCACATATCCTTCCGTCTGATCCGATTCCGCCAGAATGGCCTGCGAAAGCGCGGGTGGCTGCGCCTTGCGGATGGCGGCGATCTGCACCGCATCCGCCACCAGAATATCCATCACCCCGCCGGCGGACGTGCGGTCATTCATGCTGAACACCTCATTCGAGGCCTTGTCGTAAACCGCGACCGACCAGAAGGGCACGGCCCCGATGGCGGTGAGCCTGACCGGCTTGTCCTCGATATCGAAGGTGCAGACCGCGACCCGCATGAAGGGATCGCCGCTGCCGAGCGTCTTTTTCTCCGTCGTCTCTTCGAGCAGATGAAACTGATGCGGCTTTCCTTCCGCCACCGCGCGCGTATAGGCGTCGCGATTGCTGAAATGCGGTATCGCCAGAAGAATGATGACATGCAGCACGGCTGCGCCGACGAGACCGGTGAGGATGGCGAGCAGGACCCTAAGCATTGCCACACCCCAGCTTGCGGATTTGCGGCATGGAAATATCGATCAGGCCGGAACTGCCCGCGACGGGCGTGTCGAGCAGGGTCATGACCAGTCTGAAAGTCTGGCCCTGCGGCACCGACAGCCAATTATAGGTCTGGGCGTCAGCGGCGATGGTGATGTCGATGCCGCCATCGGCGCTGCGCAAAAGCGTGCGGGAATTCAGCGCGAAGGGCCGCCCCGCATCCTCCGCCAGCACATTGCCCTGCTGATCGGCGGTGTAAATCGTCCAGAAACGTGCAGGCGGCACGGCGCCGGCCAGCCGGTAGCGGCATTCGCCACTCAGACGTTGTCCATCGCTGTCGACGGAGGCGGTAAAAGCCAGCCCTTCCGCGGTTCCGTAAAGCAGCTTGCCGGCATCGGCGCGGTGCGATTTGGCGTAAGGATCGGCCTCGATCGTCTGCGCTTCGGGAAAGGCATCCCAGGAGCCGATGCGGATCGATCCAAAGCCGGATGTCGCCTCAAGGGCTGCCAGCGTCGCGGCAATACCGCCGCCAAAGGCGATCAGAAGGGCGATGCCGACAAGGAATGGAACTCGGAACACGCTGTTTTCCCGTTTATGAACAGGTCGAGGACTATCACTGATTCCCTGTTTGGAAAATGGCGCGGCTTGTTTACTCTCCGTGAAAATGATCACAACCGGGGATATTCCATCATGTCGCGACAATCCGCAATCGACCGTGCCGCCGCCTGTTTCGACGATGGCAGCTTCGAGCGGGATTTGTCGCGACGCGTTTTGCGACGGACCGAAAGCCAGAATGAGGAGCAGGGCGAGGAGCTGACGCTTTATCTGGAACAGGAAATGTTGCCCGCTTTCGCCGCCATGGGTTTCTCCTGCACCATCCTGCGTGACCCGACGGCGGATTTGCCGTTTCTGATCGCCGAGCGTTTCGAGGGAGACGCTCTGCCGACCGTGTTGGGATACGGCCACGGGGATGTGGTGCGCGGTCAGGACGAGGGCTGGGCCGAGGGGCTTTCGCCCTTTGTGATGGCTGAGCGCAATGGCAGGTGGTATGGGCGCGGCACCGCCGACAACAAGGGGCAGCATTCGGTCAATATGGCGGCGTTGAAGGCCGTGCTCGAGACACGCGGCAGGCTTGGTTTCAACGCCAAATATCTGATCGAGATGGGCGAGGAGAGGGGCTCCCCCGGCCTGAGGGAGATTTGCCGGAACCATGGCGAGCGGCTGAAAGCCGATCTTCTGATCGCTTCCGACGGCCCGCGCCTGAATGCGGAACGGCCGACTGTTTTTCTCGGCGCGCGGGGCGGCATTACCTTCGATCTGGTGATCGAGGCGCGTGAGGGCGGCCATCATTCCGGTAATTGGGGCGGGGCGCTCTCCAATCCCGGCGTGCAACTGGCCCATGCCGTCGCAAGCCTTGTCGGCCCGACCGGCCAGATCCGCGTGCCGGAACTGGTGCCGGATGAATTGCCGAAAGCGGTGCGTGAGGCCCTTGCCGATTGTGAAATCGATGGCGGGCCGGACGGCCCGAAGATCGATCCGGACTGGGGCGAGCCCGGCCTTTCCACCGCCGAGCGGGTTTTCGGCTGGTGCGCGCTGGAAGTGCTGGCTTTCGAGACCGGCAATCCGCGTGCGCCGGTCAACGCCATTCCGCCACGGGCATGGGCGCGGCTGCAATTGCGCTTCGTCGTCGGTATCGATCCGCAAGCGGTTCTGCCCGCCGTGCGGCGTCACCTCGACCGGCAGGGTTTCGCCACGGTGGAAATCGCGCCTGCCGGCGACGAGATTTTCCGCGCCACCCGGCTCGATCCGCAGGATCCATGGGTGAATTTCACGCTGCGCTCCATTGCGCGTACAACGGGCAGAAAACCGGCGCTTCTGCCCAATCTCGGCGGTTCGCTGCCCAATGATATCTTTGCCGATATCCTCAAACTGCGCACCATCTGGGTGCCGCATTCCTATCCCGGCTGCTCGCAGCATGCGCCGAACGAACATTTGCCGAAGGAGATCGCCCGCGAGGCGCTTACCCTTATGGCCGGGCTCTATTGGGATATCGGAGAGGGCGATACGCCGCCGCTTTAGGCGCCCATGATGAGCTTGAAGGCGATGGCCCACATGGTGACGGCGATGACACCTTCGAGAATGCGCCAGGCGGAGGGTTTTTCGAAGATCGGCCGCAGCCAGCGCGCGCCATAACCCAGTGAAAAGAAGAACACCAGCGAGCCGGTGGCCGCGCCCGCCGCGAAGGTTTTTTCGAAGCCGGGAAACTGCGTGGAAATGGTGCCGAGCAGCACGACGGTATCGAGATAGACATGCGGATTGAGAAAGGTCAGCGCAAGGCAGATGGCCAGCGTCTGCCACAGGCTCGCCTCCTGCCGCTCCGCCACCGAAAGCGCCTCGGAGGAGCGCAGCGCCGAATGCAGGCTTTTGGCGCCATACCAGATGAGGAAGGCGGCTCCCGCATAACGCATGATGGGATCGAGCGCCGGCATGATGGCGCTGATCCGCTGAAAACCGAAAACCCCGACGGTAATCAACAGCGCATCGGCAATGGCGCAGGTGGCGCAGACGGCAAACACATGCGAGCGCGCCAGCCCCTGCTTCAGAACGAAGGCATTCTGCGCGCCGATGGCGACGATGAGGCTGAGGCCCATCGTCAGGCCGGTGAAGAAGATCTGGATGTCCATGCGCGTCGCGGCTCCTGCCTCTGTCCATTGTGGAATGGCCGAAAGCGTTGCTTCCAGACCGAGTGCTTGGATATTTCCGCCAGATAGTTTAATCCAGTTAAATAAACTCAATCCAGATAAGCTGAGCTAATGGCGCACTTCTCTCTTCAACCTCTTGATTTTCCGCGACGTTGCCATCTCTCCACCCTCATTCCTGTGCTTGTCACTGGAATCCAGCCAGCCCAAGCCTTTGGGCTGAAAAGACTCTTCCGCCGCACAGACGTGCGTCGACTGGATTCCTGTGACAAGCACAGGAATGAGGGAAGGAGAGGCCGTCGCCCATGGCTTCCAGGGCCCTCCCGCTACCTCCTAACCCTGCATGAGGTGCCGTAATGCTCGATTATCCCTCCATGCGGGCCGTGGCGCTCGTTGCTCAAACCGGCAGTTTCGAAAAGGCGGCGCAGGTGCTGTGCGTCACGCCGTCGGCCGTCTCCCAGCGCATCAAGCAACTGGAGGAGCGGCTGGGCGTGGTGCTGATCGTGCGCGGCAACCCGTGCGTGGCGACGGAAAAGGGCGAATGGCTGTGCCGTCACATGGATCATGTCGGCATGCTGGAAAGCGAATTGTTCCGCCAGCTTCCGGCGTTGGCGGAAGCGGGCGCAGCACAGGAGCGCGTGACGCTCAACATCGCCACCAATGCCGACAGCCTCGGCACATGGTTTCTGGATGCGGTTTCGAAATTCACCGGCGGCAGCGATTATCTCGTCAATATTGCGGTGGACGATCAGGACCACACGGTGGAATGGCTGCGCGGCGGCAGGGTGCTTGCCGCCGTCACCGCCCATGCCAAGGCGGTGCAGGGCTGCCGGGTCCTGGCCCTCGGCGTGCTGCGCTATCACGCCACCGCCAGCCCGGATTTCATGGCCCGCCATTTCGCCGGAGGCGTCACGCCCGCCGCCCTTGCCCGCGCGCCGGGGCTCACCTTCAACCAGAAGGACAGGCTGCAGGCGAGCTGGGTCAGGAAGGTGCTGGGCGAGGAAATCGCCTATCCCACGCACTGGCTGCCCTCGACCGACGGTTTCGTGAAGGCGAGCCTTTCCGGCATGGGCTGGGGGCTCAACCCGGTGCAGCTTGTGGGGGATCACCTCAAGACGGGCAGGCTGGTGGAGGTCGTTCCCGGCACGCCGCTCGATATTCCGCTTTACTGGCAGGTCAACCGGCTCGCGGCGGAGCGGCTGGGGGTGTTGACGTCGCATGTGGTGGAGACGGCGAGGGCGGTGTTGATCCCGATGCCGTGAAGCATCTTGCGCCGGGCGGGATCGCGGTTTTCCGATTGTAGAGACGGGGAGCGTGACGCTTACCCCCCTCTGTCCTGCCGGACATCTCCCCCACAAGGGGGGAGATCGACCCGAGGCTATGTCTCGCCCATCTCAACGTTTGAGATTGAAGTGGTTGTAAAGCGTCTGGCCGATCTCCCTCCTTGTGGGGGAGATGCCCGGCAGGGCAGAGGGGGGTGAGCCACACACTCCGACAGAATCTTCAGGCAATGCGCCGCAACCTCACCGCCGCGCCGCATCCTCCGCGCCCTCGCGCAAGGACGCATCCGCCACCTTCTGCGTCGTCACACTCAAGGCCGAAGCGTCCTTCATTTTCTTGGCGATAGAGCGGATCACACGCGTTGCCTCGGCCGAGAGCGAGCGCGGGCGGGTGAGCGCCGGCAAGGCGGGGGTGCTGGTGGCTGCGGCCGCCACTTCCGCCGAAGGCTGCGGGCGCGCGCCCGTCGGCAGCGGGTTCTGGATGCCGGGAATGGGCCGCAGTTCCATGCCCTGATGGGCGTAGTCCATCAGCCGCTTGAAGGCCATGGCCGGAAGCGCGCCGCCGGTCATGTTGTTCATCGGCGTGAAATCGTCGTTCCCGAACCAGACGGCCGTGGTGTAATTGCCGGTGAAACCCACATACCAGGCATCGCGATAGGCCTGCGAGGTGCCGGTCTTGCCGCCGGAAACGATGCCGTTATCCAGCGCGCCACGCCTTGCCGTGCCCATGACCGGGATGGTCACCAGCATCTGGTTCATCTTCGAATTGGCGTCTTCGGAAAGCACCCGTTTGGCGGGCGCTTCGTTGTGGCTGAAATCGTAGAGAACATTGCCCTCGTAATCCAGCACCTGCTCGATGCCGTGGCGGCGCGACTGCATGCCGTCGGCCGGGAACACGGCATAGGCGGTGGCCTGGTCGAGAACGGTCACTTCCGAAGTGCCGAGCGGAATGGTCTTGTCGCTGCGCAGCGGTGTTGCGACACCCATGGCCTTGGCCGTGTCGACGATGACCTGCGTGCCGAGCACGTCCTTGGCAAGACGCACGGGCACGGTGTTGTAGGACTTGGCGAGCGCCATCTGCAGCGTCACCTTGCCGGCATAGGAGCGGCCGTAATTCTGCGGCGACCAGCCGCGCCAGGTCACCGGCGCGTCGGAGATCAGCGTCTCCGGCTTCATGCCCTTTTCCATGGCGGCCGAGTAGGTATAGACCTTGAAGGAGGAACCGGGCTGGCGCAGCGCCGCCGTGGCGCGGTTGAACTGGCTTTCGCCATAGTCGCGCCCGCCGACCATGGCGCGCACGCCGCCGCCGTTCTCGATCATCACCATCGCGCCCTGCTTGACGCGGTAACCTTCGCCGAATTCGCGCAGGCCCATTTCCATCGCCTGTTCGGCCGCCTGCTGCAGACCGGTATCGATGGTGGTGCGCACGACCACGGTATGGTCCTTGAACTTGCCCTCGGCGGCCAGCCGCTGCACTTCGTCGAAAGCCCAGTCGAGGAAATAATCCGGCGCCTTCACATCGGCGCGGTCGATGACGGTGGCCGGGTTGCGCCGCGCGCCGATGACCTGACCCTCGGTCATCAACCCGCTCTGCACCAGGTTGGAAAGCACGGTGTTGGCGCGTGCACGCGCGGCGGGCAGGTTGACATGCGGCGCATATTTGGCCGGCGCCTTGAACAGGCCGGCCAGAATGGCGGATTCGGCCAATGTCACATCGGTCAGGTTCTTGCCGAAATAAAATTGCGCCGCCGCCGCCGCCCCGAAGGTGCCGCCGCCCATATAGGCGCGGTCGAGATAAAGGCTGAGGATTTCCTTCTTCGACATGTTGGTCTCGAGCCACAGCGCGAGGAAGGCTTCCTTGATCTTGCGCTCCAGCGAGCGCTCATTGGTGAGGAACAGGTTCTTGGCGAGCTGCTGCGTCAGCGTCGAGCCGCCCTGCACCACGCCGCCGGCGCGGGCGTTTTCGCTCATGGCGCGGGCAAGGCCGATGAAATCGATGCCGAAATGGTCGAAGAAGCGCCGGTCTTCCGTCGCCAGCACCGCCTTGATGAAATGATCCGGCATCTGGTCGATCGGGACGGAATCCTCATGAATGATGCCGCGATGGCCGATGGTATTGCCGTAGCGATCGAGGAAGGTGACGGCGAAATCGCCGCGATAGCGCCAGTCCTTCTTGGTTTCCTCGAAAGCGGGCATGGCGAGCGCCAGAAGCACGACGGAACCCGCCGTTCCGAAGGTCAGCGCGTCGCAGGTGAGGTTGACGAGAAGCTTCTTCCAGCCGCGCACATGCAGCTTGCGCGAGGCGATGGTGACGTCTTCCCAGAAATCCACCAGCCTTGCCGCAGCCGTCCACAGGCCGGAGTCGATGAAGCTATCGATCCGGAGCAGGATGTGCCGTTTTTTACGGCCTTTTTTATCGTCTTTTTCTTCCTGCACCTGGCGATGTTTTCCTGTTCAACGCAACGCGGCCACCGATATGTCTGCCGGATATTCTACGCTTCGACCCATTCCCGACGTAAAACCGTGGCATGGTTATGTCGGAAGTGCTTGACGCGGCGGCCTTTCGCGGGCCAATGACCCCTCTGCCGCCTGCCAATATGCTAAAATATCGTACAAACCAGCCGTTGGCGATACGATATAAAGGATTAGGGACCGGTTAAACGCTCCCGTCCAAGAGATCAAAATGAAACGGAAATGTTAACGATGAATGACGCGCCGTTCTGGAAAACCAAATCGCTGACCGAGATGACCGGCGAGGAATGGGAAAGCCTGTGCGACGGCTGCGGCCTGTGCTGTCTCAACAAGCTGGAGGACTGGGACACCGGCGAAGTGGTGTTCACCTCGGTTCGCTGCGTGCTGCTCGACGGCGAGAGCTGTCGATGCTCCGATTACGAAAACCGCCGCGCCACCGTGCCGGACTGTATCCAGCTCGACCTGAAGAAGGTGCATGAGATCGGCTGGCTGCCGCCCACCTGCGCCTATGCGCTGGTGCGCGACGGCAAGGATCTCTACTGGTGGCACTATCTCGTTTCCGGCGATACGGAAACGGTGCATCAGGCCGGCATTTCCGCCCGCGGCCGCACCGTCAGCGAGGCCGATGTGGATGTTGACGACTTCGAGGATTATGTGGTCGACTGGCCTCTGACAGTGGGTGAGACGGTCGGCGAGAGGGCGGGCGAAAAGGAACGGACGTGACGGAAAACGTCTATTTTCGTTTTGGTCCTATTCCTGCCCCATCGTTCCCTTAAGGCAGTGTCGCCCGAAAGCGTGTCACGGTTTCGGGGTACGACTTGTCTGAAATCAAAGACAGCTTCCGGCCATTCCGGCAAATGATCCGCAAAAGCGGACGAGGGACATCAAAACGCATGCGCTATCGGCTGCCCGCCATCGTTCTTTCATGCCTCGCCCTTCCGGGGCTCCTGCCGTTTTCCGCTGACGCCCAGCAACAGCCCCAGGCCTTCGAATGCACGCTGGTCACCTCCATCGAGACCGGCGCCATCATCAACCAGCAGGGCGCCTGCGACCAGCGCGTGGCGCCGGCCTCCACCTTCAAGGTGCCGCTGGCGCTGATCGGTTACGACGCCGGCATTCTTCAGGATGAAAAGACGCCCGCCTGGGACTGGAAACCCGGCACGGAGGCGCGCGCCTCCGACCGCAAGACGGTCGATCCCTCGATATGGGAGCAGGATTCGGTGCTGTGGTATTCGCGTGAAATCACCCGCCGCCTCGGCCCGGAAAAATTCGCCGCCTATGTGAAGCGCCTCGGTTACGGCAATGCCGATGTTTCCGGCGAGCCGGGCAAGAATAACGGCCTGACCCATTCCTGGCTCGGATCGTCGCTGACGGTCTCGCCGGTGGAGCAGGTCGGCTTCCTCCGCCGCCTTCTGGCCGGCAATCTGCCCGTCTCGCGCGATGCGCAGGCCAAGACCAGGGCAATCGTGCCGGTCTTCGATGCGCCGGAAAGCTGGGCGGTGCATGGCAAGACCGGCACGGGCTACATGCGCGATGAAAAGGGCAATCTCGACCGCAACCGCCCCTTCGGCTGGTTCGTCGGCTGGGCGGAGCGCGAAGGCCAGCACATCGTCTTTGCGAGATTGCGCGTTTCCGACAAACCGTCCGACGAGCCGCTCGGCCCCGCCGTGCGCGATGCCTTCCTGCGGGATATTCCCCGTCTGGCCGTGCACCGGTAAGTGCGCAGTCGGCATGACCTCTGCCGGAAAAGGAAAAGCATATGCCGGACGCCTCTCGTGACGTCATCACGATCTACAATGAACACGGGGTCGATTTCGACAGGCAGCGTGGACGCTCCCTTGCCGAAAAAACCTGGCTCGACAGGTTCATCTCGCTTTTGCCGAAGGGTGCGTCCATTCTCGATATTGGCTGCGGTTCCGCTGAGCCGATCGCCGGCTACTTCATCGCCAGCGGTTACGATGTCACGGGAATCGATGCGTCCCTGCCGCTGGTCGAGCTTTGCCGGAAGAGATTTCCCGGGAACCTCTGGGCGGTTGCGGATATGCGAAAGCTGGCCCTCGGCCGCCGCTTCGACGGGTTGATCGCGTGGCACAGTTTTTTCCATCTGACGGTGGAGGATCAGCGCCGCATGTTCGGCATTTTCCACCAGCATGCCAATGACGGCGCGGCGTTGATGTTCACGGCCGGACCGGATCACGGGGAAGCGATCGGCACCTTTCAGGGCCGGCCGCTTTATCATGCGAGCCTCGCACGCGATGAATATGAAAGCCTGCTCGCCGCGCACGGTTTCCGGCTTCTCGATCATGTCGTCAACGATCCCGAATGCGGCGGCGCCACGGTTTATCTGGCGAGACGTGTCGCCCTCTGAACGCGCCTGGCAGGCGTCGCCCGGTAGCGGGTCCACAGATTGTATGATCGTGGCGAACGCCCTTTTTTGCAGCGGGGGGCTGCACTCACGATTGTGTGTTCAACAAAAAAGTTTCCGCTTCCCTTGACCTTCCCATCATGGGAATCTCTACATAGGGTCTCGAAAGGGGATTTCCCATGAACGAGACAGTCAAACACGCCCATCGACATGAACCGGTTTCCATTCCCGTGGAAGGCATGACCTGCGCTTCCTGCGTGCGGCGGGTGGAAACGGCCGCGGCCAAGGTGCCGGGTGTCATGTCGAGTTCCGTGAACTTCGCCACGAAGAAGCTCACCGTCGAGCCGGCCGAGGGTTTTTCGGCCAGAACGCTTGGCGCCGCCATCAAGAAGGTCGGTTACGATATCGCGCCGGAGCGTCACGAATTTGCGGTGGAAGGCCTGCGGGGCGAGGCTGAGGCCGAGCGGCTGAAGGCCGTTCTGGAAGCGGTAGCCACCACAATCGCCGTCAAGGTCGACGCTGCCTCCGGCAAGGCCTCCGTGGAAACGATTGGCGGCCGGCGTGAACGGGATGCGCTTGTGGAAACGGCAAAGCTCGCCGGTTTTGCGCTGAAGACGCCGACACCGCACGACCATTCCGCCCACAACGGTCACGGCCAGCACCATGGACATCATCAGGGCCACGGCCAGATGGCGGCGGGCGAGGCCGGCGGCCACGACCATATGCAGCATGCCGGCGAAGAGGGTGCGCTGAAGCGCGACCTGACGATTGCCGCGATCCTGACCGCACCGCTTTTCGTGCTGGAAATGGGTGGGCATCTCTATGAGCCGATGCATCACTGGCTGATGAGCATCATCGACACTCAGAACCTCTATTATATCTATTTCGCACTGGCGACCGCGGTGATCTTCGGGCCGGGCCTGCGCTTTCTCAAGACCGGTTTTCCGGCCCTGCTGCGCGGCGCGCCGGAAATGAACTCGCTGGTGGCGCTGGGTGTCACGGCGGCCTATCTCTATTCCGTGGTGGCAACCTTCGCGCCCGATCTGCTGCCGGCAGAGGCGCAATTCGTCTATTACGAGGCGGCCACCGTTATCGTGACGCTGATCCTCACCGGACGGCTTCTCGAAGCCCGCGCCAGCGGCCGCACGGGAGACGCCATCCGCAAACTGATGAGCCTGCAGGCAAAGACCGCCCGGGTGGAGCGCGACGGCGCTACCATCGATATTTCCCCCGAAGACCTCGTGGCCGGCGATATCGTCGTCATCCGTCCCGGCGAAAGGCTGGCGGTGGATGGCGAAGTCGTCGAAGGCTCCTCCTATGTCGATGAATCCATGATCTCCGGCGAACCGGTGCCGGTGGAAAAAACCATCGGCGCAACGGTAGTCGGCGGCACCATCAACAAGACCGGCGCTTTCAAGTTCAAGGCGACCAAGGTGGGCGCGGATACCATGCTGTCGCAGATCATCCGCATGGTGGAGGAGGCGCAAGGATCCAAGCTGCCGATCCAGCTGCTGGTGGACCGCGTCACCGCGCTTTTCGTGCCTGTGGTCATAGCAATCGCTGTCCTGACCTTCATCGTCTGGGCGATCTTTGGTCCCGAGCCTGCCTATACTTTCGCGCTGGTCAATGCCGTGGCGGTGCTCATCATTGCGTGCCCCTGCGCCATGGGTCTCGCCACGCCCACCTCGATCATGGTCGGCACCGGCCGGGCGGCGGAGCTTGGCGTGCTGTTCCGCAAGGGACAGGCGCTGCAGGAACTGCGTTCGGCGCAGATCGTCGTGGTCGACAAGACGGGCACTGTCACCAAGGGCCGCCCGGAACTGACCGATCTGGTGGTTGCGGAAGGGTTTGCCGACAACGAGGTGCTGGCGCTGGTCGCCGCCGTCGAGGGCCGCTCGGAACATCCGATTGCCGAAGCCATCGTCCGGGCCGCAGAAGAAAAGAATGTGGCGACCCCTGCAGGACTCGAACCTGCGACTGTCGAAAACTTCGAAAGCGTGACGGGTTACGGCATCGCCGCCACCGTCAACGGTCGCAGGGTCGAAGTCGGCGCGGATCGTTACATGGCCAAACTCGGCCATTCCGTGGATATCTTCGCTGAGGCCGCCGCAAGGCTGGGCGATGAGGGCAAGACGCCGCTTTATGCCGCCATCGACGGCAGGCTGGCGGCCGCGATTGCGGTTGCCGATCCGCTGAAACCCTCGAGTGTCACCGCCATCAGGGCGCTGCAGGCGATGGGCATCGAAGTGGCGATGGTGACGGGCGACAATGAACGCACGGCGAATGCAATCGCCCTGCAGGTCGGCATTTCCCGCGTGGTGGCCGAAGTGCTGCCCGAGGGCAAGGTGAAGGCGATCCACGAGATGCGCGCAGGCGGCAAGGTGCTGGCCTTCGTGGGGGACGGCATCAACGATGCGCCGGCGCTCGCCGAAGCCGATATCGGCATCGCCGTCGGCACGGGAACGGATGTCGCCATTGAAAGCGCCGATGTGGTGCTGGTCGGCGGCGATCTTCTGGGCGCAGTCAACGCCATCGAGATGAGCCGGGCGACCATTCGCAACATCAAGGAAAACCTGTTCTGGGCCTTTGGTTATAATGCGGCGCTGATACCGGTCGCGGCGGGCGTGCTTTATCCGGCCTTCGGCATCACGCTGTCGCCGATGATCGGCGCGGGCGCCATGGCGCTGTCCAGCGTCTTTGTTCTTGCCAATGCGCTGCGGTTGAAACGGGCGAAGGTGGCCCATCGGGAGGTGACGTCATGAATATCGGCCAGGCATCGGAAGCATCGGGCGTTTCCGCCAAGATGATCCGTTATTACGAGCAGATCGGCCTCATCACGCCGGCCGCCCGCACCGGCAATAATTACCGGGTCTATGGCGAGCAGGACGTGCACAATCTGCGCTTCATCAAGCGGGCGCGCACACTCGGTTTTTCGCTCGAAGAAACCGAGACGCTGCTGAAACTCTGGCAGGACAAGACCCGCGAAAGTTCGGCGGTCAAGGAAATCGCGCTCGTCCATATCGCCGATCTCGAGCAGAAGATCGCCGAGATGAAGAGCATGGTAAAGACGCTCTCCCATCTCGCCCATTGCTGCGGCGGCGACCACCGGCCCGATTGCCCCATCCTCGACGATCTCGCGGGCGCGGATAAGACCGACGCCAGACCCGCGCGAACCCACTGACCTTTAATGACAGCCGGCGCGACAATATTACGACCGGCCAGAAGGAGAAAACCATGAGTGCAACCACTTTCCTCATTCCGGACATGACCTGCGGCCATTGCGAAAAGACGCTGCGCGGCGCTCTCACGGAGGCGCTTCCCGGCGCATCCGTCAGCATCGACCTCGATGCCCACAGGCTGACCGTGACGGGCGATGCCGCAACTGCGGAAGCGGCGATCCGCGAAGCCGGTTATTCGCCGGAACGAGCGGGTTGAAGCATTTCGTCTCTGGAATGAGCAGGAGAGATATGCTACTGAGTAGCATCGTCTTTCCTGTGGAGAGGTAACCACAATGTCCGTCAAGGCGTCAGTTTCCATCTCCGATCAGCAGGACAGCTTCGCCCGCAGGCTGGTGGAGGAAGGGCGTTATGCCAGCCTCAGTGCCGTCGTCCAGCGTGGGCTGGAACTGCTCCGGCAGGAAACGGAACTGAAGGACGCCGAACTTGCCGCGCTTCGCGATTTACTTGTCGAGCGAGGGCAGGGCGATTTCGTTTCCGCGGAAGACGGCAAGGAAAGAACGGCAGCGATGATCGCAGCCAAGAAGGCCGGCTATGGCCTTTAAGGTCCTGCGCTCGATACAGACGGATCAAGACCTCGGCCTCATTCTCGATCATCTCATCCAGTCCTATCTCGACCTTGGCGACGCCTTGCCTGGGGCTTTTGCGCGCGCTGCGCGACGCGTCGGGTCAATTGAAGCGGATATGGAAGCGCTTCACAAAGCGCCTTTTCAGGGGACATTATTGCCCGAAATATTGCCCGGCCTTCGCCGGGTAACGAAAAATCAGGCTGTTTTTTATTTCGATGTCGATGAGGGTGAAAAGACCGTGCGTATTCTTGCGGTCTTTTTCGGCGGGCAGGATCATCTACGCCATATGCTCACGCGCCTTTCGTCCCGTCGCGCCCTGAATCTTCCCTAAACCTCGTCGAAAGCCCCGCCCTCCCGCGAAGGATTGCGGTCGATCACCCGTTCTTCGGCATCGTCGGGCAGGGCCTCGTCGCTTTCCTGATAGGGATCGTCCTCGCTCTCTGCCTCTTCTTCCTCGATTTCCTGTTCGATGGATTGCGGAATTTCTCCCTTGGCGGGAAGGGCGTCGATATCAAGATCGAGCAGGTCCTCATCCATGGCGTCTTCGTTGCGGGGCAGGATTTTCTCGCGGTCCATGACGGTGTCCTTTCTGTCCGTTCATTCCACAAACGGCCCGGAGGCGCGAAGGGTTCCTGCTGCCGCTGAATTCCGTCAGGCCGGATTGCGTGAAAAAGCCGTCTTGACCTCAATGGCGCTTGAGGTTCTAGTTTGCCCGCCGTACCCGAAAAAATGGAAAGGATACGGTTTTGTCGAGTATGGAAATGACGGAGAAAAACGGCTGGAGCGAATTGCTGAGCGGGGCGAATCTCTCGCTTCTGACCGTCATTTCCTCCGGTATCGGCCTGCACGCTTTCAATCAGTTCGCGGTGGTGACGGCCTTGCCCGTAGCCGTCAACGAAATCGGCGGCGCTGCCTTCTATAGCTGGGCCTATAGTCTCTATTTCGTCGGTTCCGTCGCGGGCGGCGTCACCGCCGTCCTGTTTCGCGAGCGTTTCGGCGCGCGCGCCGTCCTGCTTCTGTGCTGCCTGATCTTTTCGCTCGGTTCGGTCCTCTCGGCAATCGCCGGTGACTTTTTGTGGGTCGTCGTCGGCCGCGCCTTGCAGGGGCTGGCGGACGGGCTGATCGTCGCCGTGTGCTACAGCCTCATTCCCGCCGGTTTCCGCTCCGGCCTGTTGCCGAAGGTCTTCGCCATCGAGGCGGCGATCTGGGCGGTCGCCTCCTTCATCGGCCCGCTGACCGGCGGTTTCGCCACCGAACATATCTCCTGGCGCGCTACTTTCCTGCTGTCGGCGCCTCTGATCCTGCTGCTTCTGGCCTATACCGCCATTGCCGTCTCCGCCGAGCGGCCGGTGGCGGCGACGCGTAAACCGCTGGTGCCGTTGGCTCTTTGCCTTGTCGGCGCCCTGGCGTTTTCCGCGCCTTCCGCCTTCGACGATGCGAGCCTGCGCGCTCTTTCCCTGCTGGTGGGCGCGGCGCTGCTGTGGGCCTCGCTGCGTGCGGGCATCCGGCCTTCAATCGGTCTTTTCCCGAAGGATTCCTTTCGGCTGAAGACGGTGCTCGGCAGCGGTTTCTGGGTGCTGTTCCTGATGTCCTATGCCCATGCGCTGGGCAGCGTCTATCTTGCTTATGTCGCCATCAATCTCTGGCGGCAGGAACCGACCTTTGCCGGTTTCATCGTGGTGACGATGCCGCTTGCCTGGAGCTTCGTGGCGATGCTGATCGGCAGCCTGCGTTCTGCCCGCCTCCGGGAGATTTGCCTGCATTACGGCCCCTACCAGATGGTGCCGGGCTGCGCGCTGCTGGGGCTCGGGCTCGCGACCGGCAACTGGGGAGAAATGCTCGTCGGGCAAATTCTGATAGGCTCTGCCTTCGGCATGTCATGGGCCGGCATCAGCCAGGCCGCCATGGAGGCCGCGCCGGAAGAGGAACGCAAGATGACGGGTGCGCTTCTGCCGACGGTCGCTACGCTGGGCGCCGCCGCCGGTGCGGGCGCCAGCGGCACCGTCGCCGCTGCCACCGATCTGGTAGGGCAGATCGAGCGGGCGGATGTGACGATGCCGATGCTTTATCTCTATGGGCTGGGTGTGCTCGTATCGCTGCTGGCGATCATGACCGCCAGCGGGTTGCGGGGCGAAAGGCACTAGGTCCAATCGACATTCAGGATTCAATTAAGCTCTGATATGTGATTCATAGAACTCTGGATTTTGTCATCTGGAGTTTTCGTCATGCCGAAACC